>CAKSVM010000042.1 GCA_934503195.1 uncultured Eubacteriales bacterium
TCGTCCGTCTCGGCAAGGAGGACAACTTCTGGGAGCACGGCTCGGGTCCCTGCGGCCCCTGCTCCGAGATCTACTTCGACCGCGGCGAAAAGTACGGCTGCGGCTCGCCTGACTGCAAGCCGGGCTGCGACTGCGACCGCTACATGGAGATCTGGAACAACGTCTTCTCGCAGTTCAACAACGACGGAAACGGCAATTACACCGAACTCATCCAGAAAAACATCGACACCGGCATGGGCCTTGAGCGTCTCGCCTGCGTCATGCAGGGCGTCGACAATATGTTCCTTGTCGACACCAACCGCGCGATCCTCGACAAGGTCTGCGAAATCGCCGGAAAGGCCTACGACGTGGACAAGAATGACGACATTTCGATCCGCGTCTGCACCGACCACATCAAATCCGCGATGTTCATGATCGCCGACGGCGTCATCCCGTCGAACGAGGGCAGGGGATACGTCCTCCGCCGCATCATCCGCCGCGCGCTCAGACACGGAAAGCTGCTCGGAATCAACCGTCCGTTCCTCGTCGAACTCTGCGAGGTCGCGATGGATCAGAACAAGGGCGCGTACCCCGAGCTTGTCGAAAAGCACGATTACGTTCTCAAGGTCCTCTCGATGGAGGAGGAGCGGTTCGACGCGACGATCGACGCCGGACTCTCGATCCTGACGAATCTCACAAAACGCGCGCTCGCCGACGGAATCGGCACGATTTCGGGCGATGAAGTCTTCAAGCTCTACGACACGTTCGGCTTCCCGATCGACCTCACGCGCGAAATTCTCGCCGAAAAGCGGCTTGACATCGACGAGGAGACCTTCAAGAAGCTCATGGACGCGCAGAAGGCACGCGCCCGCGCTGCCCGCGCCAACATTTCTGGCTGGTCGGACACGAACAAGACCCTCCTCGCCGAGCTTCCGAAGACGGTTTTCACCGGATACGGCAATACTACTACAAATGACGCGAAGGTTCTCGCGATAATCGTCGACGACGAGTCGGTCGACAGCGTGACCGAGGGCGATTTCACGCTCGTCCTCGACAAAACGCCCTTCTACGGCGAGGGAGGCGGTCAGGTCGGCGACACCGGAACGATCTACGATCACGACACGATGATCAGCGTCACCGACACGAAGAAGACCGACGGCGTTTACCTCCACTTCTGCACGCTCGTGAACGGCGACGTCAAGGTCGGCGACATTGTCCGCGCCGAGGTCAACGACGTCCGCAGAACGGCGATCATGCGCAACCACTCGGCGGCGCACCTCCTTCAGGCCGCGCTCCGTGCAATCCTCGGAAAGCACGTCGAGCAGGCCGGATCCTACGTCGACGACACGCGCTGCCGCTTCGACTTCACGCATTTCGCCGCGCTCACCCCGTCCGAGCTTGAAAAGGTCGAGCGGCTTGTCAACGCGAACATTCTGATCGGAGAGCCGGTCGTCACGGTCGAAACCGACATCGAAACGGCGAAAAAAGACGGCGCGATGGCACTTTTCGGCGAAAAATACGGCGACGTCGTCCGCATGGTCAAGATTGGCGTCTTCTCGACCGAGCTTTGCGGCGGAACGCACGTCGACAACACCGCGAAAATCGGCCTCTTCAAGATAATTTCCGAGTCGTCGGTCGCGGCGGGCGTCCGCCGTATCGAGGCGATCACCGGATTTGAGGTTCTCGCGCATATGCACGGCAGCGAGACGCTGATTTCCGAGACCGCGCGCGAGCTTAAATGCGCGCCCGGCGAGATCGTCAAGAAGTCGGCTCAGCTGACCGAGGAGCTTAAGAACGCCAAGCACGAGATCGAAAATCTCAACGCGAAAATCGCGGCGAACGCGACCGCGGGCATCATGAACAGCGCGGTCAAGGTCGGAAGCGTGACGGTCGTCACCGCGAAGACCGACGGAATGACTCCCGACGCGGCGCGCGGCGTCATCGACGACCTCAAGTCGCACGATCACTCGATCATCGCGGTTATTTCGACAAAGTGCGAAGGCAAGCTGAACATCATCTGCGGCTGCGGAAAAGACGCGGTCAAGGCGGGCGCGATGGCCGGAAAGATCGTCGGCGCGGTCGCGAAGATCTGCGGCGGCAAGGGCGGCGGACGTCCTGACAGCGCGATGGCGGGCGCGGCTGACGAGTCGAAGCTCGACGAGGCACTCGCGTCGGTTCCGAAGATCGTCGAAGAACTGATGTGACCGGAAACATTTATTCAAAAGTTTCCATAAAAATCTCAAATAACACTTGAAAAATCCCTTCGGATGTGGTATAATATACAAAACCACATCTGGAGGGATTTTATGTATCTGACTCAACTTTATCCGACGCCGAAGACGCTTGAAGCGAAGCCGGGCGAGCCGTTCCATTTCGGAGCGTCCGTACGTGTCGTTTTGCCCAAAAATACGTCGCTCGCCGTCATTGAAAATGTGAAAAAGCTCTGGCACCGCTTCACTTTCACGGCGTCAAAGCTCGAAGTGATCACGACCGGACAGGGTCATTTCGCGATGTTCTACCTGCCCGAAAAGACGGCCGGGATCCCGAATTCGATTCAGCCCGGCAACTATTACCGGATCAAAGTCGATTCGCGCGCGGCGATCGTCGGCGCGGTCAGCGAAAAGGCTCTCGTCGACGGAATTTCGATGCTCGCGCAGCTGATCATCCCGCTCGACCTGTCCGAGGGCATGGAATCGCTCTGCGTTCCGGCGACCGAGCTGACCGGTGACCCGTCGCTGAAGATCAGGATGATCCACCTCTGCGTTTTCCCCGAGAGCAAGCTCGAAACGATCGAAAAAGCGATCGCGTACGCCGGATTCCTTGGCTTTACGCACGTCGTGCTGGAGTTCTGGGGGATGCTGAAATACGACATCAGCCCGTCGCTTTCGTGGGATCGCGCGTTCACGAAGGAGCAGATCAAGCCGCTCGTTCGACTCGCTAACGGTTATGGCATGGAAGTGATTCCGATGCTGAATCATCTCGGCCACGCGACGCAGTCGCGCGCCTGCATGGGGCGTCACACGGTGCTGAACCAGAATCCGCGGCTTCAGATGCTGTTCGAGCCGGACGGCTGGACGTGGTGCGTGACGAATCCCGAGTCGCGGAAGCTGCTTTCGGAGCTTCGCGGCGAGCTGATCGACCTTTGCGGCAAGGGCGGGTATTTCCATCTCGGCTGCGACGAGGCGTACTCCTTCGCGACCTGCAATGAGTGCAGAAAATATCAACCGCACGAGCTGCTGGCCGAATATCTGAATGGAATTCAGGACGATCTTGCAAAATCCGGTCGGAGAGCGATCATCTGGCACGACCAGCTGCTCAAGCGGAGCGACTGCGACCCGGACTTCAAGGAGCCGATCGTCGTCTGCAACCCCTGCGGAGTTCCGGCGGGAGACACGACCCCGGCGGTCGATCTCCTCGACAAACGGATCGTCATCGCCGACTGGCAGTACGATTACTCGACGGATGTCAACCCAAGTACGCCATTCTTCATAAAGAAAGGCTTCGATGTGCTGTGCTGTCCGTGGGATTCGCCGAAAAATGTCCGCGGACTCTGCGAATCGGCGCGCGCGAACGGCGCGATGGGCGTGATGCTGACGACATGGCATCATCTGCCGGGCTACATACCCGAGCTTCCGCGCTTCTCGAACTTCATCTGGCAGACCGGAAACTACAAATACGCGCCGCGGACCGAGGTCGCCGCGCTGCTCCGCAAGCTCGGAGACTTCAACACCTTCGAGACTGCCGGCTGGAACCGCACCGAGGTTGACGACTGAAAAGAAAAAAATGCAGGAATCCGAATGGATTCCTGCATTTTTAATATTCAGCAAGTAGACAAAATTCGCGTACGGATCAGCGATCAGACGCGCGAACCGCGCTCGCCCGAGTGAATTTCCTTCATCGTTTTGACCATGATTTTGCGGATTTCATCGTTTTTGATGCTGTAGAGCTCGCGGAGGATCATGTCGGTTCCGACGATCCGCGAGTCCTGCGAGCCGAAATCCGAGAGGTATTCCTTGAGCGAAATCAGCGCGTTCAGGTAGCAGCAGTTGTGCATCTTGCCTGATTTGCAATCCGCGAGGAAGGTTTCGCCTGTGCGATCTTCCAGCTTGCAGGCCGCGCAGAAACTCGGAAGCTGACCGCCGCGAATCATTTTATTAACGAACTTATCGAGCTTTTCGTCGGATACGAGGCAGAACGAGTTGACGTATTTCACGAGATCGAGATCCGAGAAGTCGCCGGAGAAGTCGATCATGATCGAAGTTTCGGGTTTCGCTACACGGATAATCTGGCAGATTCGTAGAAAAATCTCGGGCGGAAGCGCGTCTTCGTGTGCGATATAGACAATTCGTGGCGAAATCTCGTCGGCGCGGCGGAGGAGCGATTCGAGCTGGATCAGACATTCGTCAGCTGTAAAGTTCGCGTAAAGTCCGATGTCGGGGATTCCGATCGACTTCGCGAGAAGCGGCGAGTCAGCGTCGGCCGGGAGAATTACCGACGCGACGTCGGAATTCTTCAGCGCGGCGAGAATTTTCTCGTCCTCGTCATTTTTGTCGGAGCGGTCATTGCCGAGCGCGAGCTTCAGATCGACCCGACGGATGTCGTCGCGCTTGCGCTCGATCGAAAGGAGCGAATCGATCGCCTCGACGAGGTCGTGGTCGCCGGGATCATCAATTTTCAGCAAGACGCGCCGATGGCCGATTGCCGCGAGATCTCCCGCGCGGAGCTTCAGTCCGGCAAGCGTGTTTTCGGGCGCGTAGTCGAGGCCGACCGAAATCGTCGTCGCCGACGAGAAGGCCGAGCGGCGGATTCTTTCGGCGAACGAAAGATCTTCGCCGGAATCAAAGAGCTCCAGCGCGGACTCGGCGGTGAGCCCCTTTTTTTCTTTTGCGTTGGAAATAATTTCGGAAATATCCATAATAGAATTCACCTCGTAATATTAAAATTTCGTGAAATTACCAAGCGAGCGCGAAATCGACGGCCTTTCCGATCACGTCGGCCATGCGCGACATTCCGAGATCGTTCGGGTGGCAGCCGTCGACCGTGCATTCTTCGCGCAGCTCGCCCGCGAAAAGCGAATAACCGTCGATGAAAATAACCTTTTCACCGCGCGTTTTCGCGTTGTGGTAGGTCGTGTAGATCACGTCGCGGCGGTTCGCGACGTCATTGTCGAGCGGATTGCAGTCGGGTTTGCCGACGAAAATCACCGGGACGTCGGGATGAGCAGCTCTTATCGCCTTGTAGAGTTTCTCATGCGTATTATTCAGATGTTCAACATTCGGCGCGTTGTGGTCGTAATCGCAGACGAAAACCGAAAAATCGAGCGACGCCATGTAATTCACGATCGCGTCCTCGCCGCGCGCGCTGCCAGAAAATCCCAGATTAAGATAATTTGTGTCAAATCGGCGCGAAATCAGAGCTTCGTAGGCCATACCGGGGCGCGACGCGCAGCCGCCCTGCGTGATCGAGCTGCCGTAGAAGAGGACCGGCTTTTCGTAGCGGTAGTCGTCGCGGCGTTCGAGCGTCGATTCGGAGTCGAGGCCGATCCAGAAATCGCGCACGCCGCAGTAAAGCGGGAAATTCAGCGTGATTTCCTTGCGTCCGGACGGGAGGTTAGCAGAGGCTTCGAAGGTGTCGCGGTAATTTCCGGGGACTTTAAGGACGGTCGCGAAGGTGTCACGTCCACTTCTGTTCACATATACGTCAAAACTCGATGAGCCAATCATACACATATTGACCATATTTATGCTCGGAGCGGAGTTGAGAACCTTGATCGCGATATAGTTCGATGTAGTAACGAACCGCACACGGCCGCCGGCGGTCTGATAATTGAGCCCGGCGACGCCGTCGCTGGTCGCTTTCGCGACATCTGTCGGAATACGGTGGTAAGGCTCGTCGCTAAGCGGGTCACAGAGCCCGTAGATGCGGAAGGGCTCAGTTTTGGGGCTGTAGAACTTAACACTTTTGAGGTTCCTGATTTCCTCGTTCTGAATGTTAACTTCGTCAGCTGTAAAGGACTTGATGCTGATCATATTTTCACCTCTCTGAAATGATTTTCCATTCGGAAATTAGTTTTTGAGTTGACCATGAAGCGTTCGCGGGGCTTGTCGAAGGCAGGCAGACCGCCGGAATATCGAAACTTTTCTCGCAAAATTTGCGATAAAGTGAGTCGGCTGTGCGGCCATTAGTGAAAATTCGCTCGATTTTCGCGGCGTTCAGAATCACCGAAAGATCATTCGGTGTCACTTCGCGGATCGAACTGTCGGATGAACCGGAAACTTCACACGATGAACAGACGTCCCACAGCGCGATATTGTGATTTAACAGCAGATTTTGTTTCTCCGCGACATTTTCCGGTGGAGATTCTGTGAATATCGCTGATAAAACCTGCCAGAATCGGTTTCGCGGATGACCGTAATAGAAGCCTTCCTCGCGGGATTTGACCGACGGAAAGCTTCCGAGGATCAGAATCTTCGAATTTTCGTCGAAAATCGGCGCGAATGTGTGTTGATATATCATTTTTTCTTTGTGATGAGCTTGTACAATTCATGCAGTCCGAGTGTCAATGTGGGGATGATTCCACAGCAGATTGACGGAATCAGGCTAAGCCGGGTGACACCGAGAATTGCGCCGAACGCGGGGAAGAGCAGCGCGGCCGCGATCGTTCCGACGAGTACCAGAATGAAGAGCGCGTAAATGATGTTCAGGCGCAGATTCGCCGCGAAAATCGATTTATCGCTCGCGTATTCGGTCAGATTTATCAGCTGGCAGATTGTGAAACTGATGAAACATATTGACATATATTCGCTCGGATTTAACACATATCCGAAAAGTTTCACAAAAGTCGGAAGCGACAGAATTGTTACCGCTTCGAACAAAGCGAAGAGAATCGGGCGGATGTTGACCGTCAGGAATTTGTCGAGAGCCTTTTCAGCGTCGTCGTGAATCGTCAGCGCGTCGTGCGGCGGCTTCGAGAACGCGGCGCAGATGACCGCCGCGAAGTCGAGAATCAGTCCGCCGTAGCAGAGCTGAACCGGATTCAAAGTCTCCATTCCGACAAAAATCGCGCCTAAGGCCAGAAAAATTCGTGCAAACTGCGTGGTTACGAGATAACGGACGACCCGCAGAAGGCCTTTGTAGATCGAACGCGAATATTCGAGAGCCGAAATAACCGCCGAAAATCCGCCGTCGCCGCGCTCGTCCGCGTCCGAAACGACGACGTCCGAGATGAATTTGAGCGCTTCGGAGTCGAAAGTTTTGCCGTGCGCGCCGACAATCCGCGAATACGCGGGCGTCTGGCGCGATTTTATGTCGATTCCCGAGCGGCTGGCCTTCGGCGAAATCGTCACGGCCTGCGCGAAACCGACGTCCGCGCGTTTGAGAAGCAGCGCACCGTTGATTCCGCCCGCTAACAATCCGACTTTTTTGCCGTCCGCACGCATCATTCCGACGATTTCGGCGAGATCGCGCGCCGAAATTCCGCAATACATATTGTATAACGGCAGATTCGCGCGCAAAAGATCGCGGCTCATCGAGAGCATCCGACCCTCGGTGAGAATTTCGCGCTCGTCCTTGATGATTCCGACCGACATCGCGATGTATTTGTCGCTTTCAGTGAAGCGGTCGGTCGTCAGAATCACGCTGATTCCGGCGGCGCGGGCGCGCGCGACCGTCTGCGCGATGCCCGGCTGGAGCGGTTCGCGAATCGCGATGAACCCTTCAAGCGTCAGGTCGCTCTGAATCGCGCCGATCCTTTGCAGGTTATTATAGCCAGTAACTCCGGTCGCGAGTGCGCAAACTTTGTAGTTTTCGCGCATAAGACTCTGCGCCGCGCCGAGAAATTCGAGCCGGTCCTCGCTCGACATCCGGTAAATCGCCGCGCGCTCGGAGTAGTATTCGCAGGCGTTCAGGATCTCCTCGGGGTCGCCGCGGCAGACCGCCATGTAGCGGCGATCGGTGTCGAGCGTCAGCGTCGTCTCAAATTTCGACGCGCCGCCGGCCGCCATGTGCTCGATTATCGGGTAAGAGCGGTCAATATTAGAATTGTAGAGCCCTAGCTCGGACGCGAGTTCAATCAGAGCTTCTTCGTCGGCCGTTATTTTGCGTGATGAAGAGTTCAGATTCGTTAAACCTGCGCCGTAAATTCCGGTCGAAATGACGCCGCTGAGGATCGTTCCACGGAAATTGTCGAGCCGATCGCGATCGGTCGCCGTGAAAAGCCGCCGCGGAATGTAAATTTTCTCGGCGTGCGAATGTGACTGGGTAATCATACCATCTATGGGGATTATCAGACAGTCGAGTTCGCGCAGTTCTTCGAGTTTTTCGGCGTTTTTGATCAGCGCGCCGACGTTGACGTCCTTGCGCCGCTTCATCGCGTTGAAAATTCCACAGCCGATAATTATGTATCCGAACGCAGTGAACAGCTCGGCCATCGACGCCGCCGCGAGCGAAAGTCCGGTCATCACGACGTCAAATATGCTATTATCTACAAGATTATTGCTTGATTTGACAAAAAGTTCGGCGATAACGACGACAAAAATCATCAGAAGCATCGTCAGACTCCACGTTTTGCAGTAGCCGCGGAGCTTCGACAAAATGCGAAGATTCTCGTGCGTGACGATCGGCTTGAGGTCGTGTTCGGTGGCAACTGTAGAGCTGCCCGTCGCGACGACCATCGCGCGGCCGTTTCCGGCTGTTACTATAGTTGTAGCAAAAGCCATGTTCAGCTGCTCGCCCGGCTTCAGACCGGGGCGGAAAACCGCGAAATTCGGGTCCTTTCGCACCGAACTGACGTTGCCCGTCAAAGTTCCTTCATTTATATAAAGGCCGTCGGCGGCGAAAATCCGGCAGTCGGCCGGTACGATGTCGCCCGCCGAGAGGAAAATCACGTCGCCGGGGACGAGCGCGCGCATATCGAGGAGCGCGAGCTTGCCGTCGCGAAGCACCTTCGCGGTCGGCAGGGAATAGGCCTCCATCCCCTCGAGGACACGCTGGGCTTTTACAAATGTAAATATCGCCGCGACGTGATTCAGAATCACCATTAGCGCGATCGCGCCCGCCGTGACCAGCAGGATCAGCGACGCGTAATCGGTGTTCATTTTCTTTCGATATTCGAAGAATTTGCTGATTTCGGTAGGATATACCGTGTTTGAGCCGTATTTTTTGCGCAGTTTGACGACTTTTTCGCGGCTCAGACCCCGGCCGCGGTCGGCTTCGAATCGGTGTTCGATCTGTTCGAGCGAACGGTCGTACCAGCTCTCAGTCATATCAGATGAAGGTGAAGGTCAGCTCGGTTTCGGTCGCGTCGACGCCGATCGCTTCGAGCTTCTTTTCGTAGTGCGAAATGATTTCCTCGGCGATCTTGTCCTCGACATTTGTCTGGATAAACCGACGGAGATTGCGCGCGCCGTACTTCTTCGAGAAGGCTTTTTTCGCGATGAAACCGAGCGCGGCGTCGGTGAACTTCACCTTGATCGACTTTTCGGCCAGCGCGGCGGCGAGCTCGTTCATCATGATTCGTGCGATATCGACAAAATCCTTCTCGTCGAGCGAACGGAATGTGATGATTTCGTCAATTCTGTTGAGGAATTCGGGGCGGAGGAATTCGCCCAGAGCCTTTTCGGTCTTGTTTTCGGCGGCTGTCGTACTGCTCTGATTGAATCCGGCGTACCCGGTTCCGGTCGAGGATCCGGCGTTCGTCGTCATGACGAGAATTGTGTTTTCGAAATTAACGGTTTTTCCGTGCGAATCGGTGATCTTTCCATCGTCAAGAATCTGTAAAAGAATGTTCATGACATCGGGATGCGCCTTTTCAATTTCGTCGAAAAGCACAACCGAGTACGGATGACGGCGAATCTTTTCGGTCAGCTGACCAGCCTCGTCGTATCCGACGTAGCCGGGAGGGGAACCGATGATCTTCGAAACCGCGTGCTTCTCCATGTACTCCGACATATCGAGACGGATCAGCGCGTCGGGAGAGCTGAAGAGGTCGCTGGCGATCGTTTTGACGAGTTCGGTTTTTCCGACTCCGGTCGGGCCGGCGAAGATGAACGAAACCGGCTTGCGCTTTGCCGTGACCCCGGCGCGGCCGCGTTTGATCGCGCGGACGACGGCCGAAACCGCCTCGTCCTGACCGACGATGTGCTGTTTTATCCGCGTTTCGAGCTTGTCGAGACGCAGGAATTCGCTTTCGCTGATTGTAGTAGCCGGGACTCCGGTCCAGATTTCGACCACTTTCGCGAGGTCGTCGAGGGTTACTTCTACATTTGACTTGGCTTCTTCGAGCGTTGTGAGCTTGTCCTGAAGCTTGATTTCATTCGTTTTCAGATCGGCCAACTTTTCGTAATAACTATTGTCCTGCGATGGCAATTTGCTCTCAAGCTCGTCGGCATCCGAATGATTTTTGTCAAGTTCGCTCTTGATTTCGTTGTATTCCTTAAGCACCGGGGAGGTCAGCGCGACGTGCGCAGCCGCCTCGTCGATGAGGTCGATCGCCTTGTCGGGCAGGAAACGGTCGGTGATGTAGCGTTCTGAGAGCGAAACCGCGCGGCGCGCGATGTCGTCCGGGATCTTCACCTGATGGAAATCCTCATAATAATGCTTGATTCCGAGAATAATCTGTTCGGCGTCCTCGATCGACGGCTCGTCGACGATTACCGGCTGGAAGCGGCGTTCGAGCGCGGCGTCCTTTTCGATGCTCTTGCGGTATTCGTTGAGCGTCGTCGCGCCGATGACCTGAATTTCGCCGCGGGAAAGCGCGGGTTTCAGGATGTTCGCGGCGTTCATCGAGCCTTCGGCCTCGCCCGCGCCGACAATGTTGTGGACTTCGTCGATGACGAGGATGACGTTGCCCTGCTCCTTGACTTCGTTTATGAGACCAAGAATTCGCGACTCAAACTGTCCGCGGAACTGCGTTCCGGCGACGAGTGCGGTCAGGTCGACGAGGTAAATCTGCTTGTCGAGCAGCTTTTCGGGGACCTCGTGCGCGACGATTTTCTGCGCGAGAGCCTCGGCGATCGCGGTTTTTCCGACGCCCGGCTCGCCGATCAGGCAGGGATTGTTCTTCTGGCGGCGGCAGAGGATTTGGATGACGCGCGTCAGCTCGCGGTCGCGGCCGACGATGTTGTCGAGTCTGCCCTCGGCGGCCTTCGTGCAGAGATTCTGGCAGTAGGTGTTGAGAAATTTTGTCTTCAGATTGCCATTATTTGCCTTCTTTGTCTGATTCTGCATTCCCGCCGTGGCCTGTCCGAACATCTGCGACATATCGCGGAAGGCTTTTCCAAAGTCAATTGTCGGCGTTTTGCTCTGATTCGGATCATTATCATCGACATTTTTGTTATTTTCCTCCTCGGCGATCTTCTGGAGATGCTCGGGACTCATGTTCGGGATTATTTCGGGGGCCGGCATCGAGTCGAGCGGGAGATCAGACAATTCGTCGATCTGCTCGGGCGAAACTCCCATTTTGTCGAGTATGTCGTTGACGGGTTTGATGCCCAGCTCTTTCGCGCATTTCAGGCAGATTCCCTCGGTCACTGACTGACCGTTTTCGATTTTTGTCACATAGACAACCGCCACTCGTTTGTGGCACCTTGCACACATTTCCATGTAGAATATTCACTCCTTTTGTGGATGGTTACTTAAATATTATCATTGCCTGCTCGTAAAAGAACTTGACAATGACCGAGCCGTCGATGACCGATTGGTTGAAAATTTCGGGTTTGACGGCGTTGAGAGCTTTGATCAGGCCGACCGAGAGGTTTGCGATGACCAGCGAACCGACCGCCGCGCTCGCGACGCCGAAGAGAAATCCGAGAAATCTGTTCAGCGTTGAAAGTACCGGGAGGCGGCAGATCAGGTCGAGCAGGAAAGTTATGAGCTTTAACAAAATCAGTGCGCCGAAGAAGACCGAAATCGCCGCGAGAACCTCGCTGACCGCCTTTGAGGTCGGGGAAGCGATGTGTTCCGAGAGACTTTTTATGGCTGTATTGTCATCCTCAGGCTGGAATTCCAGATAATAGGAAGAAATTTCGTCGAGATCAATGCCGAATCGCGACGCGATTGCTTCGAGCGCGTCGGGCCGATCCTCGAGAATCTTTGAAAATTCGATCCGCTGGCCGCCCGCCGTGACGAGGTCGGTAAGCGAGGTTTCGACGATGCCGTCGACCCAGCCGCCGACGAAATTTTCCTCATAGATGCCCGCGACCTTCGGCGTGAAGACGAACGCCGCGATGACCGCGAGGATCAGCGAGACGAAGCCCATAACGGACTTAACAAAACCGCGCGAAATGCCCGAATAAATCGCGGCAATCACGACAATTATGATCAAAATGTCAAGAAACAGACTCATTACGCGCCTCCGTGTAAAAATAATTTTCGTTGAAATCTTTGGGCGTGAAGGTCAGCGCGTAGTTGTTCATTGCGAGAAGGAACGAATCCGCGTCGATCGGCAATAGCGCAAAACCATCAGAATTTGCTTCGACCGTGCCGATTTTTTTGTTCAAAAGGTTTACCCGCGTGACGTTTCCGCCAGCCAGAACGAAAATGTAATCGCCGGTTTCGTCGTGCGAAATGTCGGCAAGCTTGCCGTCGAATTCGCCGTCGTAGACGGTTTTTCCGGTCGGGTCGGTGATGAGCAGGCGGTAGCTGTTTCCGATTATTCCACTGTTGTAGACCTGCGTCAGGTATTTTTTCGAGCAGTCGGCCATGACGAGCGTCGATTGATGCTTGTTACTCGTCAGAAGCGACAAATCTGAGTCAAAATATTTTGTGGAATCGTCGGTTATTACTGAAAATCCGCCGTCCATGTAGTCGAGCGAATAGCCGATTCCTGAGAAGGTCGCCGACTTGCGAACTGTGTCGTGACCGATTGTAATCAGATCTATATTTGTAAAATAATTGCCGTTTTCGCTTCCGGTCGTCATGATCGCGATTTCCTTGCCGTCCGAGCTGAGTTTTACGTCCGTAAGATAATTCTCGCGGAGGATGCGCGTCGTCAGTTTGAAGTTAGAATCGTAAACTTCGACAGCTGTACGATATTCGCGCGTCGAGGTCGCGATCGCGAAGCTGCCCGTGTCCGAAATATCGCCGTCGGTGATCGAATAGTCGGTCGTGCCTGACGTCAGCTTCGAAAACGTGTTGTAGACCGAAAACGAGCTGCCGAAGAGGTCGTAGCAGAACGCAAATTTGTTTGAGACACGAAGAATCGGGTCGTTATACTTGATCGACTCGGTCATGATTGTGTTTCCCCGCGAGTCGTAGAGGTAGTAGCCGTTCGGCGAAAGGTAGCACAAATCGCCCAGAAAAAGTTCGAGCCGGATTTTATCGCCCGAGGAATAATTGATTTTTGGGGCCGAAATCGTCGTCTCGGTATTGGTGAAACTGACGAATTTCATCAGATATTGCAGATTCTCGACCGTGATTTCGCTGCGGTTAAAGGCGACGGTCGACAGCAGAAAGACGATCAGCAGGAGAAAAGTGACGTATTTCGCGAAACGGAAGCGTTTCGCTATGCCCGTAAAGTATTCATTTGTATCTGGACTTTTCGACCTATGAAAATTGTCCGCGGATTTGTCCGGGATTTTCTCGGGAGCCTGAGCCATCAGCTTCACCGCCTTTCGCGCCATTTCGATAAGAGATATTATATCATACAAATATTAAATACGCAATCGATAATCGTGAACGTCAGATTAACAAAGAGTTAATCTATTTCAAACTCATCGAAATCTGTTGACGAAACCGGAATTTTGAGTTATAATTAAAACAGAAAAATCGAATTCAAAGGAGAAAAAACAATGAAAAAAATCCTCGCGATCGACGGAAACAGCATTCTGAACCGCGCGTATTACGGTATCCGGCCGCTCACAACGGCGACCGGACTCTTCACGAACGCGGTCTACGGAATGGTAACTATTCTCTGGAAGCACATCGAGGCACTGAAGCCCGACGCGATGGTCACGGCCTTCGATCTGAAGGCTCCGACCTTCCGCCACAAGTTCTACGACGGTTATAAAGCGACCCGGAAACCGATGCCCGAAGAACTTGCCGCGCAGCTGCCGTATGCCAAAAAAGTGGCTGAATACCTAGGTTCGCGGGTCGTGACGCTCGAAGGCTGGGAGGCCGACGACATTCTCGGAACGATCGCCGGGATGGCCGACGGGAGCGGGGAAGAGTGGCAGGCGTACATTCTGACCGGTGACCGCGACTCGCTTCAGCTGATCAGCAAAAACGCAACTATTCTCTTGGCGACCAACTCCGACACGCTGAATTTCGACCGCGAAAAGTTTGTGGAGCAGTACGGTGTCGGGCCTGAACAGTTTGTCGACGTAAAGGCTTTGATGGGTGACAGCTCGGACAACATCCCCGGCGTCGCGGGAATCGGCGAAAAAACCGCGCTGAAGCTGATCTCGGAATTCGATTCGCTCGATAAACTCTACAACTCGCTCGACGAAAACGCGCCCGAGACGAAGAGCATCAGCCGCAGCGTCCGGACGAAGCTCGAAAACGGCCGCGACTCGGCGTATATGTCGAAAAAGCTCGCTACGATCGACAAAAACGCGCCGATCGGGTTCGCGCTCGACGACCTTCCGGCCTGCGAAATCATGCGGCCAGAGCTGCTCGAAATCTTCCGCGAGCTGGAATTCAGCGGGCTTATAAAACGGCTCGGCCTTGAGGAAATCACGGCGCAGACAGGCGTAGAATTTGAGCAGATTTCGATGGGAACAGAGACGATATTGACAAAAATAGTCGAAATGCAGACGAAAATATGTGCGCTGTGCTATGACAAAGATTTTTCGCTTTCGTTTGACGGAAAGACGATAATTTCGGTTGACATTTCGGACGCGGGAAGAGTGATTGATTCGCTCTTCGAACACGGATATAGGACAATAGTATATAATTCAAAAGCGATTTACCACAAAATGGAAAAATCCGGAATCGAAAAAAAGTCCACTTTTTCGTCCGACGCGATGCTGACGGCTTACGTCCTCGATCCGACTGAAAGCGGCGACTCACCCGAGCGGCTGATGACGAAATATCTCGGCGTCGGCAAGTCGTCCGACAAGCCGCTGAACGCCGCTGAGATTTTCCGGCTCGAAGAGGCGATGGACAAAGTGATCGCCGAGCGCAGACAGGAAAGTTTGCTTTCCAATATTGAAATTCCGCTTGCCAAAGTGCTGTGCGACATGGAGAAAACCGGCTTCAAGGTCGACCTCGTCGGGCTCGAAAAGTTCGCTGACAAGCTGGCTGTTCAGGCCGAAGAGCTTCGCGAGCGCATCTATTTTTACGCCGGGGAGGAGTTCAATATCAACTCTCCGAAGCAGCTCAGCGATGTGCTTTTTGATAAGTTAGGTTTGCCTTCTGGAAAGAAAAATCAGCGCGGATATTCGACCGGAGCCGAGGTTTTAGAGAAGCTCGCGCCCTTCGCGCCGATCGTCAGCGACATTCTGGAGTTCCGTCAGCTGACCAAACTGAAGTCGACTTACGGCGACGGACTCGCCAAAGCGGCCGACGAAAACGGCGTCATTCACACGAGTTTCAACCAGACGGTCACGGCGACCGGACGACTTTCGTCCACCGAGCCGAATTTGCAGAACATCCCGGTCAGAACCGAGCTTGGCCGCGAAATGAGAAAATTCTTTGTGCCTTCCGCGCCGGGAAGGGTGCTGATCGATGCCGATTATTCGCAGATCGAACTCCGGATTCTGGCACATATTTCGGGCGACGAAACAATGCTCGACGCCTTCCGGAACGGCGTCGACATCCACGCGGTGACGGCGTCGCAGGCGTTCGGCGTCCCGCTTGAGGCGGTCACGAGCGAGATGCGCAAACGCGCCAAAGCGGTCAATTTTGGCATCGTCTACGGCATCTCGGACTACTCGCTGGCGCAGGACATCGGCGTCTCGAAAAAGCAGGCGGCGGCCTATATCGAGGCCTATCTCGCGAAGTACCCGAAGGTCGGCGAATACCTGAAAAATGTAGTCGCGAAGGCGCACGAGGACGGTTTTGTAACGACGATGTTCGGCCGCAGAAGGTACATTCCGGAGCTTTCTTCATCTAAGAAAACGCTCCAGTCGTTCGGCGAGAGAGTCGCGATGAACAGCCCGATTCAAGGGTCGGCGGCCGACATAATCAAGCTCGCGATGATCAATGTCGCGCGCGCGCTCGACGAAAGTAAACTTGACGCGAAGCTGATTTTGCAGGTTCACGACGAGCTGATCGTCGAGGCCGATTCGGGCGTCGCCGAGGCCGTCCGCGACCTCCTCGTGCGCGAAATGGAGTCCTGCGTGAAGCTCTCGCTTCCGCTCACGGTCTCGGCCGCGATCGGCGGAAGCTGGTACGACTGTAAGGACTGATCGGACGATAGTTTGCAAATAGTGAACAAAAATCGCAAAATTGGACAATGGTACAAAAAGTCCGGAAATGGACTGACGTCCCTTCCCGGACTTTGTCAATTTATTTTGAACGTATGTCGCTAAGGGTTGACAAATCGCGGAAAATATGCTATAATTATATATTATATAATTAAGGTAGGATAAATGATTATCATCGGCATCGACCCCGGCATCGCGATTGTCGGCTACGGGGTCATCGAATTCAGGAATTCGCGCTTCACGACGCTCGCGCACGGGTCGATTCAGACGCCGGCGCACACCGACGTCGAGGCGCGGCTCGAAATGATTTACGACCAGCTGAGCGACCTCATCCGGATGTTCCACCCCGACGAAATGGCGATCGAGGAGCTGTTTTTCAACACGAATCACACGACGATGGTGCCGGTCGCCGAGGCACGCGGCGTCATTTTGCTCTGCGCGAAGCAGAACGGCCTGCGCGTCGCCGAATACACGCCGCTTCAGGTCAAGCAGTCGGTCGTCGGCTACGGAAAAGCCCTGAAAAAGCAGGTCATGCACATGGTTTCGCTGATTTTGCGGCTCGAAACGACGCCAAAACTCGACGACACCTGCGACGCGCTCGCGATCGCGATTTGCCACGCGAATTGTTCACGTTCTGCCGTACGGAGATTTTACAATAATCGGCAATAGCGTACATATAAAATACACAGGAGAGACACAATGTATTATCATGTTAACGGCGAACTCTGCCTGATCGAGGCGCATATGGCGGTCGTCGATTGCGGCGGGGTCGGGTACCAACTGACGGTCAGCGAGACGACGATTGCGTCGATCGCGTCGAAAATCGGTAAAAATATCAAACTCTACACTTATCTCGCGGTGCGCGAGGACGCGATGGAGCTTTTCGGCTTCGCGACGACGCAGGAAAAGACCGCGTTTTTGCAGTTGATCGGCGTTTCGGGCGTCGGCCCGAAGGTCGCGATTTCAGTTTTGTCATTTTTGACGCCCGAGCAGTTCGCCGCCGCTGTCATTTCGGGCGACGCGAAGACGCTTTCGAAGGCAAAAGGACTCGGCAAGAAGGGCGCGGAGCGGATAATTCTGGAGCTTCAGGAAAAACTTGCCAAAGAATACGGCGACGCGCCGATCCCGGCTTCGTCAATCGGAGCTAGTTCGCCCGGAAAACTTTCGGACGCGGTCAACGCGCTTCTCGTCCTCGGCTACTCGAAAGCCGAGGCTAACGACGCGCTTTCGGGCATCGATCACGCGTCGATGACGCTCGAAGAGATGATAACTTCCGCGCTTAAACGACTGATGAAATGAACAATGACTCTCTGAAGAAAGGAGAAATGCTATGCGTCCTGACGAATTTGATTTCGACGATCGGATAGTCAGCCCCGAAATATCACTGGAAGATGTCGAATCTGATAAGAATCTGCGTCCGTCGAGTCTGACTGATTACATCGGCCAGACGAAGGCGAAGGAGAGCATGAAAATCTACATCGACGCGGCGAAGCTGCGCGACGAAACGCTCGATCACGTCCTCCTCTACGGCCCGCCCGGCCTCGGAAAAACGACGCTTTCGCAGATCATTGCCAACGAGCTTGGCGTTAATATTCGTGTAACATCCGGCCCCGCGATTGAGAAAAAAGGCGATCTCGTTGCCATTCTGACTAATCTGAACGAGAAAGATGTACTGTTTATTGATGAAATTCACAGACTTCCGAGGCAGATTGAGGAGATTCTTTATCCGGCGATGGAGGATTACGCGGTCGATTTTGTGATCGGAAAGGGGCCATCGGCACAGTCGATTCACCTCGCGCTGCCGCATTTCACGCTGATCGGCGCGACGACACGTGCCGGACAATTGTCGAAGCCGCTCCGCGACCGATTCGGCGTCCTTCTGAAGCTCGAAATGTACAGCATCGAGGAGCTGGCGACGATAATCCGCCGCTCTGCGTCTATTCTCGACGTCGAAATCGACGAGGATGGCGCGCTTGAGCTTGCTTCGCGTTCACGCGGGACGCCGCGAATCGCGAATCGGCTTCTGAAGCGTGTTCGCGACTACTCGCAGGTGAAAAGCGATGGCAAAATCAATCAAAAAATCGCGAGCGACGCGTTAAATATGCTAGAAATTGACGAACTCGGACTCGACAACATCGACCGAAAGATGCTTGAAACTATCATTTCATTTTACAACGGTGGGCCGGTCGGGCTTGAAACGCTTGCTGCTACAGTTGGCGAAGAAGCGATCACGCTTGAGGACGTTTACGAGCCGTACCTGATGCAGATCGGATTTTTGTCGCGGACGCCGCGCGGCCGATGCGCGACGAAGCTGGCGTACGACCACCTGAACATCCCGTACAGCACGCCGGTGCCGGGACAAATCAACATTTTTGAGCAGTCGCTCGACAAGGATAAAAACAATGTGGAAAGCTGAAAATTGGAAGGATTACGAGCTGCTCGACACGTCTGACGGCGAACGGCTCGAACGCTGGGGCAAGTACGTCCTCGTGCGACCCGACCCGCAGGTCATCTGGAAAAACGCGAAAAAATCCAGATTATGGAATTCCGCCGACGCGACTTACCGCCGTTTGTCGGGCGGAGGCGGCGCGTGGAAGGAAAATCGTCTGCCCGAAAATTGGCAGATTTCATATGAAAAACTTAATCTTACGTTCATAATTAAGCCGATGGGCTTCAAGCACACCGGACTCTTTCCCGAGCAAGCCGTGAACTGGGACTGGTTTTCGGATCTGATAAAAAATTCCGGGCGAAGCGTGAGAGTTCTGAACTTATTCGGCTACACGGGCGGCGCGACGGTCGCGGCGGCGAAGGCCGGGGCGAGCGTCTGCCACGTCGACGCTGCGAAGGGAATGGTTCAGCAGTGCAAGGAAAACGCCGTGCTTTCGGGACTTTCCGACGCGCCGATCCGATACATCGTCGACGATTGCAAGAAATTTGTAGAGCGCGAAATCCGGCGCGGAAGCCGCTACGACGCGGTGATCATGGATCCGCCGTCGTATGGCCGCGGGCCGTCCGGCGAGGTCTGGAAGCTCGAAGACAACATCGACGATCTCGTCGCGCTGACCACGAAAGTGCTGTCGGACGACCCGCTTTTCTTCCTCGTAAATTCGTACACGACGGGGCTTTCGCCGTCGGCGATGGGGTATCTTTTGAATTTGCATCTTGTAGAGAAATTTGGAGGAAAAGTGGAATCCGACGAAATCGGAATTACGGTAAAAAGCTCAAAAGCCGTGCTGCCATGCGGCTCCAGCTCACGTTGGACGAAAAACTGATAAGATAAAAAAGTGGAGAAAAAACAGAGGATATGAAAAATTTGCAGGAATGCCGCGCCGACATCGACCGGATCGACGCCGAACTTCTGAAGCTTCTGACAGAGCGGATGGAGGTCGCGGAGAGCGTCGCGAGGTACAAGCTCGCGAACAATCTGCCGGTTTTTGACGAGGTTCGCGAGCGCGCGGTGCTTGAAAAAATCGGCTCGAAGTCGCCGGACAATTATAGAACCGAGCTGGTCGGGACATGGGACGGCATCATGAATATGTCGAAGCTGCGGCAGTATATCGTCAAATCCGAGCTGTCCGGTGAGGTTAATTTTACAGGTGAAGAGCTTCCCGACGAGCCGGGAAAAATCGCGGTTCAGGGCGTTCCGGGGTCGTTTTCATCGAAGGCGGCGGCTGAAATGTTTCCGGGAAAGCCGCTCGAATTCTATCCGACATTTGCCGAACTTTTTGACGCGCTCGAAGAAAAAAAGGTTGACTGCATAATTGTTCCGCTTGAAAACTCAATTCACGGAACGGTGACTGAGGTCTATTCCGAGCTTCTTTCGCACGAATGCGGAATTGTCAAGGCGCATCCGGTTGGCGTATCGCACAATCTGCTGGCCGTAAAAGGCGCGAATATAGAGCAGATTGTGAAAGTCTATAGTCACGAACAGGCGTTAGGTCAATGCACGAATTATATAAAAAAGCACAATTTTGAGCCGATCAGCGCGGTCAATACAGCGACCGCCGCAAAGATGATTCGCGATGAAAATGATCCGACTCACGCCGCAATTGCGTCGGCTGAGTCAGCGAAAATATATAATTTGGAAACAATTGATTCAGACATTCAGGATTCAAAGCGGAATCTGACGCGTTTCGGAGCGGTTCGACGTGAACGCGCGCTTGTTAAGAACGCGAACAAAGTCAGCATAACCTTCACGCTCGCGCATCGCGAGGGAACTTTGGCGCGCGTGCTGGCGTATTTTTCCGCGCTCGATCTGAATCTGACAAAAATAGAGAGCAGTCCGATCCCCGAAAAGCCGTTTGAGTATCGTTTTTACCTCGATTTTGTCGGAAATCTAGCTGACGGCGCGACATCCGAGCTGATATCGGCACTTTCGAAGGAGATGAGCGGCTTCCGGCTGTTCGGAAATTACCATGAGGCGTGAAATGAAGGATCCTTTCATCAGTATAGAAAATCTGAACTTTTCCTACACGGACGACGAGGGCAACGACGCGGAGGTACTTCACGACCTGAATCTTGAGATCGGCCGCGGCGAGCTCGTCGCGATTCTCGGCCACAACGGCTCGGGAAAATCGACGCTCGCGAAGCTCCTGAACCTGATTCTGACCCCGAAATCGGGGCGGATCGTCATCGACGGCCTCGAAATCACGAAGCCCGACCTCACTGAGGACGAGTTGTTCGAAAATCGTAGAAAGGTCGGAATGGTCTTCCAGAACCCCGACAACCAGCTCGTCGCGACGGTTGTCGAGGAGGACATCGCGTTCGGCCCCGAAAACCTCGGAATTCCGCCCGCCGAGATCCGGAAACGCGTCGACGACGCGCTGAAAACGGTCGGAATGACCGAATTCGCGCGCCATTCGCCGCACCAACTTTCGGGCGGGCAGAAGCAGCGCGTCGCGATCGCCGGAATTATCGCGATGATGCCGAAGTGCATGATCTTCGACGAGTCGACCGCGATGCTTGATCCGCACGGAAGACGTGAAGTAATGGAGACAATTTTGCGACTGAATCGTGAACTAGGTATCACGATTCTGCATATAACTCATTATATGAACGAAGCGGCACTCTGCGATCGCGTCGTCGTCGTCAATAACGGCGAAATCGAGCTTGACGGCAAGCCGGGCGAGGTTTTTTCGCAGGTCGCGAAGCTCGAAAGCATCGGACTTGACGTTCCGCAGCCCGCTGAATTGCTTTACGAATTGAATCTTTCGGGCGTGAGACTCGATGGAAAAGAGCTTCCGTTGGACAAACTTTCGGTGAATGATGCCGCTGATGAAATTATGAAACTGTTCGGAGGTAAGAAATGACCGAAATTGAGTTAAAAAATGTCTCATTTGTTTACTCTCCCGATACTCCGTTCAAAAAAACCGCGCTCGACAACGTTTCACTGAAGATCCACGGCGGCGTCATTACCGGGCTGATGGGGCACACCGGGTCGGGAAAATCGACGCTTGTACAGCTCCTGAACGGCCTGAACCGACCGACTTCGGGGCAGGTTCTGGTCGGCGGCGATGACGTCTGGGCCGATCCGAAGAAGGTCAGCCGCTTCGCCTTCCGCGTTGGACTGGTATTTCAGTACCCAGAATACCAATTATTTGAAGAAACGGTTAGAAAAGACATTGCTTTCGGGCCGTCGAACATGGGACTTGACGCCGCCGAGATCGCGAGAAGGGTCGACGAGGCCGCGAAATTCTGCGGAATCGCGCCGTCGCTGCTCGACAAATCGCCGTTCGACCTCTCGGGCGGGCAAAAACGCCGCGTCGCGATCGCCGGCGTCATGGCGATGGAGCCGGAAGTGCTGGTTCTCGACGAGCCGGCCGCCGGACTCGACCCGCAGGGGCGCGAGGATATTCTCGGCGGAATCCGCAGTTATCAGCGAAACCGACAAAATACTGTCGTCATAGTCAGCCATTCTATGGAGGATATGGCCAAATATTCGGACGAAATTGTCGTTATGAACAACGCGAAAGTTTTCATGCAGGGGACGACGGCCGAGATTTTTGACCGCGCGGACGAGCTTTGCGAGGTCGGACTCGACGTTCCGCAGATCACCGAGCTGATGAATACGCTCCGCGACCGCGGATTGGACGTTCGGCACGGAATTTTTACAGTTGAAGAGGCGCGCGACGAGCTTCTGCGCCTGCTCGGGAGGGGTAAAAAATGCTGAAGGACATCACGCTTGGGCAGTTTTTTCCGGGCGACACGATAATTCATCGCCTCGATCCGCGCGCAAAGCTGATTCTGACGACGCTTTACATCGTCGCGGTTTTCCTCGCGAAGAATCAGTGGAGCTTTCTGGCGATAATTATCAGTACCATATTGCTTGTCATAATATCCAAAATATCGTTCAAAACGCTTCTGAAAAGTATGAAACCGCTGATTTTTGTGCTGGCGTTCACGACGTTCTTTAATTTATTTTGGACGGAAGGTGAAGTTTTACTCATCCACATCGGATTCGTGAAAGTTTACCTCGAAGGCGTTTTTTACGCGATCATGATCATCATCCGCATCGCGTCACTGCTCGTCGGAACGACAATTCTGCTGACTTACACGACTTCACCGATCATGCTGACCGACGGACTCGAACAACTTTTGTCACCTTTGCGCAAAATCAAGCTTCCGGTTCACGAATTTTCGATGATGATGACAATAGCTCTGCGGTTTATTCCGACACTTATAGAAGAAACCGACAAAATCATTTCGGCACAGAAGGCGCGCGGCGCGGATTTCGCGTCGGGCAGCCTTGCAAAACGCGCGAAAACGCTCGTACCGATCCTGATTCCGCTCTTCATTTCGGCCTTCAGGCGCGCTGATGAGCTGGCGACGGCGATGGAGTGCCGCTGCTACCGCGGAGACAACGGCCGGACTCGTATGAATGTACTGAAATTCACGGCGAAGGATATTTTCTGGCTGTGCGGAATGACGATATTTGTTGGTATAATAATCGTTCTCAATCTCCTTCCGGCGGCGATTTCGCTATGAAATATTTGATCGAAATCGCGTATCTCGGAACTCGTTTTGCGGGATTTCAGGTTCAGCCGGGCAAAATTACGGTGCAATCGACGCTTCAGGACGCGATTGAGGCGGTATTCGGCGCGCGTTTGCCGCTGAAAGGGTGCAGCCGGACCGATTCCGGTGTCCATGCAAGGCAATATTTCGCGACGTTCGACAGCGATAAAACGATCCCGACCGATCGGATTCCGCTCGCGCTGAACGCGAATCTGCCTTCCGATATTTCGGTGAAGTCGGCGCGGATTGTGCCGGATTCCTTCCATGTCCGGCATGATGTCGAGTGGAAAGAATATGAATATCTGCTATTAAATTCACGTATACGGGATCCGTTTTTGTACAAAAAAGCATATCAGTGCCGATTTATGACGGCCGAACAAGTGGAAATCATTCGCCGCGCGGCGAAATTTTTCGTCGGGACGCACGATTTTTCCGCGTTCATGGCGGCCGGGTCGAAGATCGCCGACACGGTTCGTACGGTAAATCATATTGAGATCATTGAGAAAGGCGAACTGATCCGGATCCGGATCGCGGCCGACGGATTCCTCTACAACATGGTAAGAATAATCGTCGGAACGCTGATAGACTGTGCGAACGGACGGATAGATTTGTCGGAAATGCCGAAAATTATTGACTCGCACGACCGTTCAAAGGCCGGATCGACCGCGCCGCCGGACGGACTTTACCTGAATCGTGTCAAATTCCGTACAATTTCATAAAATATAGCAGGACAAAAGGCTGGTTTTCAGCCGGTCCTGCTATCAATTTTTGGAGAAAATGTATGGAAAAATATTTTGCGGCGGCGAACAGCGCGGGCGGGTTCGTGAGCTGGTTCGACGAAATTTTCGCGCCCGAAGAATTTGACCGCGTTTTCCTGATCAAGGGCGGCAGCGGCACCGGAAAATCGACACTGATGAAGCGAATCGCCGCGCGCGCCATCGAAAAAGGCCTCGACTGCGAGTATTTTTACTGCTCGTCTGACCCCGATTCGCTCGACGGGCTGATCGTCAAAGGCGGTTCCGGACGTCCGATCGGCATCGTCGACGCGACCGCGCCGCACACACGCGACCCGAAACTCCCTGGTGCGGTGGAGAAGATTGTAAATCTTGGCGAATTCTGGGACGAAAGCAAGCTTCGCGCCGAGCGCGACGAGATCGCGGAGCTGATCCACGCGAAGTCCGCACTGTTCAGCGAGAGCTATGGGTATCTTTTTGCGGCGGGCGAAATGTCCAAAATGCTTTGCTTTGACGCGGAAAGATTCATGAATATGTCCAAAATGCACGCGGCAGCCGATCGGCTGATCGCGCAAAGAATACAAGCAAAACGGAAAAATCTGGGCGGATCCGACTTTTCGGACGCGCCGAGTGTGAAAATCCGCGGTATCAGCGCGATTTCGACAATAGGCGTGGAACATTTTGACAGCTACCGCGACTGCGAATCGCTCTGCGTCGTCGAAGACGTTATGTCTACCGCACCATTCATGTTCGACGCGCTGATCGCGTCGGCGAAACGCGCGAAGCTCGACGTCATCCGCGCGCCGTCGCCGCTCGAACCCGAATTTTCGGAGGCGATCCGCGTCCCCGCACTCGGAATGTCGGTCGTGATCGGCACGAACGACGAGCCGGACGACGTCAAACGGCTCAACATGGAGCGTTTCATCGACCGCGGAGCGATCACAACAGATGACAAACATCGTCATCGACTGCTGGCGAAGTGCAAAAATGAGCTGATCGACTGCGCGCTCGCGAGACTTTCCGAGGTGCGGCGGCTTCATTCGCGCGTCGAAGCGATTTACATCGCGGCGATGGACTTCGACAGACTGAACGAATTTACAGAAAATTTACTTTCGGAGATAGTCCGCTAGCCAAAACGATCGCGAGTCCGGTTCCGTTGAGTTCCAAACGGCAGGATCGGACTCGCGTAAGTCCGCGAATTCGTAAATAATATGTAAACACTGCACGAAATCTCTTGAAAAAACGCGAAAATAGTGGTATAATATGTGCAGATAAAGATTTTGGGAGATTTTTGTTTGGAAGAAAAAGAAAAAGGACGCTTTGGCAAGTGGCTTGAGAATTTCTGGTACCACTACAAAACGCATACTATAATTGTCGCGGTTGCTCTGCTGACGGTCGTGATCTGCACGACGCAGCTTATTACAAATGAAAAATACGATTATTACGTGCTTTATGCCGGGCCGCAGATCCTCGCGGTGCAGGATCTGAGTTACATTCAGCGCGCGATCGCGTCGGCCGGGGCCGATCAGAACGGCGACGGGGAGGTAAAAGTTGCTCTCAAGGATGTCGTGATGCTCTCGCCCGAGGAGCGCGCGAAGGCGGCTGAGGAAAAGGACGCCGATTTCAACGCGGAATTCATTCATACGGAAATGAATGATTATTATCAGCAAATAATGGCGGGCGACGCGGCCGTGATGCTGCTCTCGCCGTATATGTACGAGCAGGCGAAGGCGTCCGGGCTTTTCATGCCGCTGGCCGAAATTTTCGATGAAATTCCCGATTCGGCTTA
The DNA here is from genome assembly GCA_934503195.1 of uncultured Eubacteriales bacterium. GTDB lineage: Bacteria > Bacillota > Clostridia > Oscillospirales > CAG-272 > Flemingiibacterium. The sequence continues at coordinate 25,878 of CAKSVM010000042.1, forward strand.
TGATGAAACCGGAATTTTGCTTTCCGAAACTGAATTTGGAACGAGTTTTAACGGAATTGATGATCTTCCGGACGATACAATACTCTGCATACGTCGAATTACGTCGTTCCAGAATCTGAAAAACGCGAAAAAGGCCGAAAAAGACTTCGCCGCGAACCTTGAGCTTTTCAAATCTATGGTGAATTTCACCAATTAAAAAATCACCCGCCGGGTGATTTTTTTCATTTGGGCTCTTTACAAATGGTCGGATTTATGATATAATATAGATGTGGTTTAGAAATTCGACCATAAATTTAGAAATTCAGCAGGTCAAAATAATGGAAGACGCGTTTTTTCCGTTCGCGCGCGAGCGGAAATGCGAGATCATCGCATACAGATTATCCCAGAAAGGGCATTATATGCCACTTTTCCACTCACATACATATTACGAGTTCATTTTCGTGCTGAGCGAGGGCAAAATCGTTTTTTCGAACACCGGCGGGTCGATCGAGGGGAACGGACATTGCGTCTGCTTCCACAATTCCCACGTTATGCACAGAAATAACGTGCCGAGCGACGTATATTATGACAGAATTGTACTATACGTAGGCGAAAGCGCACTCACAATGATCGGCGGCGGGATGGGAGATCTTGGAAAATTCTCGCAGGTCGGGACGGCCGTGATCTCGCTTGACCCCGATGAACAGCGGCGGCTTGAGGGTTATCTGACCGAAATTTCGCTCGACACGACGTCGAACGACAAAAAACGGCTCTTCGCCGCGCTGATTCTGACCGATCTGAAGGAGTATTCGACGGCGCAGAACACGCAGACGCTCAGTCCGATCAAGACTTATATTAAAGATGTAGTGGAATATATCGGCCTGAATTACAAGTCCGATCTGACGACGCCCGATCTCGCGGCGAAATTTTTCGTCAGTGTCAACAAACTTAATCGTGATTTCAAGCGATATACTGGCTCAACCATCAAACAATATTTGATAACATTACGAATGAAATACGCGCAGGCGATGCTCGCCGGCGGGGAAGGGGTACGGAAGACAGCTGAGGAATGCGGATTTGACAGTTTGTCGTACTTCATTCAGGCGTTCCGGCAGTACACCGGGCAGACGCCGTCGGCGTTTTCGAAAAAAGCTCTCGGGAAATTCGATTATTACTCGTAATATAAAAAATCAGCAAGTTTTACTTGCTGATTTTTTGATAAAAGTTTATTTTTTCAACCAGATTACGCTGCGATCGTTCGCGAATCCCGACGCGCTGTAGAGGATCACGACGTCGTCGATCGTAACGTCGTCGGTTCGCAGCTTGTCGAGGTAGCTTTCGAAACCCGAATTGAAGCTCCGCAGGTCGATCACGATCATCCGCTCGTAGTGGTTCGCGAGGAGCGGCAGCATACAGTGCGCGTACGAATCCTTCGCCATGACGAGCGTGCGGCCGTTTTTGACACTTGTCGTGATGTCCGCGATCGCCGGATTTCCGCCTAGGTAGACGCCGTATTTGTCTCTCGTAGAGAGCTTTTCGCTGACGTAAAGGCTGTCGGATTCGCTTGCCCCGAGATTGTAAGTGACGTGAACTGTCGGTTGATTTTCTGAAGTCAGGTCGACAAGCGTGTCGGGCGTCGATTTTATGCCGACTTTCGCGATGACCGTGCCCAGAAATTTGTCGGAAAGCGTTGTTCGGACAAGTTTTTCGGCCGGAATCGGCTCAATTTCCAATGATTTGCAGAGTGAACGATATGCGAGATACATTCCGTCGGCCGTCCAGTGATGGTCAGTCCGGTAATAAATGTAATCATTGGAATTATCTGACATTATTTGCCGGATGTCGAGCGCACCCGGAAGGGTGGAAATTTCGTCAAGATAACTCTTCTGATCCCAAACCGACGCACCGTAGGGAAGCTTGTCTTCCAGAATCAGCGACGCGGTCGGCGCGATCAGAATCCGGAAATTGTACTTCCCGTCGAGATCGTGAGCGAAATCGCTGAGGATGGTCAAATTTTTAGATTCCTGCTCGGAATCAGGATAAGT
>CAKSVM010000043.1 GCA_934503195.1 uncultured Eubacteriales bacterium
GTTTATTATACAGCATAAACCGGCCGTTGTCAATGCACATTTCGATTATTGGCAAGAAAAAACGGCATTCCGGTCAACAGAATGCCGTTCGTATCTTATTTCATCTGTGAAAGCTCGGCCGTGAAGATTATCCGGTCGTCCTTAAGCTCGGCCTTTATCGAGCCTTTATGCCCCTCGGCGATTCCGCGGGCGATCGAGAGACCGATTCCGAAGCCGCCGGGATTTCCCGCGGTGCCGGGAGTCCGCGACTTGTCGGAGCGGTAGAAGCGGTCAAAGAGCTTCGGAAGCTCCGACTCGGGAAGATTTTCGCAGAGATTTGACACCTTTATTCTGACACCCTTCCGCGTCTTTTCGAGCGAGAAGGCGATATCCGAGTCCTTTTTTGCGTATTTCACGGCATTGTCCATCAGTAGCGAGACGAGCTGGCGCACCGCGTATTCGTCGCCAGAGAAGGTGATTCCCGGCTCGACGCTTATCTTAAGCTCATGTCCGGCCGATTCCGCAAGTTCCTCAAAGGATCCGGCCGTCTCGGAGAGCGCGTCGCTTATCGGGAAAATCTCGGCGCGGAGCGGGGATTTGTCCTCGTCCATACGGGAGAGTGTGACGAGCGACGAGACGAGTTCGCGGAGCTTTTCGTTCTGCGCCTCGGCCTTTTCGATCCACTTCCGGTCGCCGTCCATTTCGAGGAGCCTTAAGCAGGTCGCGATGACCGTGATCGGAGTCTTAAGCTCGTGGCTTGCGTCGGTGATGAACTGCTTCTGACGCTCGGAGGCCTTCACGACCGGGTCGACCGCCTTCCGTGAGAAGATCACGACCGCGACATATACTATCGCGACGCAGAACGCCGCCGCCGAGACCGAAAGCGCGGCGAGCTTTATCACAACCCGGCGTTCCTTCCGGCAGTCGAGGAAGACCGCCATATATCTCCCCTCGCCGCTGTCCGAGACGCGGAAGCGATATCCCTTATAATACCCGAATCCGGTTTTGTGAGCCGTCGCGACGGTGAGATATTCGTCAAGGTCGTCCTCGGTGACGGCGGCGATACTTGTCAGATCCGACATCGAGAGATTCCCCTCCGAGTCGTAGAAGAGGACGAAATATCGCGTAGAGAAGGGCGTCTCAGGGTCAAAGCCGGGCTTCCCGCCCGGCTTTTCGAAGGGACGCTTCGGAATCCTGCCCTGATTGCCGCATATTGTGGTCAGCATCTCGCGGAGTCCCGAGTCGACCGAGACGAGGTTCGCGGCGTTGACGATCACGCAGAGCAGCAGCATCACGGCCGTGACCGAGATCATCGCGACGCGGATGAATTTCTTGCGGAGGCTCTTTATCATTGCTGGAGGTCAAGGAGATACCCGAGTCCGCGGCTCGACTTTATATTGACCTTTGAGCCGATCGAGAAGAGCTTTTTCCGGAGATTTGAGATATGAACCCAGACGACGTTGATCTCGGCGTCGCTGTCCCAGCCCCAGACGCGCTCCATTATGCGGTCGGCCGAAAAGACGATCTTCGGGTTGCGCATCAGAAGCTCCATCACCTGAAATTCCTTGCCGCTGAGCTTCACGTTCTTTCCGGCGTGGTCCATGATTCCCGAGCCGGGGTCAAGTGTCAGGTCGCCGAAGGAGAGGAGAGTCGGCTTGTATTCGTCGCCGCGCCTGAGCATCGCGCGGACCCGGCAGATAAGCTCGTCAGGCTCAAAGGGCTTCGGGAGGTAGTCGTCAGCCCCGGCGTTGAAGCCGGTGATCCGGTCGTCCTTCTGCCCCTTGGCGGTCAGCATCATCACGGGAGTTTTGACGCCCTCCTCGCGGAGCTTTTTCAGGACGTCGATTCCGTTCATCTTCGGCATCATGACGTCAAGGATTATCGCGTCGTAATTCCCGGCCGAGCCGTATTCATAGGCCGAGAAGCCGTCGCCGACGGTATCGACCGAAAACTGATTCTTTTCGAAGAAGACGCCGAGAGCCTCGGCGAGATCGCTCTCGTCCTCGGCGATAAGGATTCGCATATATTTCACCTCTGTTACAGTTTATCACAGTCCCTCGCCGTCTGAGACTCTGGCGCAGGAGATATTGAGATTTCCGTTGCGGCATCTCACAGCGTCGAGGAATTCCTTCGGCACGCTGTCACCCTTGAGGACGATCCGGTATTCAAGCTCGAACATAGTCCCCATGTTCGAGGTCTTAACCTTTTCAAGCGTCGACGACTTGGTGTAGAGCACGAAAAGATCGTCGAAAAGCCCGTCGTAGTTCAGGTTTTCCGGGATCGTGATCCTGAGCGTCCGCTCGTTTTCGTTCGCGCCGCCGAAGTTGAGTGCGGTCAGGAGAAGCACCGCGGCCGAGATCACCGCGAAGGTTATCGCCGCTATCGCGACATATCCCATTCCGGTCGCGAGTCCTATGGCCATCGCGAGGAAGATCGACCCGATTTCCCTTGCCGAGCCGGGCGCGGATCTGAATCTCACAAGCCCGAAAGCCCCGGCGACCGCGACTCCCGCGCCGATATTGCCGTTGACGAGTATTATGACAACCTGCACCGCCGCCGGAAGTATCGCCAGCGTCACGGCGAAGCTGCGCGAGGATTTTGATTTGTACATACCGACCAGCGCGGTGAGGACGCCGAGTATAAGCGACACGGCGGTGCAGATGAAGAATGAGGATATAGTGAGTCCTCCGGTGATTATTGATTCAAGCACAGTAATGCGCCTCCTTTTGCTTCTTTTCCCTCAATGAGATGACTTGTGTAGCAGTATCCGTATTTCGAGAAGGATACCGGGAAGATTTTCCGTTCCGACAGAAGTCTTGTCAGCCACAGCGGATAGACGCCCGGAACCTTTATCTCCATAAGCACTCCGCCCGGGATTTCAAGCGGAGTTCCGTAGTCGCCCGCCATAAGGTCAAGCGCGTCCGTCCGGAATCTTATGTTCGTGTCAAACGTGATCCGGAGTTCGGAATCCTCTTTCCCGGCGCAGGCCGTCCGGTCGTAGCCGATGAAGACTTTCGGCACCGAGTGATATAAATTCTGAAAATACTCGATCTCGCGGCCGATCTGACCGTAGTCGCGCTTTTCGGAGAGCGAGAGGAATGGCGCGGCGTCGTTCACGCCGATCGTTATCCTTCTCTTATATACGACGCCCTTGTACTTCTTCTTTATCTCGGCGAAGACCTTAGATTCGGACGTTGGCACTCCGTAGCTTCTGACACGGAGCTTTTCCTTATATACCGGGCGTTCGATCGAGGCTCTGACGAGCCGCCAGTCGTCGGTGTCGTAATATATGTTGCAGAGCGAATACCTTCCGTATTCGTCCGGACGGAGTCTTTCGCGCATCGCTTTCTGAAGCTCATCCGCCGCGCCGGGGGTGAGCAGGTACTTCTTTTCGTACCGCTCAAAGCTGTATCTGATACCTGACATGGTTTTTACCTCCTTGGTACACATATTTTACAATGCCGACCTAAAGAAAGCCTAAAGAAAATTTAATTTTTTCCTTTAGGTTCGGTTAAGGAAGGGGTGATATAATTATGCCATCGAAAGCGAAAGAGAGGTTTTACGGATATGAAAAGAAACAACATCACACTCTGCCTTCTGCTCGCGGGAATGATCATCGTATCGGCCGCCTGCGAGAGTGCCGGAGCAACAGATAAAGATAACCCCGGCGAAACAACCACATCCGGCACTTCGGCATCGGCCGACAGCGATAACGGCACTTCGGCTGACACGACCCTGCCGGACGACACGTCGGACGGCAAACCGAACGTCGCCGCCGACGCCGACGAGAAAAACGCGACCATGTTCGTCTTCTCCGACGGCTCGGTAAAGGTCACCGAGGGAAAATACGCCGGATATAAGGTCGACGGAACCTCGCTCACGATAAACGAGCCGGGAACCTACATTATATCGGGAAGCTCGTCTGACGGCTCGGTGAAGGTCAGGAAGGGAACGACCGGAGTCACGCTGATCCTTAAGGATCTCGATCTCACGAGCAAGTCGACCGCGCCGATCGTCTGCGCGAAGTCGAGTGAAGTAAGCATCATCGTGGAAGGCGCGAACTCGCTCGCCGACGCCACTCTCAACAACGCCGACGAGAATACCGATAGTGTCGACGCCGAGAACGCCGTAATGAAGTTCAAGGACGGGTCGGATGTCATGATCTCGGGTTCCGGTACGCTTAAACTCACCGCGAACGCGAAGAACGGAATCAAATCCGGCGAGTCGACCGAAACCGAGGGCGAGGCTTCGCTCACGATAAAGGAGCTGACGCTGATAATCGACGCTCCGTTAAACGACGGAATCAACGCCGGGTCGACTCTGAATGTTTTAAGCGGAAATATCACAATCTCGGCCGGGGACGACGGAATCCACTCCGACGCGACGCTGAACATCGGCTCCGGCTCGACCTCGCCTACGATAGTCATCGAGCAGAGCTATGAGGGGCTTGAGGGCGCGACGGTCAATATCTATTCGGGCGACATAACGATTCATTCGTCCGACGACTGCATAAACGCGGCGAATCCCGATCTCTCGGGTTACAGCTACAGCATAAGTATAAGCGGAGGAAAGATAACCGCCGACACAACGACCGGAGACGGCTTCGACTCGAACGGCGCGATGAATATCTCTGGCGGAGATATCGTGGTCTGGACGGCGAACACGGCCGACAATCAGCCGCTTGACGCCGACGGCACGATAACCGTCTCGGGCGGTACGATTCTGGCGGCCGGAGGAAGCGCGGGGATGGAAATGAACATCGACGCGTCGCAGTCATACCTGACCTTCGGACAGTCGTCGGGCTTCGGCGGCGGATTCAGGGGCTTCGGAGTGTCCGGCTCGAACTCCACGGTGAAATCGGGCGCGGAGATTGTCATAACCGACGCTGACGGAAACGAGATATACAGCGGCGGCGCGCTCACGAACGCGAACTGGTTCTTCTTCTCGTCCCCGGAGCTTTCGGACGGCGAGAGCTACACGCTGACCTCGGGAGGAAGCGAGATCGGTACGGCCGAAGCGAAATCGGGAACCGAGAACGGAAACCGTTTTAACGGCGGCGGATTCAGACCGGGGAAAAACGGCGGCGACGGCATGACGCCTCCCGGCGGATCTGACGGTGATGTGCCGGAGCTTCCCGGGGATTTTGACGGCGAGATGCCGGAGATGCCGGGAAACTTTGACGGCGGGAGACCCGGACTCCCCGAGGACTTTGACGGAGAGCTTCCATAAGGAGGGGAATTCACGGTATCCCACAGCGTCCGCTATGGCTTCGAGCGGGAGATTTGTGTTGCCTATCAGACCCTCCTGCATAAGTCCCTCTTTCTGTATGTAATACTCGCCCTCGCCGACCGAGATATCCTTTCCGTCCTCACGAAAAGTCAGCAGGCCCTTTGTCATGAGAATAAGAACGCTGCGCTCATAGCGGCGCGTGATATGGATCTCGCCCGGCGCGAACACTTTTTTCGCGCAGGTGCGGAAATCCGGCGGCGGTGTGGGTAAAAAATACATAAACTTCTCCTGAAGCTCTCGGCGCGCGTTTCGGATTCGTGCCGGTTTTTGTAATGTGGCGAACGGAAATGGCAATTGAAAAAAGTCGGGAAATAGGTTATACTTTTATTATTATACGACTTATTTTCGCTTATGTCAAGTCGTTTTGTGTAAAGGAGTGTTTTTATTATGAAGGATAAATACAGTTTTCTGACCTCGCGCGAGGTGGTTCCGACCGGATGGCTTCGCCGTCAGCTTGAAATCGAGGCGAGGGGACTCGCCGGGAATCTCGACAGGGTCTGGCACGATGTGCGCGACAGCAAATGGATCGGCGGCACGGCCGAGGGCTGGGAGAGAGTTCCGTACTGGCTCGACGGCTTCATTCCGCTCGCTTTTCTGCTCGGAGACGAGGATATGGAGGCGCGCGCGAAAAAGTACGTCGACGCCATAATTTCGCGTCAGGAGCCTGACGGCTGGATCTGCCCGAGCGGCGACACTCCGAGGGATCAGTATGATATCTGGGCGATCCACCTCATCTCAAAGGTTCTGACCGTATGGTACGACTGCACCGGGGACGAGAGGGTTCCGGATGCTTTGTACCGCACGATGCGGAATTTCTACGAGCTCGCAAGGGACGGCAAGGTCCGTATCTACGACTGGGGGAAATTCCGCTGGTACGAGGGGCTCATCGCGCTGAAATACCTCAGAAAATGGTATCCGGACGAGACTTGGTTTGACGAAATGGCGGCGTTCTTGCGCGATACGGGCACAGACTATGAGAGCTTTTATGACGATTGGAAGCGGCCGATAAACCAGTGGACATATCATACGCACGTCGTGAACCTCGCGATGATGCTCAAAAACGAGGCTCTGATGAGTTCGTTCACAGACGAGGAATACCGCGACCTCGCCGGAATAAGATACGATATTCTGATGAAATACAACGGAATGCCGATCGGGACATTCACCGGAGACGAGTGCCTTTCCGGAAGGTCGGCGATTCAGGGCGTTGAGCTTTGCGCGGTCGTTGAGCTTATGTATTCGTTCGAGTGGCTCTACGCCGTCACGGGCGACCGGAAGTGGGCGGAGCTTCTCGAAAAGGTCGCGTTCAACGCGCTTCCGGCGGCGACTACCGACGATATGTGGGCGCATCAGTACGACCAGATGGCAAATCAGATAAGTGCCGCCCCGTTCCCCGGAAGATCGCTCTTCCGCACGAACAGCTCCGACGCGCATATCTTCGGACTCGAACCCAACTACGGCTGCTGCACGGCAAACTTCGGACAGGGATGGCCGAAGCTCGCGCTGGCGGCGTTCATGCGCGCCGACGACGGAATTGTCTCGGCCGTGCCGATCCCCTGCGAGGTGAAGACCGGATTTAAGGGCGTTCAGGTAAGCGTTTCGCTTGAGACCGACTATCCCTTCAGAAATTCGTTCGTCTACCGCGTCAAGGCTGAAAAGAAGACGGGTATGAAGCTGAGGATCCGTATTCCGTCCTTCGCGAAGAATGTCAGGATAAACGGCGAAAAGACGGCAAAGCGCGCCATGCTCGTATTCGACGGCTTCGGCGCGGAGGAGAAGGTCATCCGCGTGGAGTATTCTGCCGACGCGAAGCTCGTGCCGTATGCTAACGGACTTTTCACGGCTCAGCGCGGCTCGCTCGTCTACTCGCTTCCGATAGAATACAGCTCGGAAAAGCGCGAGTATTCGAGAAACGGCGTTGAACGCAAATTTCCGTACTGCGACTACCATTTCAAACCGACCGGAAAGTGGAACTACGCCTTCGCGGATCGTGTGCTTGAGGCGAATGAGGGCGAGGCGGGGGAGATTCCGTTCTCGGCGGACAGCGGGTCAGCGACGCTTAAGGTCAGACTCACGGAAATAGACTGGGGACTCGAAGACGGTTTCCGGGACGTCGCCGCGAAGCTTCCGGAATCAAAGAAGCCGATCGGCGGCAGTGGAGAATTCACGCTGATTCCATACGGTGCCGCGAAGCTCCGTATGACCGCACTTCCGATTGTCAGAAGTTAATAAACGAGGGTTATCGGCTCAGCCGATAACCCCTTTTCGACTTGTAAATGAAAATGCCGATTTCATCTCCATAAATATCTTGACAAATGCCGAATTATACTGTATAATAATATCAATACGATTCTTTGTCGTAAAATCATAAAACTGAAAGGACACCCTATGAAACACCGTGTAGTCAAGGCGAGCTGTTTTGTCGCGAAGATCATTTTTACGAATACTCCAGTATTCACGATTCTCTACTGCCTCGCGCGTATTTTATTGGCACTGCTTCCGGCTTACGCGATAATCATTTCGCAAAGGGTGATCGATAGTCTCGGTATCGTCGCCGAAACCGGAGTCTCAAATGGGCTCTGGACAGCGATCATCGCGCTTCTTGTCATAGAGATTCTACAGGCGCTTCTTAACGATCTTACAGGGACAATAAGTGATTTTCTGCGCGACAAAAACGAGAAATTTCTGACCTCCATCATTTCTGAAAAGCTGTCAAAGCTCGGGCTCTGGCACCTTGAAGACCAGAATAGTCTCAATACGATCCATCAGGTAATGCAGAGCCGGTACAGCTTCACCTCCGCGTTCAGCACGATCTTTTCGGGTGTTATCTTCAAGATCATAACCTTTGTTTCCACGCTGTCGGTCATCTTCTACTATTTTCCTTTGGTCGCTGTTTTCTATTTTCTGACGACGATTCCGGCTACCGTAATCGGGCAGATTCAGAACGAAAAAATGGTTCAGTTTTCGATTGATTCTATCCCGGAATCCCGGAAAAAGGATTACTATTACGATATTCTGACCAAGGGATATTTCGCGAAGGAGCTACGGCTATATAATCTCGAAAAAACGATGAAGGACAAATTCAACGCGTCGTGGAAGTCGATCATGGCTGAGCGGAGCAAAATATTCCACCGCGGTTTTTTCATGCTGAATATATCGACGTTGATAAGCTGCATTGGCTACGCGGGGATGTATATCTTCCTTATCTATAAGACTTTTCAGGGCGAGCTTTCGATCGGCGGACTGACCGCTTTCAGCGGGTCGGTAATCGTGATGTCGGGCTGTCTCAACACAATAATTAGTTCGCTTCTGACCTATAACCGGGTATATGTGAATCTGATCACGGCGGTCATGGACTTCTTTGGCTGGGAAAACGAGGACACAGGAAATCTCCAGCCGCTTGACGCCGGCGGATTTGATATTGAGTTTCAGGATGTTTCCTTCCGTTATCCGGGAACGGATAATATGGTGCTTGACGGACTTTCATTCAGAATACATAACGCGGAAAAGGTCGCGCTTGTCGGCGTGAACGGCGCGGGAAAATCCACGATAGTTAAGCTCCTTTTGCGGCTTTATGAGCCGGATTCCGGAAGGATTCTGATAAACGGAAGGGACGTACACGAATATGATATTTCGTCGTACCGAAAAAAGTTCGCGGCGTGCTTCCAGAATGTCGTTCATTACTCGCTGACCTACGCGGAGAATATCGCGCTGTCGGATATGGCACGTCTTAACGACGATGAAGCCATAGAAAAAGCCGCCGGAGCGAGCGGACTCGGCGGCATTCACGAGGGGTGGAAGGAAAAGCTCGCGACGCCGCTTACACGAAGATTTTCGAACGAAGGTGTGGAGCTTTCGGGAGGACAGTGGCAGAAGGTGGGCATCGCCCGCGCGTTTTTCCGCGACGTTCCTTTTGTCCTGCTTGACGAGCCCTCCTCCGCGCTTGACCCGAAGGCTGAGGATGAGATTTTCAGCTCATTCGCGGCTCTCTGCGGCGATAAGAGCGGAATCATAATTTCGCACAGGCTGTCAAGCGTCATGCTCGTCGATACCATTCTGTTTCTTGAAAACGGGAAGATCAAGGAGAGCGGAACTCACGAGGAGCTTATGAGACTCGGCGGGACATACGCGAAGATGTACGCAATGCAGGCTGAAAAATACAGGATCGAAAGCTGAGGTGAGGTGTGTTATGTTCGGAAAAATAAAGGAATTCACAGGCAATCTTTTGTTCAGCGTCAAGGTGACATATGAGGCGGCGCGGCAGTTCTTTGTGATAAAGATACTCCTGTCATTCGCATGCTCGCTGCTGCCGTTCATTAACCTTTGGATCTGGAAGAACATCATAAACATGCTGATATATATCCGTGACACGAGCGTGGCGAATGTGCTTATAACAAACGTCGCGTTGTATATGGCGGTCTATCTTGTGTCGCGGATGCTGACGCGCGCGTCTGAGTATGTCGACTACCAGTATAATGACAGAGTCAGCATCTATGTCGAAAACATACTGCTCGACAAGTTTTCAGAGGTCGACCTCGCGTTTTACGATTCGAGCGATTATTCTGACAAGCTGAGCCACACATGGGAAATCAAGATGTACATGACGATGCTCGCCACGGTGTTTTTCTATTCGTTAGAGACGCTTGTCTCGTTTGCCGCCGCGTTTATTCTTATCGCGAGACTGAATATTATCTTCGCTCTCGTGATACTTGTCCTCTCTGTACCGGTGTTTATAATCAGAGTGAAAACCAACGATCTGAACACCGCTTTTTCGAAGGACAACGCAAAGATAAACCGCGAGATCTCATATTTCAAGGAGATCTTTCGGAACACGAATGCTATGTATGACATAAAGCTCTATGACCTCAAGGACTTCTTTGTTGGAAAGTATGTCGCCTCATGGACGGTGCTGTTCAAAAGGCGGAAGGAGCTCACACTGAAGCTTGGCGCGCTGTCACTCGGCGGACTCATTCTGACTACATTTATAAACCAGACGCTCCTTTATATTATCGTCATAAACAAGCTCGTAAAGCGAGTCTTCAAAATCGGCGACGCCACGTATTTCATTTCGCTTTACGCGCAGTATCAGGAGAGCCTGACAAACCTGATCTCGATGATCGGAAACATTCAGCAAGCATATTCGCAGCTCGTCACGATAAGGGAATTCATAAACAGCAAGCCCTCGATTCAGAAAAGCGGCACGCTGATTCCGGAATCGTTTGAGAGTCTGACCTTTGACCACGTTTACTTTACATATCCCGGAAAGAAGGGCTGGGTTCTGGAGGATTGCTCGTTTACGATAAACCGCGGGCAGACAGTCGGTCTTGTCGGTGAGAACGGCAGTGGTAAAAGCACGATAGCGAAGCTCATTCTGCGTCTTTATGATGTTAACGAGGGAAGAATTCTTCTGAACGGCGTCGACATACGCGAGTACGCGATTGACCGCTACCGAGCGTTATTCAGCGCGCTGTTTCAGGATTTCGTCAAGTACAGCTTTACTCTGCGGGAAAATATCGCGCTTTCCGACTACGGTCAGCTTGATAACGACGAGAAGATTCTTGACGCGGCGGAAAAGAGCGAGGTTGCCGAATTCACACGTGACTGGAAAAATGGAATCGACACGCCGCTTACCAGAGATTTTGAGGACGACGGCAAGGAGCTTTCGGGCGGTCAATGGCAGAGAATCGCGCTCGCGAGAGTATTTTTCGCCGATCGATCGTTTATACTGCTCGATGAGCCGTCGGCGTCGCTCGACGTTTTCGCGGAGGAGAAGATTTTCAACCAGTTCGCGAACCTGTCTTTCGAGCGAACCTCGGTCATTATATCTCACAGACTGTCAAGCATCGTGAACGCCGATAAGATCATCGTGCTGAAGGGCGGCGCGATCATCGAGGAAGGCTCGCACAAGGAGCTTCTCGGAAGCGGCGGGTATTACGCCGGGCTCTTCGGACTTCAGGCGAGCAGGTATTATAATAATTGAAGACTGTGTGAAAAGCGTCTTGACAGATCATAGGTCATTCCATCCTCCGGACGCAGCCAGTTCCTGCCATTCAGCGTGCGGACAGTAAATTTCAGCTTCGCATTTCTGTCCGGGGACTCAAAGACCAGATCGTAAATTGACGGGTCGATGGCGTAAGCCGCGGCTCTCGCGATCACACAGTATTTTCGTGTCATGTAGTAAGAAATTCCGATCTGTGAAATACATTTTGTATACATATTATGCACGCTGACAACGGTTTTGTCAATAGCGGCGGATGTAAATTTTTTCGCAGTATTTTGAGGTTCGCAATATGAAAAATCTGATTTATTACCTGAAAAAATCCCGTGAAATGGCTATGCCATACATGACAGCCGTGCTGACGCGAAATCTCTTCGCGGCACTGCTTTCGCTTTTCAATATTGCCGGATTCGGCATGATCGTCGAGTCTCTGCAATCGGGAAAGGAGTATGACAAGGTCATACGGACGATTATATTCTTTGTCGCGGTGAATCTGATTATTGACCTCTGCGGTCAGCTTTTCAGCCTTTTCGAAAACCGCGCAATGCGAAAGGCGAGCAATGTCTTGCAGTACAAATACATGACCGACTGCCTTGACATAGATTATCACTATGTGCAGGATGGAGACGCGCTGAATCTGAAGCGGAAGTCGATGCGAGGTCACCCGGCTTTCTCACTGAACACCTTCGGTGAGTTTTTCGGAGCGGTAATCAGGTTATCCGGAACGCTCACCGTATTTTTCCTGCTCGATCCGTTTTTCGTGGCTTTGCTTATACTGATCTCCGGGCTTATCATCGCGATAACCATGCGGACACAGGAGCTTGAGCATGGCTTCCGCGTCGGATGCACCGACGGTGAGAGAAAGCTTGATCATCTCTATGAGATTATGACTAAGTACAAATTCGCCAAGGAGATACGTATAAACGACGCGGCGGGGTTCATAGCTCAGAAGTACAGTTCGATATCCGACAAATTCCTCGATAAATACAGAACTCTGCGGCGGAAAAAATTCGGGGCGGATATTATCGGAACACTGCTGTCCTGTCTCCAGAGCGCGGTCATGTATCTCTTTTTCACATACCGTGCAGCAGCAGGAAAAATCTCGATTGCCGAATATACCGTCGCGGTTTCGTCAACGACACTGTTCACCGCCGCGCTGCTTTCACTTTTTAACTGCGTCGGGTCGATAAGAAATATACTGAAATCGGTAGGTCTTTACCGCGAATATGAAGAAAGCATCGCGGAGAAATGTTCGGTTCGTAAGCTGAGATCGCTTCCAGAAGCCGATATAGATCCGCTTTCCGCTGTTCTCAGATTTGAAAACGTAACGTTCCGTTACCCGGGCAGTGAATCGGATACACTTCGCGGTATATCTTTCACGCTTGATCCGGGCGAAAAGCTTGCCGTAGTTGGTCTGAACGGTGCTGGAAAGACTACGATAATCAAGCTTATCCTGCGGCTTTACCGCCCCACGTCCGGCAGAATCACACTCGGCGGACGGGATATATGGGAGTTTAACGCCTCTCAGTACACAAATCTCATCGGAACGGTATTGCAGGATTTCAGCCTCTTTGCCTACAGTGTGAAGGAAAATATTGTGTTTGACCGGGAATATGACGCCGCGCTCTTTTCGGAAAGCATAGAAAAGAGCGGACTTTCGGGCAAGACAGAATCCCTGCCGCGCGGCGTTGATACTTCGATTTACCGGACACTTGACGATTCCGGAGTAGAATTTTCAGGCGGTGAGGGACAGAAGCTCGCGGCTGCGAGGGCAATATATAAAAACAGCGCGTTCTTTCTCCTTGACGAGCCGACGTCCGCGCTTGACCCTGTCTCGGAAGCGGCGTTTTTCGCGCGGCTCGGCGAGATCACAAGCGGAAAAAGCACAATTTTTATAACGCATCGGCTTCGTTCGACAACCTTCTGCGACAGAATACTCGTTGTTGAAAATGCTTCTATCGTTGAAAACGGAACTCACGACGCCCTGATGAAAAGCGGAGGCGTCTATTCAAGGCTCTGGAGTTCGCAGATGAAATATTACGGAGATGGAGTGAACGCGGAATGAAAAAATTATCCTCCGGAATACTCGGCGCGCTTTCAAGGTATGAGCCGGGTTATATCGCGTTTTCGTTTCCACATCTTATGTTTGCTACGGCGGTTACTCTGGCGGGAGTTTATTTTCCGAAAGTATTTATAGGGCAGCTCGAAAGCCAGCGGACTTTCGGGGAGATTTACGTCTCGGTAATGACCTACATAATTCTTCTCGCCGCGCTTAGATGCCTTGATTCATTCTTCGTATACAAGTCCGATCTCTGCCGCGAGCATTTCATGAAGAATATCCGTTTTCTGACTGGAAAAATGACGATGGAGCGTCCGCTTTGTGAGATTGAAGGCGCGGGATTCGCGGATAAGCTGATACTGTCCGGCAAGGTCTCTCAGATCACAGACGCCTTTTCACTGCTTTTTCGGATAACTATTGACTTTCTGACGATTGCCGGACTTTCGGTCATGATATCGACGCTCGACGCCGCGTTTCTGCTGACGATTGTCGTGGTCATTTCGGTGAAAATCGCGTCAGTATGCCTGACACAAAGCTACCGGAAAAAACGCAGAACGCTTTACGCCGCGAACGACCGTGTCGGAGATTACCTCGACAGCACCGCTTATAATAACCCCGGCGCGGCGAAAGAGCTCAGAATAAATTCGCTTGGCGGCTGGTATATGGGAAAGGTAACCGGATTCCGCGAGAGAATGCTCGCGCTCCAGTATGGTGATTTCAATCATTACGCCGCTACCACGGCGGTTTCGGGGATTATTCTCGCGCTTCAGTCGCTTGTGATACTCATCTCACTCGCGCGCCGTTTCGCGGATGGGGTTATCGGAATCGGAGATTTCACGATGTATTTTACTGCCGTGACTACCCTTACGTTGAAGCTCTCCTCAATAATATCGCTTATCGGCGAATATAACACGGTGAAGATATCCCTTGATGATTTTGACAGTCTGTTCACTCCCGAAAAGGCTGACACAAAGTCCAAAAAGCTCCCTAAGGGGCATGAGATATTCTTTGATGACGTTTGGTTTGCCTATCCCGGAAGCGAGAGATTCGTCCTAAAAAACGTGAACATAACGATAAAGGAAGGCGAAAAGCTGTCGGTAGTCGGAATGAACGGCGCGGGAAAATCGACTTTCATAAAGTTAATCTGCCGCTTTTATACCCCGACGCGCGGGCGAATAACTATGGGCGGCGTCGACATACGTGACATAGACGAAAAGGAATATAACCGCATGATCGCGGCGGTCTTCCAGGATTTTCAGAATATGCCGTTCACGATACGCGAGAATATAACGCTCGGAAAAGATGAAATCTCAGGAACGCCGGAATCAGGCGAGTGGATAAATAAGCTTCCGCACGGGATCGACACCTATGTGACGCGGATATTTGACGAGGATGGTTTTGAGCTTTCAGGCGGAGAGGGGCAGAAGCTCGCGATACTCCGGGCGGTTCATAAGAATCCGTCGATACTCATCCTTGATGAGCCTACCGCCGCGCTCGACCCGGCGGCGGAAAACGAGATATACGAGAGATATTTTGAGATCGCAGAGGGAAAGACGTCGATATTTGTCTCGCACCGTCTCGCGTCGTCGACTATGGCCGACCGGATCGCGGTGTTCGCGGACGGCGGGATCATCGCCTGCGGTCCGCATAAGGAGCTTATTGAAAGCTGCCCGGTTTATGAGAGGATGTTCGGATTGCAAAAGCGGGGCTTCGGCGAACATACCCGCGGCTGACCAAGCGGAAAGATCATGTAAAAAACTTGACAAATCCGGAAAAAGCATATATAATTATAGGACAGGTCATTATCGTAGGGAGGCTTTATGAAATTCAGGGAAATATCCGGTACGCTGTCAAAGGCGAAATACCTTGTCGCGAAACTGCTTTCGCAGAAAAACGGAGGCAGGTATATCTCACTCAAAACGCTGAAACTGCTGTCCGGCTCGCTTGTCGGCGTCATTGGCATTATCGTGCCGGGTCTTATCATCAATGAGCTTATAGAAAGCATACAGAGCGGCACGTGGCGGATATCCGCTCTCGCCGTCTATCTTACGCTGCTCCTGCTTGTTCCCGCGCTTTATCAGATTCTCCTGATTCCGATCGACAACATACTTTTCAGGACGGGCGGGGAACTCACTATCAACCTTCTCAACGAATTCGAGCTGTATGTCGCCGGGATGGACTATGAAACGCTCGAAAAACCGGAATTGCAGGAATGCCGCGAGAGGGTCAGCGGCACTATTGAGGGCGCGGTCGAGATCGTCGATCTGATCGGAAATATCCTCTCGGCGGTGATTTCCTTTTGCGTGTCGTTTTCGATAATCACGTATCTGAATCCGTTTATAATTCTCCTGACGATCGTTATGGTTCTGATAAACTCGCGCATGGCGAAATGGATGAATCTCAAACGCTTTGAGCTGCGCGGTGAATTCAGCAAAAATCAGCGGAAAAACTGGGAATACAAGGATATGCTCCGCGGCAATTCCTACGCCAAGGAGATAAGGTTATATCATATCGCCGGGATGCTTCTTGAAAAGGTGACGAGATCCGAGCGCGACATGAACGCGACTACATATAAGAACAATCAGGTGAGGCACAAGGGAAATTTCGTGCTGAACATAACAAACCTCACGCAGTCTGCGGTGGTTTATGTCTATCTTATCCGGAAGGTTCTCATGGGGGCGATTCCGATCGGATCAATGACGATATATCTCTCGGCGTCGCAGCGGTTTTCGGGCGCGGTTTCCTCGGTCGTCAACTCATATATGGCACTTTCGGAGCGCGCGATGGAGATAGAAGAGTGGCAGGAGTTCCTTAAGGTTCCGGAGGCTGAAAAGACCGGAACGCTGATTCCGGAAATCGACGGGAATTCGTGTATCGAATTCCGCGATGTGTCATTCAGATATCCCGGAAGCGAGATCTTCGCGCTTGAAAATCTCAATCTGGGACTCTCCTGTACCGAAAAGCTCTGTATCGTCGGGGAGAACGGTTCGGGCAAATCGACATTCATAAAGCTGCTGCTCCGCCTTTACGAACCGACCTCCGGCGAGATCTTACTGAACGGCGTGAATATCACGCGGTACGATTATGAGGCGTATCTGAGCCTCTTCGCGCCGGTATTTCAGGATTTTGCGACCTTCGCGTTCTCGCTCAGGGAAAACGTCGTACTGGCGGAAAAGTCCGACGAGGAGAAGTTCCGCAGAGTCTGCGCAAGCTCGGATATTCAGCCTCTTATCGACAAGCTGAAAAAGGGCGCGGACACTCAGATCGGCAAAGCCCTTGACCCGGAGGGAATCGAGCCTTCCGGCGGCGAGGAACAGCGTATCGCGATCGCCAGAGCCTGCTATCACGGCGGCGAGATTTTCATCCTTGACGAGCCGACGGCCGCGCTCGACCCCAACGCCGAGTACGAGATATATACCAAATTCAGCAGGATGATTACGAACAAGGGCGCGGTGCTGATCACGCATCGGCTCTCGGCCGTACATCTCGCGGACAAGGTCGCGGTATTCGATAACGGTAGCATAAAGGAATACGGCACCCACGCCGAGCTGTATGCGAATGGTGGGCTTTACAAGGAGATGTTCGACAAGCAGGCGAAATTCTACCGTGATGAGCCGGCTTGAGACTAGGATGGGAAAAGTCTGATCAAAAAACTTTTGTGTCCGCGGCGCGGCCTGAGCTTTCAGGCCGCGTTTGTCGTGAAGAGGAGCTGCGCGGGCGGCTTGCTGCGGTTTATGGGAACTTAATTCCCCTTGCGTCATTTTGCCGGACTCACCGCCGCGAAATTACGCGAATCGTAACAGTCTGTGAATTTTCACATTGCGTCTTGACAGATCGCGGAAGGTGTGCTATAATATTCATGTTAGCAAGTGCTAACCAAGAAAAAGCAAAAAGGAAAACTGTGAAATGAAAAAAGCCATTCTGTCGGTCAGCTACGGCTCGTCCGACAAAGCACAGATCGAAAGCACGATATCACGTGTCGAGGATCAGTACCGCCGCGAATTTCCCGAAGCCGTGATCTTCCGCGCGTTCACGTCAAGGCACGTCATAGGCTCGCTCGGAAAGGCCGGAATCCATGTCGATACCGTTCCGGAGGCTCTGGATCGGATTAAGGATGCCGGATTTGACGAGGTGTACATTCAGCCGACCCACATATTGAGCGGCGGCGAATATGACGTCATCTCCGATTCCGCGGGGGCGCGCACCGATGAATTCGACGTGATCCGCGTCGGAAAGCCGCTTCTCGACTCAGAGGCGGACAATGAGTTCATCTGTAATTTTTTTGAGTATGAGTTAGCTTCGGCTAATCACGCGATTCTGCTCATGGGACACGGCTCGGCGCATTCCGACAACATAAAGTACGCAAAGCTTCAGGAGACGGCGAAGCGGCTCGGATACCGCGATATCTTCATAATGACGCTTGAGGCGGAGCCGTCGGTTCAGGACGTGATCCCGATGATCCGCGAGGCGGGATATGACAAAATTTTCCTGACGCCGCTTCTCTTCGGTGCGGCCGGACACGCAAGACGCGACATGGCGGGGGATGAGCCGGGAAGCGTGGCGTCGGTTCTCCGCTCAGAGGGATTTGAGGTGGAATGCCTTGTGAAGGGACTCGGGGAATACGACGAGTTCGCGAAGCTCTACGCGGAGCATCTGCGCCGCGCGGTCGAAGGATGAGAAAGGAACGCAAAATGGGAAAAACCGTAATAATCTTTTCAACCATAACCGGAAACGCTTTCAGACTCGCCGAGGCGGCGGCTGAGGTGATCCCCGATCACGCGGGGCCGTACAATATCCGCTACGTGAACGACGAGGTTATAGATACCTTTGATACCTTCGTCCTCACCTACTGGTGCGACAAGGGAAGCGCGGATCCCGACACGATTGAGCTTATCGGAAGGCTTCACGGAAAGAAGCTGATTGTCATCGGCTCGCTCGGCGTCGAACCCGACACAAAGCACGGAAAGGATGTCTTCGCCAGAGTTTCGGCTCTCGCGTCGGCCGAAAATACTCTCCTGGGGCATTATCTCTGTCAGGGCGCGATAGACCTCGCCCGCACCGGGAAAAAGCTCCGTGAGGGTAAGATATCCCCCGAACGCTATGAGCGTCAGAAGCTCTCGCAGGGTCATCCCGACGCCGCCGACCTTGAAAACTGCCGCGCGGCCGTGCGGAAATTCATGTCCGGCGCGGAGAATGAGAGTTCGTCTGTCAGCTGCATGAATTCACCGGGAGTGTCCGAAAACAGATGACCGGGATGAAAAAGCATATCCGTGGGATTATCGTTATCACGGTACTCCTCGCGCTGAGTCTTCTCGCGGTCGTGATCTGCGTCGGGATCGGAACGATCGAGTTTTCGCCGGGCGAGGTTATCCGCGCGATATTCGTCGACGACGGCTCGACGGCAAGACTTATCGTCTGGAACTTAAGATTCCCGCGGATACTGACCGGAGGACTTGTCGGCGTATGTCTCGCGCTGTCGGGATGCGTTTTGCAGGGAGTCATGCGGAATAATCTCGCGTCGCCGTCGACCATTGGCGTCACGGGAGGCGCGAGCTTTGTCGGATATCTGACGCTCGTCGCGTTTCCGGCGTATTCGCAGCTTCTTCCGATCGGCTCGATAATCGGCGCGTTTGTGACGACGATGCTGATTTACGCGCTGGCGTATCAGAAGGGAGTCAGTCCGGTGCGGATGATTTTGTCCGGAATGGCGGTCTCGGCTCTCTTCGGCGCGTTCAACGACATAATAAAGACGCTCTTTGCCGAATCGCTCGGAAATGCCTCGGGATTTCTCGTCGGCGGACTGAACGGCTGCGGCTGGAAGAGCTTTCAGATGATTCTCCCGTACGCGCTGTGCGGAATGATAGTCTGTCTCTTCCTTCCGTCAAAGATGAACATTCTGATGCTCGGCGACGAGACGGCAAACTCGCTCGGACTGCGGACTGAGCTTTTCAGATTCATTCTCATCGCGGTGTCGTCGCTTCTCTCGGGCGCGGCGATAGCGGCGGTCGGAATGCTGAGCTTTGTCGGACTGATCGTTCCGCACATAGCAAGACTTCTTGTCGGGTCGGATTACAGATATCTCTTCCCGGCGTCGACACTTTTAGGCTTTTCGCTGATTGTGATCTGCGACACGATCGGACGCGTGATAATGCCGCCCGGAGAGGTTCCGGTGAGCATAATAATCTCGTTCATCGGCGCGCCGTTCTTCCTCTTCCTGCTTCGCTCGCGCGGAAAGGAGGGGAACTGATGTACTTCGGTTTCAGAGACATAACCGTCGATTACGGAAAGAAAAAGGTTCTCTCAGGGCTTTCGCTCGACGTCCAGAAAGGAAAGATCATGACGCTGATCGGTCAGAACGGCTGCGGAAAATCTACGCTTCTCAAGGTTATCCCCCGCGCCGTGACGCCGAAGGCGGGCTTCTGCGAGCTTGACGGAAAGCCGATACGCGAATATAAGTCAAAGCTCCTCGCGAAAAGGATCGCCTACCTCGCGCAGGTACACACCTCGCCGCCCGATATCGACGTGCGCACGCTGGTCTCATACGGCCGCTATCCGCATATGAAGCCGGGGCGCGGACTCACAAAGGCCGACGGTGAGATCATCAACAGGGTGATAAGGATGACCGGGCTTGAAAGGCTTTCTGAGCAGCCGCTGTCAACGCTTTCGGGCGGTGAGAGACAGCGTGCGTGGATCGCGATGACGGTCGCGCAGGAGCCTGAGATCCTTGTCCTCGACGAGCCGACGACCTACCTAGATATCGGCTATCAGATTGAGGTGCTTGAACTCGTTAAGAATCTGAACCGCACGCTCGGGATCACGATTCTGATGGTGCTTCACGATCTTAATCTCGCGGCGAGGTATTCGGATATCCTCGCGGCGATAAAGGACGGCGGCGTTCTGGCTATGGGAACCCCGTTTGAGGTGCTGACGGCCGAGAATCTCAAAAAGCTCTTCGGCATCGGCTCTACCGTCACAAAGGACGCGGCACACGACTGCCCGTTCTTCATTCCGGAATGATTAAAACAATAATGATATCTTACCGCTTTGGCGGATGATATAAATGTTCCATATGAAAGGAAAATACCAAATGAAAAAACTCATAACCCTGATTCTTTCGGCGAACCTCATGCTCGGGATCGTATCCTGCGGACAGGCCGGAGACGCCGAGGTGACGACTCCCGGAACGCCCGAGGTCACGACCTCAGGCGACGCCGAACCCTCGGATGAGACGACAAAGGCTCCCGAAGAAGCCGGCAATACCGCCGCGGCCGACGCGCTCCGCGCCGAATTCCTGAAAAAGGCGGACGAGGTTGTCGTCAACGACGATTCCGTTACCTTCACCGACGCCTCGGGCAAGGAGAGCGTGACGGTCAAGAAGAATCCCGAAAACGTCGTCAATCTCTACGCAAGCTTCACGACCCTCTGGTACGAGGCTGGCGGAAAAGTCACCGGACTCATCGGTGGCGACACTTCGGTCGCACTCTATGAGGAGTACATCGGACGCGATATCACGGCCGATGAGGGAGTGACAACGGTCGCTACTTCGTCCTCCGGAAAGAAGTGGGACACCGAGACGATTGTCGCGCTGAATCCCGATCTCATCATCTGCTCGACCGCGATGAGCGGCTATAAGACGATCGAGGCTCCGGCTGAGGCGGCGGGAATTCCGGTGATCGCGATGAGCTATAATGATTTCTCGGATTACCTTAAGTGGTTCAAGGTCTTCTCGAACCTGACAGGACATCCCGAACTCTGGGATGAGGTCGCGCTGAAGTCGCTTGACGAGGTTGTCAACGTGTTTCTGTCCTGTCCGACCGAGAATACGCCGAGCGTATTCTGTATGTTCTCGTCGGCCGACACGCTTCAGGCGAACACCTCTGGAACCGTGGTGGGCGGAATGATCGACGCGATGAACGCGAAGAACATCGTTGACGCGTGGGACGGCGCGGCGGACGCCGAGAGAGTCGATATCAACCTTGAGACTGTCTTCGCGGCGAACCCCGATATAATCCTCGTCCAGTGCCACGCGGGCAGGGAAGACGCCGAGGCACTTGTGGCGAAGCTCTACGGAGACAATCCGGTCTGGCAGTCGCTTGACGCGGTGAAGAACGGAAAGGTATTCTATCTCGAAAAGAGCCTCTTCCACAACAAGCCGAACAGCCGCTTCGCGGAGGCCTATAAGGTACTCGCCGGATATCTTTATCCGGATCTGAATTTCTGAGGATAAGCTGAATAAATGGAGCTTTCAAGCGAAAAGGGCTTGGATTTATGCTCTTTCTTGCGTGAAAACAGCCTGAAATCAGCGTTTTTCTGACAGCGGCAAAGGATCTCCGGGATAATTCCCGGAGATCCGCGCACAATAGACCTGTTCCGGGGGAGAAAAAACGGATATTTTCAGAGTTTTTTTGCAAAACCCCTTGACAAACGCGCGCGGATGTGGTATAATATCAAAGTAGTTAATGGGTATGGAGAAGTCGCCTAGTTGGTCGAGGGCGCACGATTGGAAATCGTGTAGGCCTTAACGGGTCTCCAGAGTTCGAATCTCTGCTTCTCCGCCAAAGCACCTGATTTGCGTCAGGTGCTTTTTTGTCTTCCGAAAACCCCTGGTTAGACCGGGGGTTCAACCAAGGCTATGCCTATAAGTCTTGAAAAAGTTAGCTCCCTTTGATATAATAAGAGTGCGGCTACCAACTGTACAAAAAATATCAAAGGGAGATCATCACAAAATGAGTGAGGACATACATAGTCTATCACATACGAAGTGGAATTGCAAGTACCACGTGGTATTTGCGCCAAAATTTCGGAGAAAAGTATTCTTCGGATAAAAAAGAGCGGAGATAGGTCAGATATTGAGACAACTCTGCGAATGGAAGGAAGTGAATATAATAAACGCTGAGGTGTGCCCGGATCACATACATATGTTGATCGAGATACCCCCGAAAATGAGCGTATCAGGTTTCATGTGATACTTGAAGGGAAAAAGCAGCCTGATGATATACGAGAAGTGGGGGAACATGAAGTACAAGTACCGGAACCGTGAATTCTGGTGCCGCGGATACTACGTTGACACAGTTGGAAAAAACACCAAGGCGATCAGCGAGTACATAAGCAACCAACTCAAGGAGGACGAACTGGGCAACCAGTTAACGTTCGACGACGTCGACCCGTTTACGGGTGGCAGGTAAACTGCCTTCGCGCGTGGTAGACGTATATACGCCTTTTAGGAGTAGCTGGTAGAATAGGGCTTTGCCCGTCTATGAATATCCCCCGGCTTTGCCGGGGGATATTTACTTATATGTATAGCAAAACAGATCACATATGTACAAAAAATAATCAAAATCGTTGTAGACAGGAAGCTTCGGACATTGTATAATATATAAAAGGAGATTAAAAATATGGCCGTATATCTTCTCCATACTTACGAACCCGAGTATTCGCTCGACAATACCAACATACTCATCCAGCACACAGAGATATTCAGGAAGACTCCGAGCTTTCATAATCATGACTACTATGAGATCACACTTGTGGAAGAGGGAAATTCCATCCACTGCGTCAATAGAAAATACGTTCCGATGAGCCGCGCGTATCTGACATTTATCCGCCCGGATGACAAGCATTGCTTCCTGTCGTATAAATCCGAAAACTATACGATGTTCAATGTCAGAATGTCAAAGGAGGTTTATGAGTCGATACGGGATTTCTTAGGCGGCGCGACTGTTCCGCTGGAAACTCCGGAGCTTCCGGTCAGCGTCCGTATCACGGAAGAGGAACTCAAAAGGTTTTCCGCGAGACTCCGCGAGATAAAGAGTATGCCGACGTCGCCTTTTCGCGGTGCTTGCCTGAAATCGCTCTTCTGCGACGTGTTCATCGAGCTTCTCCGTGAGCGCGAAACCGGGGCGGAAATGCCCGAATGGCTCTCAGGGCTTCTTGACAGGCTCGCGAAGAGCTTCGCTTCCGAGACCGATCTTAACGCGCTCGCCAGAGAATCGGGCGTCACGCGCGAGCATATGTGCAGAAGCTTCAGAAAATATCTGAACGCCACGCCGTCGCAGTACATAAACGCGTTAAGGCTCCAGAACGCCGCGCGACTCCTGACATATTCCGACCGCGATATCATCGAGATCTCGTCGGAGTCGGGCTTCAACAATCTCGGGTATTTCTATCGTCTTTTCACCGATTATTTCAAAGTCCCGCCGAACCAGTACCGCGCTCAGATGCGCGAACGCCCGACAAGGTACGCGAAAAGACTATTCTGAAAGGAAAAACAATATGAAAAAAGCAGCCTTAATCCTCGCCGCTCTTCTGGCGGTGTCGTTGATCCTCACCTCCTGCGGCGATACACCCTCCGATACCAAGGTCACGACAGGCGGCAGTGAGTCGACCGATCCGGTCACCGATGTGGTCGATTATCTCGACACTCTCCCGAAGGAAGATTACAACGGCTACGAGTTCCGGATAATCGCGCAGTCCTATGATCAGCGTCCGAATCTTCCGCTCGCCGAGGAGGAGAACGGCGAGGTTCTCAACGACGCGATAATCCGCCGCAACCGCCTTGTAGAGGAAAGACTCGGAATCAAGATTGTCAACTATCCCGACGACGACCGGGGCAAGGTGACCGAAAAAGTCAAAAGCACCGTTCTTGCCGATGATGACGCGTATGATCTTGTGATCAACTCGGTCAACATCGGAATCAACACGCTCATGTCCGAGGGATGCCTTTATGACCTCTCCGCGCTGAAATATCTCGATTTCTCAAAGGAATGGTGGTGCGCCTCGGTAAACGAGGATTTCACGGTAAACGGACACCTTTACTTCACGACAGGTCCGCTCTCGCCCTTTTTCTACTATATGCCCGCCGCGGTCGCCTACAACAAGACGCTGACCGATGAAAACGGAATCACCGGGCTTGAAGACCTCGTGAGAAGCGGAAAATGGACGTTTGACAAGCTGAAGGAACTCACGGTCGGGAAAAGCGTTGATATTAACGGCGACACGAAGATGACTGACGAGGATAAATACGCGATCGCCGGATCGGCCGGGGATTGCTATATGCTCGCGGGATTCGGCGAGAAAATGGCGGAGCGTGAAAACGACAGATTTGTGCTGAATATGGGAAAAGACGGTTTCATCACCAAACTTGAAGCTCTCGCCAAATATTTCTCGGATGAAAAGACGTTCTTTAACTCTCAGAACACCGCAATCTTCCTTAATATGTTCGAATCCGATCGCGCGATGTTCATGCCGACTTCGATGAATAACCTTATCACCGGATATGACAGTGTCCCAAGCGCGCGTGAGATGAAGTCGGATTACGGAATCCTCCCGCTCCCGAAATACGATGAGGCTCAGGAGAAGTACTATACGATCGGCCAGCCCGCGGGGCCTTCGGGAATCGCCGTTCCGGCGTCCTGCCGCGATACAGACAGAACATCACTTGTAATGGAGACAATGGCGTACTACTCGAATGATCTAATCCGCGAAGCGGCGTACGATAAGATTATCAAGGGCAAGGCGGCGCGCGTTGAGGGAACCGAAGATATGCTGGATATAGTCTACCACAATGTTTTTTTCGATGTAAATTATGTCTTCAACTTTGGTAAGACTAAGGATCTCGTCACAACCGCGCTTGAAAACGGCGGCGAGAGCTTCTCGTCCTCCTATGCCTCCGCGCTTGAATCGGCGAACAAGGCGATCGACGATTACATGGAGCTTATAAACGATCTCGGATAAACCGCAACCAAAGGTTGAGCTGACGTCTCTTACGCGTCGCTTGACCTTTTTGCCTTTCTGTGATATAATTTTAGTTGTCAGGCGGCCGCCGGCAGACGAATACACATGAAACGCAGAAAGGACAGAATCATGTCAATAGGAAAGAATATCCGAAAGCTCCGTGTCGAGCATGGATTCACGCAGAGCGAACTCGCCGAAAGACTCAACATGACCTCTCAGGCGGTCAGCAAGTGGGAAAACGAGACGAGTCTTCCCGACATTTCGCAGATAGTCCCGATCGCGAGCGTTTTCGGCGTCAGCACCGATATGCTCCTCGACCGCTCCGGATCAGACGTGGACGAGGCGGAAAAGATTGTCGGGACGGCGTATTCGCTGATCTCCTCCCCGCCAGACGCCGCGACGACCTTTGACGCGTGGACAAAGCTTCAGTCGGGACTGAAACGCTTCCCGACAAGTCAGAAGCTCCTCTGTCAGAGCGTCGAACTCGGAATCACGCTCGCGCTCCCCGAAAACGGGAAGCTTTACTATCCCGAAAAAGCCGACGGGATCTTCCGCGAAACTCTGCGTCAGGCGTCGCTGATCGTCTCGCTGTCAAAGAACGCGGCCGATATCCTCCGTGCTCGGATGATAATGGTCATGCTGAACGCGGCGTACGGCGACTACAATGAGGCCAGTCGTCAGGCGATAGATTCCCCGTGCGTTCCGACCTGACCTGCAGCCGCGTTAAGGCGTATATCGCGCGGTCAAAGAAGGATTCTGCGGCCGAGGAAGAATTCCTGGAAAATGACCTTTTCATGCACTCCGAGGCGATTCTCGACGACCTCGCGTCGCTTGGGAAAAGCTTCATGGCGCGTCGGAATCCCGACGCCGCGCTCGGATGCTTTGACACGGCACTCAAACTCATCGGTCTTTTCTTCGGCGAAGGCGGAAACGGACTTCACAGGCGCGAGGAGGGCGATCTTTACGCGCTTTCGGCCGAGTGTCAGATCAGTAAAGGCGACTGCTCTGCCGCTCTTGACGCTCTTGAAAGCATGGTCAGAGCGGATCTTGGCGTCGATTTGCCGGCCGGAAAAGGCGCGGATGATTCC
Source organism: uncultured Eubacteriales bacterium (assembly GCA_934503195.1). Classification (GTDB taxonomy): domain Bacteria; phylum Bacillota; class Clostridia; order Oscillospirales; family CAG-272; genus Flemingiibacterium. The sequence continues at coordinate 26,147 of CAKSVM010000043.1, forward strand.
GACGCCGGAAAAGAATTCCGCGTTCTTGAAGGCATGGATTCAGGCGGGATGCCAAAATCCGTGGCGATCGGCCGCGTGCTTGAAAAAATGTCCTCGCCCGCTCTTGCCCCGCTCACGCGCGAAGCGCGCTTTTGCGAGCTGATGACTCAGATAAACGTCGCGGCTGAAAACCGTCCGGAATAAAAGCGACCCGCGCCGCAAGCCTACGGCTTGCGGCGCGGCGTCATGCACAGGCGGCGGCCGTCATTTTTTGTACGAACTGCTTCCGGGCAAACCAATATCCCGACAAACGGCCGTCTCATCCTAACCCCCGTTTTTTGCAGAAACAACCCTCAAAGCAGCCAGCGGAACAAATCCGTGAGCCGTATCGCATCAATCCCGAGTCCGTCCTTCCCGACCATGAGAATCTTTCCGACAATAGTCGGCGGAATAACTCCTTTGTCAATAAGCACGGCGATAGCGTTCAGTCTCTCGCGGACAATTTGGGACGAAGCGATGATGAACTCGGAAGTGACCGGATTCCCGTTTTTCTTGCGGAAGTGGTACCTTCCGTAGAGCTTTATGATAGCCTCGGGATTCGGCATTTCCTCCCATGTATCAGTGACATTTTTCCTCATCATCCGCTCAACCGCGGCCGGGGAAGCTCCCGCCTTCTTTCCGACAATCACATAGAGTCTCTTCGTGAACATATGTTCGAGCGAACTGTCCACAAGCACATTGCAGATCGCGATCGTTATGTACTCCGAGCCGACACTTAATTCGCTAATTCCGATGTGACTTAAGAATACCTTTACGCAGTCCTCAATGTCGCTCTCACTGAAAAAAGCCGTGAATCCGGGTGAAGTGCGGTCGCAGAGCGTTCCCGAGTTCTTCCAGAGTCCGACAAACGCCGCGAATAATCCCAGCGCGATGCTCTTTGGTT
>CAKSVM010000044.1 GCA_934503195.1 uncultured Eubacteriales bacterium
GTGACGTATGACGGAAAAGACGCAAGCAGATGCGCGCTTAAGGCGTCAGCCGTGAATTGTGCGGTATTGCCTTAATTATAAGACGCGGATTTCCGGGAAAAGTTCCGGGTTTCGCGAAAAAATCCGCGGCGTTAAAAAATCTTCGCCGGCGGCGAAAAAATTTCGAAAACCCTATTGACAATCACGTGATTGTATGATATAATCTTATTGCCGAGAAAAATTCGAAAGGAGAGAACGCTGTTTGAAGCTGGAAATTGAAAGTCGGCTGATCCCCGGCACGCTGATGGATAAGGTGGAGATGGGCAACGTCACCGGACTTGAGTTCCTCGACAAGATCTTCTACATCACCGACGGAATAATGCTCTCACAGATCCGCGGGATCTGCGGCATAGACGGTTCGACCCTCCAGAACTGGACAAAACGCGGCTGGGTCGCGAGCGCGCACAACAAACGCTACGGCAAGGATCAGCTCGCGCGGATCCTCATCATCAACATGATGCGCGAGTCGGTTCAGCTTGAACGCATCGCCGCGCTTCTTACCTACGTCAACGGACGCGCGGGAGACAAGAGCGACGATATCATCCCCGAGTCGCTTTTATACGATTACCTGTGCAGAATAATCGACGAGCTTGTCGAGGAGGATCACGACGACAACATAAAGGAGCTTATCAGCCGGACGCTTTCGTCCTACGAGGAATGCGCCCCCGGCGCGAGAAAACGCCTTGAAAACGCCTGCGAGATCATCATCTACGCCTACTATTCGACGCTCGTGAGACAGAAGGCAAACGCCGTTTACGATGGGGTTTTCGGAGGGTGAGATCATGTCGGATTACGAGAAGAGTTTCAGGCTGTACTGGGCGAAGCGGATCGCGTTCTGCCTCGTCTTCGCCGGGATAATCGCGGCGGTCTGGGGATTCGGACTCCACGCCTACTTTTCGTCGAGAATCAGCCCGGCGGCGTCGCTGACGATCGCGTATGTGATCGCTCTGATTCCGGTCTTCACGAAAAAGCTCTGGCGGATCTTCACCGACCGTTCGTACACCGCGACGGTTTCGGACGTGAAATATTCCGAGGGGCAGACCTTCAGTAAGGAGGATATGCGCACCTCGGCGACGATTCCGCTCTACCGGATCACGATGAAGCTTGTCTATCCGAACGGTTCGGCAGCGAAAAAGAACATCGAGAGCCTTGAACCCTTCTATCAGGATATGTGGTACAAGACCGGAGACCGGATCGAGTATCACCGCGGGACGAAATATCCGTTGATTGTCGGCGGGCGGCGATTCTGCGCGTATTGTGGCGACGGACTCCGCGACGGTGAAAACCTCTGCCGCAGATGTGGCAAATTAACCCCGACGCCGACCGATATGAAAACTGACTCCGGCCGCCCGGAACCGGGGAACGGGAATAAATAATCCGGGACTTTACACACTATTAAGGAGTGAAATGCTTTGGCTAACTGGTGGAACTCACTGACCGATATTCAGCGGATCTTCGCTTTCATCGGAATTCCCGCGACGCTTGTGCTGATCGTGCAGACGATTCTGCTTCTCTTCGGCATCGGCGACGGCGACGACGGGATCGATCTCGACGGCGACGGGATTCCCGACGAGGTCGGCGGCGACGACGGACTCTCGCTCTTCTCGATCCGCGGGATCGTCGGTATGCTCTGCGTCGCCGGATGGGCGGGAATCGTCTTCATCGACTTCGGACTTTCAAATATCCTCGCGATCTTCCTCGCGCTTTTATGCGGCGTGGCGACCCTCTTCGGAATCGCGTACCTCATGAAGGCCGTCCTGAAGCTCCAGTCAAACGGTACGATCGAACTCGGAACCGCCGTCGGAAAGACCGGGCAGGTCTACATCCCGATCCCGCCGAAGGGCACGGGACGCGGCAAGATCAACGTCGTCGTTCAGGATCGGTACATCGAGGTCGACGCCGTCACAAATTCCGAGGACACCTTAAAGACCGGTGAGACCGTCCGCGTCGTTTCGACCGACGAGATGGGTCTTGTCATGGTCGAGAGAATAATGAAATAATTTTTTTAACATAAAGGAGAAAAAATCATGCCATACGAGTCTTCAAGTCTTTTGATCCTCATCTGTGTCATCGCGCTTTTAGTCCTGACAACCCTGATCGTCATCGCGTCGCGCTACCGCAAATGCCCGTCCGACAAGGTCATGGTCATCTACGGTAAGGTCGGAAGCAATTCCGACGGAACTTCCCGCTCCGCGAAGTGCATCCACGGCGGCGCGGCCTTCATCTGGCCGGTCATTCAGGCCGTCGAGTTCCTCGATCTGACGCCGATCTCGATCAACGTCGACCTCAAGAACGCGCTCTCTAAGCAGAACATCCGCGTCGACGTCCCCTCGCGCTTCACGGTCGGCATCTCGACCGAGCCGGGCGTCATGCAGAACGCCGCTGAGCGTATGCTCGGACTCAAGCTCGACGACATTCAGGAGCTCGCGAAGGATATCATCTTCGGTCAGCTCCGTCTCGTAATCGCGACGATGGAGATCGAGGAGATCAACACCGACCGCGATAAGTTCCTCGACGCCGTTTCGAGAAACGTCGAGACCGAACTCAAGAAGATCGGTCTCCGTCTCATCAACGTCAACGTCACCGACATCACCGACGAGAGCGGATACATCCTCGCTCTCGGTAAGGAAGCCGCCGCCAAGGCGATCAACGACGCGAAGGTCTCGGTCGCCGAGGCTGACCGCGAGGGTGCTATCGGCGCCGCTAACGCCGAGCGCGACCAGCGAATCAGCGTCTCGCTCGCGAACTCCGAGGCTATCAAGGGTGAAAACGAGGCGAAGGTTCAGGTCGCCGAGTCCGAGGCTGTCCGCCGTGAGCGCGAGGCTGAGGCTCTGAAGCGCGCTACCGCCGCCGAGAAGATTCAGTCGGCTAAAGCTCTTGAGGAGGCTTACGCCGCTCAGAAGTCGGCCGAGCTCGCGCGCGCATCGCTCGAACAGGCGACTCTTGAAGCCGATGTCCTCGTCAAGGCCGAAATCGAAAAGAAGCAGGCCGAACTCAAGGCCGAGGCTGAGGCAGAGCAGATCAGACGCCGCGCGAAGGGTGAAGCCGACGCTACGCTCATGAGAATGCAGGCTGAGGCTGACGGTATGCGCTCGATGCTGACCAAGCAGGCGGAAGGTTTCGCCGAGATTGTCAAGTCGGCGGGCGGCGAGTCGAACGACGCTATCCGCCTGATGATCGCCGACAAGCTCGAAGAACTGACGAAGATTCAGGTCGAGGCTGTCAAGAATCTCAAGATCGACAAGGTCACCGTCTGGGACGGCGGCAATTCGACCGACGGCAAGACCGCGACCGCGAACTTCCTCTCGGGCATGATGAAGTCGATTCCGCCTATGAACGAGATGTTCGACATGGCCGGAATGAACCTTCCGGCATACCTTGGAACGGAGAAGCCTGCCGAGACTTCCGCTCCGGAAGCAAAAGCTGAATAAGCAATATCCCGACCGCCGACTGACATCGGCGGTTTTGGGCTATAGGTGAGAAATGAAAAACAAAGAGAAAAAAGCGAAAGAAAAAAAGCCGGGCTTTTTCCGGCAGCTCTCAAACGAGTACAGGAAGGATAAGGTCACGTTCACAATCTATATGATCCTGCGCGCGCTTGTAATCCTTGTCGGAGTGCGTCAGTTCTTCATCGGAAACTACGAGAACGTCTTCCTATGCGCGTTCACGCTGGTGCTTTTCCTTGTGCCGGTATTCGTCGAGCGTGTGTTCAGGGTTGACGTACCGGCACTGCTCGAGAATATCGTGCTGATCTTCATCTTTGCCGCCGAGATAATGGGAGAGATCAACAGTTATTACACGAGATTCGCGCTCTGGGACACGATGCTTCACGTGACGACCGGATTCCTCGCGGCCGCGGTCGGACTCTCGCTTATCGTCATACTGAACCGCAGGAAGGTTTTCGGACTGAATCTTTCGCCCTTCTTTGTCGCGATGTTCTCGTTCTGCTTCTCGATGACGATCGGCGTTCTCTGGGAATTCTTCGAGTTCGGAATGGATCGGCTTTTCCTGACCGATATGCAGCGCGACACGATCGTGACGACGATTTCGTCAACCCTTCTCAATCCCGACGGACTCAACGTAGCCGTGCAGATAAAGGGGATCAACGACACGGTTGTCAACGGACAGTCGCTCGGGATAAACGGCTATCTTGACATCGGACTCATCGACACGATAAAGGATATGTTCGTCAACTTCATCGGCGCGCTGACCTTCTCGGTGATCGGCTACTTCTACACGCGCTTCTCGGGAAAGAACGGCACGAAGGTTGTCGAGGGGCTGATGATCACGAAGGATCCCGAGGTCGCCGACAGCGCGGCGGCCGTGAGATACAGAGTCGAGGCCGAGCGCGGTTCCGCGCTGACCGAAGGCGAAAATTCTCCGGAATCCGACGGCAAATCGGAATGACGGAACGAAAAATCACAAAAACCGCCCCTGCCCGGGATCCCGGGCGGGGGCTTTGTGTTTATTCAACCGTGATGATCCGCGCGGTGCCGATTCCGGTGACATACTGCGGGACGCGGCCGGCGACGATTCCCTCGTAGTCCCAGTGCAGATGTCCGGCGAAGATTGCCTTTATGAGCGGGCAGGACTCGATATAGCGCGTCACCTCAAGCGTGATTTCGTCGGCTTTCTGCTGACGGTAGCGGTACTCGTCGTAGCCCTTCATCAGCTCCTCGGGCGTCGAGGTCAGGTAGGCGCAGGGATTTTTCTTCATCGACTCTTCGTAAAGTTCCGGCTCGTGGAGCGGGTTGTGAAGGAAGAGGATGATCGGGAGTCCCTCAGCGGCCTCTTTTTTCAGCGCGTCGAACTGCTCCTTGTCGAAGCGGTAGTATCCGTCGTCGATTCCGATGAGCTTTACGCCGTTAATTTTGCGGACGCAGAAGCGGAGCGGGTCGGGGAAGGATTCCTGAACGTGAGCGAGACTCTGATTCCGGTAAGCCTCGTCCTCAAAGGCCTCGCCGACGTAGAGGCTGAACTCGTGGTTTCCGACCGTGAAGAAGACGTCGTTTTCGTCCATGAACTTCTTCGCGGCGTCGAGATTCGCCTCGGAGACGAAGTCGATGAGATCTCCGGTGTGGACGATCGGCATATGTTCCTTTTTCGCTATTTCGCAGGCCTCGGCGAGATACTTTTCGGCGTTCGCGAAGGCGGGATGACGTCCGGCGGCAAGATCGTTCTTGCGCTTGTCGTCGCGCTCGTCGGCCAGAGTGAGGTGGGTGTCGCTGATGTGAAGGAGTCTGAACGGAGTTGTCGCTCCGGCCTTGACTCGGGTCATTATTGTATTCATATTTTCCTCCGGGTGGTTTGTTTCAGAATATTATACCACCCGGAGCCGATTTTGTCAATAGCTTTCCGGCTATTTTTCGGAAACGAATTCAAGGCTTTTCGCGATTTCCAGAATTGTCTCGTCGCTTATGTTGAACTCGTTTGTGTAGAAATCTATGCAGGTGTAGACGTGAATCGTGTCGTCATACGAGACAATGCCTTTGGTATCGACTTCCTCCCACGAAGCGGCCGGAGTGCCTTCCTCGGGAATCATCGTGTAGATTTCCGAGAGCATCGTCTCGCCGACGTCGGTGCGGATCGAGGTCGCCGGGTCAATGTCCCAGCTTCTTACTGACGGGAGCCGGATCTCGGGATAGACGCACTGGTAGTAATTAGGGGAGAAGGGCTTGGGAAAATCCGGGTCGTCGGGCTGAAGGAATGAGCCGTAGAAGCTTGTAAAGATCGAACCGATCTTATTTCCGTCATTGTCGATGAGCTGGAGCGAGTCGCCGGTGATTCCGGGGGTATAGCTTACGCCCGCGCTGTCACTGCCGTCATCGCTGACGAATTTCCAGCCGTCGGGGAGGCTGAGGCTCACTCCGAACGCGGGTTCGGAGTCGGTCGCCGCGAAATTTACCGTCGTCTTCGAAGGCTTTGAACCCGTGACCGCGCAGGCGGTGACGATCAGCGCGGCCGCGATGACCGGGACTAAGCTTACAAAAGCGTTAGAGTGTGTGCATTTCATTTTTAATCATCCTTTCAGTCTGATATTTCGGGTAACTTACAGAACTGTTATCATAATAATTATATCACTGTAGAGGACGATTGTCAACAGACGGCGGATTATTTTATTGAAACAAATTGTAAACTTTCGGCGATTTCCTGAATCGTCTTGTCGCTTATGTCGAACTCATTCGTGTAGAACTCGACGCAGGTATAGACGTGCTTTGATTCGTTGTATGAAACGATTCCCTTGGTTTCGATCGAATCCCACGAAGCGGCCGGAGTGTTTTCATCCGGAATCTGCGTATAGATATCCGCGAGCATCGTTTCACCGTCGTCGGTGCGGATTCTGGTCGCCGGGTTGATGTCCCAGTTCCGGTGCGCCGGGAGTCTGAGTTCGGGATAGACGAGCTGCCAGTAGTTCTCCGAGAAAGGCTCGGGGTACTGCGGGTCGTCATACTCCGAGTAGTCGGGGTAGAAATTCGCGCCGACAGAACCGACTTCGTTTCCGTCCTTGTCGGTGATAAGGAGGAGATCTCCGGAGTAGCCAAGGTCATAATAGCTTGCGGCTTCTCCGCCGACCTTCCAGCCTTCGGGGAGCTGCATTTGTACGCTGAAGCCCGGCATGAAGTCGGTCGCCGCGAAATTTACCGTCGTCTTCGAAGGCTTTGAACCCGTGACCGCGCAGGCGGTGACGATCAGCGCGGCCGCGATGACCGCGATTATGCTTACAAAAGCGTTGCTGATTCTGAATTTCATGACATTAACAATCCTTTCTTTGACCGCGCCTTCGCCGAAGGTCGGCGGGATAGCGGGCAGAATTTCTTTTCCGACCGAAAGCCGGAGAAGCGCGCTCGCGTATTCCGAGCGTTTGCAGCCCGAGTTCCGGATCACGGCCTCGTCGCAGGACATCTCCATGTCGCGCGTGGCGAGTCTGAACGCAAGCCACATCACCGGGTCAAACCAGTGAATCACAAGGACGATGTACGCGACGAGCTTTACGATGTGGTCTCCGCGTTTTATGTGAGTCGACTCGTGCTCGATGATCATTTTCTTCTCGCTCTCCGAAAGTCCGGCCGGAAGGCAGATCACCGGGCGGAAAATTCCGAGGACAAATGCTGTTCCGAGCTTTTCCGAGACGATGATTTTTTCGCTCCGGTCGCTTCCGATCAGCAGGTTCAGCTTTGAGAGCTTCGAGAAGCTTAAAAGCGCGAGAATCACGATTCCGAGAAGCCAGACCGCCGCTCCGACGCTTAAGAGAATCCGCGCCGGGTCGACGCTCGCGCCGATTTCCGGCTTTGGGAGAATTCCCGTGACCGCCGCGTCGACGAACTGATTTCCGGTGCTGATTGTCGGCGAGCTTCCGGCGGCCGCTCCGGGTGTGATCGCGTCACTGCTCACCGGGAGGAGATTTTTCCCCGGAATAGTCAGTGAGAAGGGGATCACGAGCCTTAAAAGCACGGCCGACCAGAGAATGTACGAACAGCGTCTCGGGGCCTTTCTGAGGAAAAGCCGCGCGATAAGCACGAGTCCGACCGCGACGATTGCCGAGAGGTCGAGGCTCAGGACCTTGCAGAAGATTCTTTCCATAAATCACCTCCCGCGGTTTTCGCGGATGATCGCCTCAAGCTCGGCGATTTCTTTGCCCGAGAGCTTCTTTTTCCGCGTGAAGGCCGCGAGAAAGCCGGGCAGTGATCCGCCGAAGTTTTCGTCGACAAAGCTTTCGCTCCGCGAGGCCTCGAAGTCCTCGCGGGAGATCCGGACTCTCACGACGCTGTCGTCGTTTTCGAAGATCCCGCGCTTTACAAGGCGCGAGAGCATCGTGTAGGTCGTCGACTTTTTCCAGTCGAGTTCCTTTTCGCAGAGCTTCACAAGCTCGCCCGACGGGATCGGCGCGTGGCTCCAGATAAGCTTTGCGAACTTTGTTTCTTTTTCTCCAAGATTTTCCATGTTGCTCCTTTTCGGTCTAACGTCATTAGACCTTGTGCTTATAGTCTAACACGTATAGACCAATTTGTCAAGAGTCTACGTGTGTTATTTACATCTTGTTTACAAATATCGACTCAAATCCGTTTTCGCGGATGAAGGCGAGAAGGTCGGCGCGCGAGGCGAAGTCCATTCCGGTGATCACGCGGCGAAGACGGTATCTGACCGACTCGGGCGAGAGGGCGAGCGACTCGGCGATCGCTTCGGTGGAGGTTCCGGCGAGGATCATGCCGATCATGTCGCGGTCGGTTTTGTCGCAGAGCGAGAGGAGCTTTTCGAGCTTTCCGAAGCTTCTGACCTCCTCGTCGTCGTAGAAGCTCTGATTTTTCGCGCGGAAGGGCTTTTTTTCGGGAATTTCCGACGAGATTTCCCTTGTCGAGCCGCCGATTATGAGATCGCCCGCGACGCGGACGCTGAGCGTCACGCCCTCCGACGCGCGCGATAGGTAGGCGTAGGAGCTGACGACCTGACGTCCCAGTGTGAAATTCGCCATCTCGATCACGGTCAGCGGCGGATGGCAGAGCTTTGAGATCTCCGAGCCGCCGAACGAGACGATCTGAATGTCGTCGGGAACGCGGACTCCGAGCCTTTCGAGCTTTGAGAGCGCGGAGACGGCCGCGATGTCGTTTACGCAGACGATCGAGTCGATTTCGCAAAGTTTCTTCGAAAGTTCGTCAAAGCAGGCCGAAAGTCCGCGGCGGTTGTTGATTGTCAGCGGCTCAAACCCGGCCGCGGCGGCGTTTTCGAGGTAGGCGCGGCGTTTTACCATATCGCTCGACGAGTCGGGCGAGGAGGCGTAGAGCGCGGGACGTCCGCATCCGCAGGCGAAGAGATGCGCGACAAGGCGGTCGATTCCGTCGACGTAATCGGTTCGGACGACTCCGCGCACCTTGGCGTTTTCTGGCGGCTGATAGGTGACGAGCAGGACTCCGACTCCAATTTTATCGAGCTTTTCGATTATCCACGGCACGAGCGACGGCGAGGTTCCGATGAGTACGGCGAGCTTCTGATCCCTGTCGAACGAAAAGCCGGCGTCAAGCTCCTTCGGGTCGATGTAGACCGAATCGTATTTCTTTCTCGAAAGCTCGCTGTCGATTCCGGCGCGTATCGCCGGGGTCCAGACCGGATAGCTTCCGTAATCCGGTTCGATGATGAATGGGATCCTCATAATTTCCTCCGCGTATGGTTTATGAGTTTATTATAGCGCAAAAATCGCGGTTTGTCAAGCCCGCGTTAAAGAATCACGGAAAAATCCGCCGAAGTTTACCTTGTGCCTTTCGGTTTTGTGTGGTATAATTGATTCATAAAATTGTGAAAGGAATTATTTTATGTCAGTAACGCTCACAAGAAAACCGATGACGATCCCGACCTACGAGCCGAAGGAGCCGAACACGCTCCCCTTCTTCCTCGAAAACAAGCCCTATCAGGGCGCGACGGGGCGTCTCTATCCGCTCTCCTTCACCGACCGCCTGACGAACACCCCGGTCGACCGGGATTATGACTCGATCACCCTCGAAAACGAGTACATAAAGACGATCCTCCTCCCAGAGCTTGGCGGAAAGATTCACGGCGCGGTCGACAAGGCGACCGGATACGAGTTCATCTACCAGAACACCGTGATAAAGCCCGCGCTGGTGGGTCTGGCCGGACCGTGGGTTTCGGGCGGAGTCGAGTTCAACTGGCCCCAGCATCACCGCCCGACGACCTTCATGCCGCTCGACTGCGCGACGCGCGAAAATCCCGACGGCTCGAAGACCTGCGTGATGGGTGAGGACGAACCCTTTAACCGTATGCACGGCGAGGTCGCGGTGACGGTCTATCCCGGATCGTCGATTGTCGAGGCGACGGCGACTGTCTGCAACCGTACCGACCGTCCGCTCCCTTTCATGTGGTGGAACAATCTCGCGGTCAGGGTTCATAAGAAGTACAAGGCCGTTTTCCCGCCCGACGTCGAGTGGGGCAACGATCACGACCGCCGCGCCGTGATCTCCTTCCCGGTGATGAAGGGGATCTATCACACCGCGCGCCCGTTCGATTACGGCGAGGGAACCGACGTCACGTGGTATCCGAACGTCAAGCTCCCGACTTCGGTCATGGTTTCGCGCGGGCAGTCGGACATGGATTTCCTCGCGGGATACGATTTCGCGGCCGACGAGGGAACCGTGACCGTCTCGGATCATCATTACAGCGTCGGAAAGAAGATGTGGACCTGGGGCGACGGCGATTTCGGCCACGCGTGGTGCGCCAACCTGACCGACAACGGCGACAGGTACATCGAGCTTATGACCGGAGTCTTCACCGACAATCAGCCCGATTTCACCTACATCATGCCGGGCGAGACGAAGATTTTCTCGCAGGTGTGGTATCCGGTGCGCGGAATCGGCGAGGTGAAGAACGCGTCAAGGGGCGGCGCGGTTTCGCTCGAAGTCGAGGGGAACAGGGTGAGATTCGGCGCGGTTCCGACCGAAAAGCATACCGACGCGTCGCTGAGACTCTTCTATAAGGGGAAGCTCGTCGCCGAAAAGCGCGGAGAGATTTCACCCGACGGATTCTGGCTTACAGAGGCTGAGATCGGGTCCCCGGTTCTCACCGATCTCAGAGTCGAGTTCGCGGCGGAAAAGCCGATCGTCTCGTACAGGCCGACCGAAAAGGGACAGAAGAAGCCGCCGAAGGCGCGTCCGATCCCGCCGCGTCCGAAGGATGTCGGAAGACTCGAAGATCTCGTTCTCCACGCGTCGCACCTGATGCAGTACAAGCACCACACCTACAAGCCCGAGGATTATCTCGCCGAGGCTCTGAGACGCGATATGGAGGATCTGCGGGCGAATCATCTGATGGGGCTTATATTTACCGAGCGCGGCGAGTATGAAAAAGCGGCGTTCCACCTTGAAAAAGCGGTCGAGAGGCTGAAGCTCCGGAACGACAATCCGTCCGACACCCAGCCGGTTTACGACCTCGCGAGAGTCGAAAAGCTCCGTGGAAATGTCGACCGCGCGTATCAGCTTTTCTCTGACGCCAGCTGGCAGTATCCGACAAGAAGCGCGTCGTATTTCGAACTCGCGCGGATTGACGCCTCTCGCGGCGACTATGAAAAGGCGGTCGGAGAGCTCAGACTCTGCCTTGAGACGAACTCAAAGCATCTCGGCGCGCTGACGATGCTCGGATATCTTGACGATAAAAAGTATCTTGACGCCGCGCTTGAAATCGCGCCGCTCGACCCGACCGCGAGATTCGCCGACTATCTTAAAAACGGAACCGGAATCATCCGCTTCATCGAAAACCGCCCCGAGGACGTGCTTGACGCCGCGCTCGACTTTGAGAAATTCGGGCTGATTTCCGAGGCCGTGAGGATTCTTGAAAGCTGTAAAAAGCCGTCGCAGCTGATCTTCTGCCATCTATCAAGGCTCGACGGACGTCCGCTTGAGACGACCGGTCTGACCTTCTGCCACCCGAACCGGCTCGACGATATTCCCGCGCTTCAGAACGGCGACTGGCGTTCGGAATATCTCCTCGGCTGTCTTTACTACGACCGGATGAACTACGACGCCGCGCGAAAGGCTTGGGAGAAGTCCGACTCGCTCCACCCCTGCGCGCCGACAAAGCGGAATCTCGCGCAGGCTCTGTTCGATCACTCCGGCGATCACGAAAGCGCGCGGAAGTACCTCGAAGACTCGCTCTCGCTCGCGGTTTCGGAAAACGATCCCGGCGCGGCGCGGATAAACTTTGAGCTTCTGCAACTTTACAAGAACACGAACGTCAGCGTCGACGAGCGGATAAAGCTTCTCGAATCGCACATTGAACTCACCTCGTCGCGCGACGACTGCTATCTCGAATACATAATTCTCTTAACGATGGCCGGAAAGTATGACCTCGCAAAGGAGCTTCTCGGAAAGAAACGCTTCAATATCTACGAGGGCGGGGAAGGGAAGCTGACAAGGCATCACGGCTGGCTTCACGTTCTGATGGGACTTCGCGCCGAGGCGGCCGGGGATACCGAAGCCGCGCTCGGATTCTATAAGTCCGCGCTCGTTTATCCGGCAAACTACGGCGAGGGACGCCATTACAGCGCGCAGGAGGCGAATATCTTCTACTACACGGGACTTCTTTATGAAAAGCTCGGCGACGAGAAGTCGGCGGCCGCGGCGTTCAATTCTGGCGCGGATCAGCCGCCGCAGGAGAGCGAGATGACGATCTTCGCGGCTCTCTGCATGAGAAAGCTCGGTCAGGACGGCCGCGCCGAAAAAGTCCTCCGCGGCATGATAAAGAGCGGCGAAAATCTCATGGAAAACGCCGATCTGCGCGGATATTTCGGCGTCGGCTCGCCGGTTCCCGCGCCGTATGAGCAGGATCAGGAGAGACTTCACAGAATCGACGGACTACTCCTTGTCGCGCTCGGAAAGAAGGGACTCGGCGACGAGTACGGCGCGAAGGCCGCGCTTGATGAGCTTCTCGCGATCGATCCGTACAATATGAAGGTATGCTTTCTTAAAATCTGCGGGGCTATCTGATTTCACTTAAAATAAAATTAAATTTCAGTCAGAAAGGAAATCGCACCATGAAAAAATTCACGACACTGGCAATTCTCACGGCAATGCTCCTTTCCCTCTTCGCCTGCGGCGGCGAAAACGTCACCGATCCCGACGAAATCACGTCGGGCGGTGAATCCACGACTCCCGGAGTTCCGGACAAGGCTTACACGCGCGAAACCACGCCCGACTCACTGCCCGAACTCGACTTCGGCGGCGCGTCGATCCGTATCGCCTATCGCGGCGACGAGACGACAAGGCTCATCGAAACCGAGGGCGCGGACACCGGAGACGTCGTCTCCGACGCGGTTTACCGCCGTAACGTCAAGGTCGAGGAAAAACTGAAAGTGAAGCTCGAATTCATTCCGGGCGACGAGAACTATGACAAGTTCATGAACTCTCTCCGCACGACGATCATGGCGGGCGACGACTCGTATGATATCGTCGACGCGATCCAGTGGCACGTCACTCCGCAGGCGGTCGAGGGGCTTTACAGGAATCTCGCCGACGCGCCGTATCTCGACTATTCGAAGCCGTGGTGGTCGAACGACTACATGAACGAGCTTCAGGTGTCGGAAAACGCGCGGTATCTGCTGTCAGGCGACATTTCGGTCTGGCAGCTGCGGCACATGAGCTGTATGTACTTCAACAAGCGGCTCTATGAGAACTCGTTCGGCGATCCGGACGAACTCTACAATACCGTGCTTGACGGAAAATGGACGCACGAGCTTTTGGCGAAGTACGTGAAGGAGGTCTGGCAGGATCTTGACGGCGACGGCAAGGCGAGCGAGGGCGACATCCTCGGAATCGGCTCGACGCCGATTTCGCAGACCGACCACTTCGTCTACACGGCCGGAATCACCTTCACCGAGCGCGGAAAGGACGGATATCCGACGCTTGTGAAGAATCAGGAGCGAAACGTAAAAATCACCGAGACGCTTTATGATCTCTACTACGAGACGCCCGGAACGATAATCTACAAGAAGGCCGAGGCGATGGACGGCGAGATTCTGAAGCTCTTCACCGACGGAAAGACGCTCTTCTATCCGAACCGCTTCTATTCGACCGAGAAATTCCGCGATATGCAGGATCCGTACGGGATGATTCCTTTCCCGAAGCTCGACGAGTCACAGGAGGAATATTACGCGCTGGTTCACGACTCGACGACGCTGTTCTGTATACCCGTCACGGTCGGGGAGCTTGAAATGCCCTGCGCGGTGCTTGAGGCGATGTGCGCCGAGAAACTACCGGACGGTGACTCCGGCCTACTACGAGGTCGCGCTGAAGGTCAAGTACACGCAGGACGACGTTTCGTCGCGGATAATCGACATGATTCACGAAAACGTCAGAACCGACTTCGTCTACGCGAACAACTACTGCTTCACGTCGTCGACGAAGCTCGGGACGATCGAGCGGAATCTGATGGGAATGTCAGGCGCGGCGAGCAAGAACTATATGTCGCTCTACGACTCGATAAAGGACGCGGTGGCGAAGGACATTGAGGATATCATCGAAAAGGCGAAGGCGAATGTCAACAACTGATAACAGCGAAAAGAGCTGGCCGCGGCCAGCTCTTTTCGAATAGCAAATAAGTCGGTTTTTGTAGTAATAAGTCTTGAATTTACAGGCGTTTTCGCATGAAAACAACCTTAGGCCAGCGATTTATCAGATTCTGCTGCCCATGAAGTCTACCCATATCCTGTTTTCGGGATCGACGCAGATCAGCATTTTCGAAAGATCGCTGTCGAATACCTGTTGTCCGTATGTCGGATAATATGAGAGACGCTCTGATGACGTACAGATCGGCTTGTGGCAATTGTTGCGTGTGACTATTCCGCGGCCTGAACCGTCATTTTCCCAGAGCCTGAAATCGGAAGCGTTGGTATGATTCCACGCGGGCTGAGCGGTGAAGCCGATGTTTCCCTTCCAGAGTCCCGGCGTCAGCTCGCGCATCGCGTCTCCGAGCTTTCCTCCCGGAGTTTTATCGGCAAGACGCTCGATGTTGAAGCTGATCATCGTTATCTCCTGCTCGCCGGGAAGCTCGCCGTTTGAGTCGTGGTCTCCGCAGAATCCGAAGAGCGGGAGATTTATATTGCGCTCGTCAAGGCAGTTTATCATGGTTATCGGGTGATTGCTTCCGCAGTTTGTCTTGTAATTTCCGAAGGTGTAGCCGTAGTTTCCTATAGCCGCTCCGCAGTTCACACAGACGACGTGTTCGCCACCGACCTGAATACCCTCGTCAAATCCCCATGTCTGAACATTTATGTAGTTGCTGTAATCATAGTTGCTTCCGTCGGTCATTGTGAGTCCGATACATCCTTTTGCCGGAACCGGAGGCGGAGTTCCAAGCCCGACAGCATTATCAGGCGAGATCATGCCTCCGTATGAGATCAGGGACAGGTTTTTAACCTCAACCCGGTCGACGCGCCTGAGATCAACGCATCGCACAGGATGCTGATTGTCGTCAAGAATCACCGCGATGTTTTCGAGTCTCAGTGAAGAACCGTTCTGTATTCCGAAGCTTGTCCATCTTCCGCGGATAACATCGGCTTCACGGTCGCCGATGCTTTCGAGAGCGGCGGCTGACACGTAAAAAACAACTCCGTTGTCAAACCGCCGTTGAAATCCGTATTCGTGATTCTGTCCGATTATCGCGATCTCCCTGTGAGCGTTCGGAACGCTTATCGCCGCCGCGGGGCCGTTGTCATCTCGGTCTGTAAATGAGTCAATGTGATAGATTCCGTTCAGAAGCAGCAGATTCTTATTCTGCCGCACGCACTCGCTTATCGCCTCTTCGAGTGTTCGTTCGTCGTTCTTTCCGCCGCAGACAAAATCTGACGCGGATTTTACCTTGTCGCCAGCGTCACGCGGCGCGACAATGATATTTGTTGTGCTGTTCATGTTATTGTAACCTCCGTTGACAATTTGTGATCACAAGGAAACGCTTTTTCGCGTGAAAACTCCATTTATTCAGCGTATTCCTGAGATAATTATATCATAGAAAAACCATGCTGTGTATTGACAAATCACAGGAACATATGGTATAATCATAACAAAGACAGACTGGAAGTGAAAAAACATGGGACTGTATCATATTATTTCCGGCGGCGACACAAAGCTTCTCGCGATTGACAATATCGGTTACAGCACCGATCCGGAGATCAACCAAATACTGAAATGAAGGTGACCGAGATTGCGGAGTCGGTCGGCTATGATGATGTTCTGACGTTTTCAAGGCTTTTCAGTCGCGAAACCGGGGTTTCGCCGACATGTTTCAGAGATCAGAAGATCTGTCCGGCTGATATCACAGATAAGCTGTGAAGCCGGTTTATGACGCGAAAAGAGCTGGCCGCGGCCAGCTCTTTTCTGTGTTTTTTTGGTGGTTTGTCAGTCTATCGCGTCATACTGCTTCATGAGGTCGGCGAGCTTTTCCTCGGCGGTCGGGAGAGCCGACGCGTACTTGGAGGAGAAGTTTTCTTCCTTTCCGATCGCGCAGGCGCGGAGAGTCGTTCCGGTATTGCCGAAGTTGTGGATGCCGTTGATGTCAAAGATGACGTCCTTGTAGATTATGTCGAGCATCGCCTTCGAGTTGTCGTCGCGCGAGACCTTTTCCTTAAGGGTGACGTTGAACATCTGAGTTCCGACGGTGGTGTGGGAGATATAGGCGAGCGTTTCCATCGCGGTGCCGATCATCTCATGCTTGTCGGGCGAAACCGTCACCGGGACGGCGACGCCGACGGGTCCCCACGGCGAACCGTAGGTGAGGTATTCCTCCTGATTTTCGTCGAGCTTTGGCATCGGAATGAGTCCGTAATCGTCGGTCATGTCGCGAAGATATGTGATGATTCCCGACATATTGTAGCCGAGGAGCATCGTCTTCGCGTTCTTGAAGTGCCATGTCTTGTTGAAGGCGGGGATGTTCGAGCCTTCGGCGTTGATTCCCTCGGTCAGAAGCCGCATATCGTCCTTCGCGACGACCGAGACGATCTTGTCGAGAATGTCGGTGTTCTTCGAGGACCCCATCGTGAGTGTCGGCTTTCCGTTTGAGTCAAGCTCGGTCTGGGTTCCGCCGCAGCCCATGTAGAAGGCCTGTCCGGTCAGCTCGTCGCAGGCGAAGGCGAAGAAATCGTCGTCGGCCGACATTTTGCCGTCCGAGTTGAGATCCTGCGCGACGTTCTTTGTGATCTCGCCGAATTTGTCGATCGTCCACTTTCCGGAAAGGACGGTCTCGTAGAGGTCGGGAATCTGATATTCGTCGCAGAGACGCTGATTGAACGCGATTACGCAGGGCGCGTAGTAATAGGCCAGCGAGATCGGACCCGAGGTCATGTACTGCTTGCCGTTGAAGGTGAGGTTTTTGTGGCAGGAGCCGCTCCACCAGTCGGAGTCGAGCGAGATTTCGGGCAGGGTGTTGAGGTCGAGCAGATAGCCCTCGGGCGCGAGGGTGTTGAGTCCGTCGGCCATTGAGGTTATGACCATGTCATAGACGTCCTCTCCGGCTGAGATGAGAGTACGCAGATCGTTCGCGAGCTGATTGCGGTTTTCATATACCTGATATTCAATCGTGATCCCGAGCAGCTCCTCGACCCTGCGGTCGCGGTTATAAAGCGCGTCGTCAACGACCTCTCCGGTCTGATCCTCCGGCGGAACAGTCGGCTGCGAGGTCTGGTGCTGGGTGATCACCGAAAATGTCTTGCCGTCGAATTTCTTGTCCTTGAATTTGTCAAGATAGCTTGTGGTCTCGGTGGCGGGTTCGGTCGTGCCGCTCTGTGCGGTGGTTCCGGACGGGGTTCCCTCCGATCCGCAGGCGAAGGTCGACGTCAGCATGGCGGCGAGGAGAAGCAGGGTTACGAGTTTTTTCATTTTGCGCGTCCTTTCGGTAAAATAGTTGAAAATATACAAATCCAAGTGGAATGACGGACTGTTTGTATACCATGACTATATTATACACAAAAATTACGCGCTTGTCAACAAATATATTACGATATTTTTTGCGTATGTTTGGATTTGGGGGATTTTCGGATAAAAATTCATATTCCGCTGTCCGGACGGCTCAGCGCGCGGGAAAGGCTCGACGCGTTCTCGTATCCCACCTCGGCGGCGGCGCGGGAGATCGTCTCGCCCGACGCGATCAGCCCGGCGGCGCGGGTGAGTCTGAACGACCGCAGGCAGGCGTAGGGAGTCGTTCCGGTGAGCTCGCGGAAGCGGCGGATGAAATAATTCTCCTCAAATCCGAGCCGCGACGCGAGGTCGGAAACCCGGAGCGGTTTTTCGTAATTCTCGCGGATGAACGCGAGCGTGTCCGAGACGATACGGTCGGTCATGAATGGGATCGGCTTTATCATCGAGAGGGTCATGAGAGCGACGCGGAGAAGCTCGGTTACGTATTTGCCGTATTCCCCGGACGCGGGTTCCGCGCCGAAATCACGGAGGCGTTCGTTTATCGCGCTTTCGAGAAAGGCGGCGAGCGCGGCGGCTCTTTCGTCCGACGTGTCCCAGACGAGCGGACTTTTCGCGATGATCGGCGGGGTCGAGTAGAAGTCGAAATAGATGTGGTTTATCGGGTTGTCCGGGTCGCTCTCGAACTCCTGATAGAGATTGTTCGGGAAGAGATAGAAATGCCCGGGGAGGAGCGGCCTTCCGCCGTCCGAGGGCATTGATCCGCGTCCGCCGATTATGAAGTAGAGACGCTGAATGTTGATGCTTTTCGCGAGCTTCCAGTCGCGCGGGGCGAAGCCCTTGAAGGCCTGATGGATGATGAGATCGGTTTCCTGCACTTGTTTATCTCCGAAAGTTTATTTTGGTCATGTTTTTGCTTGTTTTGGTTATTTACTTCGGGGGCGATTTGTATTATAATGATACTACAAAAATAAGCATTTGTCAAGTGTTCTGGAGGCAATAAATGAATAATAAAGAATGGTTCAAGGAAGCAAAATTCGGAATGATGATCCACTTCGGACTCTACGCGCTCCCCGCGGGCGAGTGGAAGGGAAGACGGATGCCCTACATAGGCGAATGGGCGCAGTCCTATTTCCGCATCCCGAACGCCGAGTACGGAGAGCTCGCGAAGGCATTCAACCCGATTCTCTTCAACGCCGAGGAGTGGGTTCTGACCGCGAAATCGGCGGGGATGAAGTACATGGTCGTCACGAGCAAGCATCACGAGGGGTTCTGTCTCTTTGGGTCAGACTGGGACGATTACAACATCGTCGACGGCACGCCCTTCGGCCGCGATATCATCGCCGAGCTCGCCGAGGCCTGCTACAAGCACGGACTGAAATTCGGACTCTACTATTCGCAGGAGCTCGACTGGCACGACCCGAACGGCGGCGGCTACACCGTCGGCCACACCAACTGCGGCGAGATGAGCTGGACGAACGACTGGGATTATCCGGAAAACGACAAGAAGGATTTCTCACTCTGCTTCAACGGAAAAATCAAGACGCAGTTCAAGGAAATTCTGACAAAATACGGCGATCTCGCGGTCATCTGGTGCGACACGCCCTTCGCGATCACGACTGAGCAGAGCAAGGAACTCTACGACATGATAAAGAAGTATCAGCCCGACGCGCTGATAAACTCGCGCATCGGAAACGGCGTCGGAGACTATCACTCCTGCGGCGACAATCAGATCGACTTCGACAAGAATAACAAGCCCGGAGCCGACGCCAAGCGGGTCGGAAACGTCGGCGAGGTCACCGGACTCTACGAGTGCCCGGCGACGCTCAACCACACGTGGGGCTACAAATCCTTTGACAACGACTGGAAGGACGCAAGGCGCGTCCGCGAGATCAAGGAGCAGCTCAACTCGCGCGGAATCAACTATCTTCTCAACATCGGCCCCGACTATCTCGGAAGACTTCCGGCTCCGGCGGTCGACATTCTGAGAGAGGTCGGCTCGGACTGATTATAAGGAAACGCTGATTCAAGGTTGTTTTCACGACGAAAAAGCCCATAAATCCAAGCCTTTTTCGCGTGAAAACTCCATTTATACAGCTTATCCTTAACAAAAAATTCCTTGATTTTTTCGCGTCCGTGAGGTATAATAGTATCAGTATATCTTCACGGAGGAATGAAAAATGAAAGATGTCGCAAGCGTCGCGAATATGAAAAAAAGCGACGCCGAAACCACGGAAAGGATCCCCGCGGTCGGGCTTATGAGGCGCGCCGCCGAAGGGATCTTTTCGGCTATGGAAAAGGAGAACTTCAAAGCTCCGGCCGCGATCGTCTGCGGAATCGGGAACAACGCCGGGGACGGCTTCGCGCTCGCGTCGATTCTTTCGGATCACGGGATTGACTGCACGGTCTTTCCGCTCTCCGAAAAGTTCTCTGAGAGCGGGAAATTCTACTTTGACGAGTGCGTTAAAAGAAATGTGAAGGTAAGCCGCGAGGTCGATTTTGACGGTTATCCGACGATTGTCGACTGTATCTTCGGCGTCGGACTTCACGGAGAGGTCGGCGAGCCGTATCGTTCGGTGATCGGAAAAATAAACGATTCGGGCGCGTTTGTCGTCTCGGCCGACATAAACTCGGGACTCGGCGGAGACTCGGGAATTCCGGCCGGAATCGCGGTGAAGTCCGATCTGACCGTCTCGGTCGGCAGTTTCAAGCCGGGGCATTTCCTGAACTCGGCGAAGGATTATATAAAGAAGAAAGTCAATGTCGACATCGGAATCGGGCTTCTTGACCCCCCCGCGAAGCTTGTTGAGGCGTCGGATATCGCGCGGCTTTTCGTAAGGGAGAGGAACGACTCGAACAAGGGCGATTTCGGCTACGTCGCGCTGATCGGCGGCTCGTCCGACTACAGCGGCGCGGCGAAGCTTGCGAATCTGTCGCTCTCGGCACTGAGAGTTGGTGCGGGAGTTTCGAAGCTGGCGGTTCCGAGGAGCATCGCGAGCGCGGTTTTACCCTATCTGCTCGAATCGACTTTATTCCCGCTCGACGATTTTAACGGCGAGTACAGCTTTTCGAAGAACACGGCCGAAAAGCTTCTAAGAAACACGAAGGCGGCGGCGATCGGAATGGGCATGGGACGCTCGGTCGAGGTCAGACGGCTGATCCAGTATATGCTCTGCGAGTACGGCGGGCGGCTGGTGATCGACGCGGACGGGCTGAACGAGCTTTCGGAGCTGAGTCTTCCGGATTTCTCAAACTCGACCTGCCGGCTTGTCCTGACTCCGCACCTAAAGGAATTCGAGCGGCTTTCGGGCTGGAAGATTTCAGAGGTGCGCGAGGATCCGATAAAATACGCGGTCATGTACGCGAAGAAGTCGGGCGCGGTTCTGCTTCTGAAAGGTCCGACGACGATCGTGACCGACGGCGAGGTCGTTTATCTCGTCGACCGCGGAAGCGTCGGAATGTCGACGGCGGGAAGCGGCGACGTGCTTTCGGGAATCCTCTGCGGAATCTGCGGATTCGTGAAGAACGAGGATCTTCCGCTCGGAATCGCGGCGGGAGCGTATCTTAACGGCCTTGCCGGGGAACTCGCGGCGAAGGACATTCCGGCGGCGTCGATGCTGGCGTCCGACACGGTTTCGCACATTCCGGCGGCTATGCGGGAGATTATCGATGCGGGAAAATAACAGGTGGGGACGGATCGCTCCGTCCCCATTGTCATGTCTTCAGCTGTCGGAAGTCAGGTTTCAGACCGTTCCGGTTACGGTGAGAACGCTGACGCCGGGCGTCACGGTGTAGACTCCGGTTGTCGGATCCTGCGTGAAGGTCGCCGCCGGGACGGTTATGACTCCCTCGACCGTCCCGAAGACTCCGGTCGTCTGGTTATAGGTGTATCCGGTGTTTTCGGCGAGAGTCGTTCCGTTCAGCGTGACGGTGATGTTTTCAAGCTTCGGCTCAAAGGTGTCGCTGACGATGATCGCGTCAGCCGCCGTCGCCTCGGTGTTGCCGCCGTTCTGAATCACGAAGGTGTAGGTCAGCTGACCGTTCTCGACGACCGTCGACGGGCAGATCGCCTTGCTGATCGAAAGCTCGGGACGGCTTTCGACGGTGACCGTCGCGGTATCGGTGAGCGGAGTCGTGACTCCTCCGCCATTGAGCGTCGCGGTGTTCGTGATCGTTCCGCCGACGCTGGGCGGCGCGGTCTGACCGACCGTCGCCTCGTAGACGATTGTCGCGTTTCCGCCCGCCGGGACGCTGATTCCGGTGATCGTCAGCGGAGGTCCCGCGGTGACGGTCGGCGCGGTTTTGAGAATTCCGTTCTCATAGTAGCGTATCGAGCCGTCGACGTAGGTCAGCGGGACGAAGACCGAGGTTCCGGAGGTGTACTCGCCGAGGTTGTCGGTGAGGGTGAGTCCGGTGTAGGCCGTGGTTCCGGAGTTAACGACGCTGACGATATAGGTCAGCGTCCCGCCCGGGGTGAAGCTTCCGGTGACGGCCGTCTTGGTCATCGAAAGAACCTCGCGGAGTTCCCCGGTGACGACGTTCGAGTTTCTGACGACGCTTCCGTACGAGAGCGTCGCCTGATTCATGAAGGATGCCATTGACTTTTCCTCCCCTTGGAAATTATTTCGTGGGTCGCCCCACATCCACATGATATGCCCCGGCGCGCGTAGAGTTGAGGCGGGGAAGAGACAAAAATCCGCCGCCTTCATCATCCCCGGGAATTTGTCCGGGGCATTGCCGATGAAGACGGCGGTTATTATTCCTGTGTGAAATTTTACGTCCGGTCGCTGTTGAGCTGCTTTGCCGACTTGCGGTTTTCGGGGATGATCTCGCCCGCCTTGGTCAGCGCGATCTTGGTGAGCACCGGGCCGACAAGCTCATAGATCAGCACCGCGAAGAGGATTATGCTTCTGACAAGCGAACCCTCGCTCGCGCCAAGCTCCATTGCCGAGACCGACATTCCGAGCGCGACTCCGGCCTGCGGGAGAAGCGTGATTCCGAGGTATTTGACGATCATCGGATCGCACTTTGTGGCCTTCGCGCTGACACTCGCGCCGATGATCTTTCCGAGCGAACGGAAGATTATGAAGAGAAGTCCCGCGCCGACAATCGCAAGATCCGAGAAGACCGAGAGTTCAAGCTCCGCGCCGCTGATGACGAAGAAGAGCGCGAAAAGCGGCGTTGTCCAGCCGTCGACACGCTCCATGAGCTCCTCGGACGATTCGCAGACGTTGCAGAAGATCGTTCCCAGCATCATGCAGGCGAGGAGCGAGGAGAAGCCGATGTGAACCGGTCCGATCGGAATCTCGATCATGGTTATCGCGACGGTCAGGATGACGAAGGTGATCGACACCGAAAGACGCTTGCTGCGCGAATGGAAGAACTGCTCAACAAACGAGAAGATGAAGCCCATTATCGTTCCGAGTCCGAGCGACGCGACGATTTCGATGATCGGGTCGATGACGATTGAGAATATGTCGACTTTGCCGCTGATCATGCCCTTGGCGATTCCGAACGAGACGGCGAAGACGATCAGTCCGACCGCGTCGTCAAGCGCGACGATCGGGAGAAGAATGTCGGTGAGCTTACCCTTCGCCTTGTACTGGCGGACGACCATCAGGGTCGCGGCCGGAGCCGTGGCGGTAGCGACCGCGCCGAGCGTTATCGCCGCGCTCATCGGGAACTTGTCCTCGCCTAAAATCAGGCTGAGTACGCCGAGCGCGACGTCGACGAAGACTGTCGCGGCGAGAGCCTGAAAGATTCCGATTATCGTCGCCTGTTTACCGGTCTGCTTTAACTGCTTTAATCTGAACTCGTTTCCGATCGAGAAGGCGATGAAGCCGAGCGCGACGTTTGAGATGACCGTGAAGCGTTCGGTGTATTCCATCGTCGAGAATCCGAGGCCGGTGATTCCGAGAACCCGCCCCAGCTGACCGAGGCAGTAGGGCCCGACGAGAACCCCGGCGATCAGGTAGCCCGTGACGGCCGGGAGACCGAAGGGCTTTATGACGCGGGTCATTAAAAGTCCCGCGAGCAGCGCGATTGCTATGCTTAAAAGTATATCCATTGAAGAATCAGTTCCTTTCGTGATTACTTCCAATATGATATCACTTTCCGCGCGATTTGTCAACGGCCAAAATATATATAATTTTGTGAAACGACGTGATATTTTCCGTCACGCTTCGCTGTAGATCATCCGGAAGTCCTCGAAAAGGACGATCATGCTGTCTGAAAAGACGTATCCGGACGCCTTGGCGTCCTCGGTGAAGAAGCGGATATGCTTTTCGCGCCACGTCTCAAGGCATTCGTCCTCGCCCTCGCGGCGGCAGGTGTCAAAGGTCATGTCGCAAAAGCGGATCCGCGTGAGCTTCGTTGTCTCGATGACGCAGTATGGACGCAGATCGAAATCGGTGACGATCGAGAGTTCGCCGACTTCCGGCATATCGGAGCCGTCGGCCTCATAGGCCGGGAGAGCCGACGAGGTCGCGGTTTTCTTTCCCGAGAGGACGAGCGCGAGGAGGTCGTTCGCCGACTTTTCGTTTATGTCGAAGCAGAAATCCCCGGCGACGGGGAGATTTCCGGGGCGGTTCGTAGTTTTCAGGAAGCGTTTCCAGAAGAGCGAAAGCTCGGCTGTGTGAAGCGATTCGCGGGTTGCTTCAAGGATGACCGTTTCGCCGGAGGAGACAGGCGCGAAGCCGCATTTTGTGAGGAGACTCCGCGAGGCGGAATTCGTTTTTCCGGTCTCGGCGATGATCTTCTCCGCACCGTTTCTGAAGGCGAAGCGGCAGGCTTCGAAGAGCGTTTCGGTCATGAAGCCCTCGCGGCGGTGATTTTCGCCGATCTCATATCCTATCTCGACTCTGCCGTTTTCGGGCGGGGCTTTGAATTCGAACGTGCCGACGACGGTTTTCGTTTCCTTTCGGATTATCCACCAGAAGGTGCGGAAGGGGAGATTTTCCGGATCGTTTCTGACATTTTTTTCTTTTCCGGCGATGACGCTTTCAAGGACGGGATCGAGCGGTCCGGCGTCAAAGGTCACGCCGAGTGATTTTTCGAGCGCGGGAAGGTCGCTTTTCCAGAGCGAAAGCTCGTCGGGTGTGAGCGGGCGGAGGATGAGTCTTTTTGTGGTGAGTTCCATTTATTTCTCCTTTGATACGGTTGATTTTGACTGTTATGACGAAGCGTAGTGGCGCGTGGTGGCGCGCTTTTTCCGGCGATCCGTGGTAAAATATAGAAAAACGGAGGTGAAATCAGAATGACATGGGAGATTCTCGCCGCGCTGATCACGATCGTCGGGTCGCTTGTCGCGCTCGGAACGGTGCTGGCGAAGCTTGTGCGGACGCTGACAAAGCTCGACGACACGCTCAACAGTCTCAAATCCGACGTCGACCGGCTGCGCGAGAGCAATCACGAGTCGCACAAGCGGATCTATGAAAAGCTTGACGGCTGCTCGGCACGCATCGGCGAGCTTGAACGGCGGTAGAAAACGGCGGGGAAACCCGCCGTTTCTATTATACTACATTCAAGGCGGGTTGTCAATGTAATATTTTATTATACCTGTCCGATATCTGAAGCTTGACAAATCACGTGTTTTGTGATATAATATTTTCAGAAACCACGGGAGGGCTTCGACTCTCCCGTTTTTTGTGAGGAGATAAGATTGAAAGCTGACGCTTTAAGTAAGCATTTTGTGTCACTATCGCGGCTTTTAAGCCGCGATTTGGCTGCGCCAACCGCGCCCCAAAAAGCAAGAAAGGATGGTCATCAAAAATGAATCCCGGAAACCGTGTGATGATCGCGATGAGCGGCGGCGTTGACAGCTCGGTCGCGGCTTGTCTTATGAAGGAAAAAGGCTATGACTGCGTCGGAGCGACGCTGAAATTGTATTCGAACGAGGACATTCAGCTCGACCGGAACAAAACCTGCTGCTCGCTCTCTGACGTCGAGGACGCGCGGAGCGTGGCGACACGGCTCGGAATCCCCTACTTCGTCTTCAATTTCAGCGACAATTTCAAGGAAAAGGTCATCGACCGCTTCATCTCGACCTACAAGAGCGGCGGGACTCCGAATCCCTGCATCGACTGCAACCGGTATATAAAGTTCGACAAGCTTCTCACCCGCGCTGAGCTCATGGAATGCGGGCACATCGTCACCGGACATTACGCGCGGGTCGAGTTCGACGAAAAGTCGGGTCGGTATCTCCTGAAGCGCGCCGCCGACGCGAACAAGGATCAGACCTACGTCCTCTGGCCGCTGACTCAGAAAGAGCTTTCGCGTACCTTCTTCCCGCTCGGAGGCTTAACCAAGCCCGAGGTGCGGAAGATCGCCGAGGAGCATGGTTTCCTGAACGCCGAAAAGCCCGACAGTCAGGACATCTGCTTTGTCCCCGACGGAAACTACGCGCGCTTCATCGAGGAGTACACCGGGGAAAAGCCGGAGCCGGGCGACTTCATCGCCGACGGCAAAAAGGTCGGGACGCACAAGGGAATCATCCACTACACGCTCGGTCAGCGCAAGAAGCTCGGCGTCTCGGTCGGACACACGATCTTCGTCACGGGAATCGACCCGGAGCGGAATATCGTGACGCTGGGCGACGAGTCGGAGCTTTTCGGGTCGACGCTGACCGCGCACGACATAAATATGATCGCGTACGAAAGGCTTGAAAGGCCGCTTAAGGTAACCGCGAAGATACGCTACGCGCACAAGGAAGCCCCGGCGACGCTGACTCAGACGGGCGACGATTCCTTCCGGCTCGACTTCGATCTGCCGCAGAGAGCGATCACGCGCGGGCAGTCGGTCGTCGTTTATGACGGCGATGTCGTCGTCTGCGGGGGAATTATAGACTGAACGCTTTACGCGGATTTCGCGATTATTGTCGGAATTTCATAAATATTCATTCCCGGCTGAAATTTTTCGTGCCAGCTATTGAAAAATTCCGCCGGATTTGATATAATATTGTATTATAAACATGAGAGGCAGTTATGTTCAGGATCATCGATATGGATAGTGCCCTCATCGACTTTTGGGAAGCTGCGCTCAGGGCGCGTCGATTGAGGGATGGGGCTTGAAGCCCGAAGCTTCCCGCGTGAAAAATAAACTTACTTTATAAAAAATCTGTTCAGTTATAAAAATAACCGACACCATGAGCTTCACCGTTTCACGAGCGCGAACCCCAGAACCTAAGACAAAACAATGTTCAAAAAGGTTTGGGGAAGGTGGGGGAGGTGTCGACGAGTGGTCGTAAACGACAACTCGGGGCGGGAACCCCTTTCCTCAAAAGGGGTTCCCGCCCCCTGACAGAAATTAGGAGAAACAAAATGGGCGCACAACTTACTAAAAACGACAAGCGTACCTGCTACGCCGCCGAACTTACAAAGAACGACATCGGAAAGC
>CAKSVM010000045.1 GCA_934503195.1 uncultured Eubacteriales bacterium
GCAGATGCCGCGCTCCGCGCCCCATCTGGTGCTTATGTCATACTGAAAATCCATAGACCGACAAAAATCCTCCAAAACGGCATTCCCGGTCTTATGCCCCCGCAGCGTTTTTTATTTTCCCTCGTTTTCGATCATCGCGCCGAGTCCGCGGACAACGCAGTCGAGCGGAGTCTCTACCGCCGTCACCGGAATCCCGGCCTCCGACTCAATATACCCGGCAATTCCCGGCAGAGCCGCGCCGCCGCCGACAAGTATCACCCTCTCGGCCGTCGACTCAACGCCCGCGTATCGCGGCATATTCTGCTTCACCGCCGTCACGCAGTCGAGCGCACCCTTTATCTGCGGTGCGGAACAGCGGAGAAGCTCGGCCGCGCTGACCTTACGCTTTTTCGGAAGTCCGGTCGAGGTGTCGAGTCCGGTTATCACGATCGGCTCGGGATCCTCGTCAAGGAGCGAGAGCTTATGCTTGGCGTTTGACGCGGCGATCTTGGTCGCGGCGAGTCCGTAGCGGCGTCTGAGGTAGGCGCAGATCGATTTGTCAGCGTCGCGTCCGCCGCCGAAATAGGTCTCGGTGCGGAGAATATCCCCCTCGCGCAGATACGAACACTCGACCGATCCCGCGCCGATATCACACAGAAGGACGCCGTTCTCGTCCGAAAAACCGCTTCCAGTGAGCGCGGCGGTCGGCGACTCGACAAACTCGCTCGACGAAACCCGGCAGTCGGCCAGCGCGGCCTTTATAAGCTGACGATTCTCCGCGCCGACGCCGCATTTCACCGCGACGAGCACCTTCTTCCGTCCGCCCGGCGCGGCCGTCTCGATGAATCTGTCGAGCATCTCGGCGGTCAGATTGAAATCGCTCACCACACTGTCGCGTATCGGTCGGCGGATCGTCACCGATCCCGGCGCGCGTCCGCGGATGAGCAGAGCCTCGGTTCCGACCGCGATGACGTTTCCCTCGGCGTCTACCGCCGCGACCGACGGCTCGCGAAGGACTATTCCCTTGCCTTTTACATATATTTCCGTATTGCAGCCCCCGAAATCGAGGCCGATGACTGTTCTCATAAATCTCTCCATTTTCCGTCGGAATCCCGCTCAGACCCGCGAGCCATTACGAATTGTCCGATCCTCATTTTTCCTTTTTCTACGCGTTCCCACCATATATTATAAATTATTCCGCGCGATTTGTCAAGTCCTCACTTGACGAACTCACAAATTTGTGGTATAATTGAAGGACAAATACTTTAAGGAAACTGAAAATGAACACTGAATTCTTACCGATAAACCGAACCGACATGGAAAAGCGCGGATGGGACCGCCCCGATTTCGTATACGTCTGTGGCGACGCCTATGTCGATCACCCGAGCTTCGGCGCGGCGATAATCACCCGTGTGCTTGAAGCCGAGGGCTTCCGCGTCGCTTTTATCGCTCAGCCCGACTACAAGTCCTGCGAATCCTTCAAGGAGTTCGGTCGCCCGCGTCTCGGATTCTTAGTCTCGGCCGGGAACATCGACTCGATGGTCGCGCACTACACCGTCTCGAAAAAGAAACGGAACTACGACTACTATTCGCCCGGCGGAAAGATGGGAAAGCGTCCCGACCGCGCCGTGATCGTCTACTGCAACCGGATCCGCGAGGCCTTTGGCGACGTTCCGATAATCCTCGGCGGGCTTGAAGCCTCGCTCCGCCGCCTCGCCCACTACGACTACTGGGACGACAAGGTCAGACGCTCGATTTTAGTCGATTCGCGCGCCGATATCCTCACCTACGGCATGGGCGAGAATATTCTCCGCCGCCTCGCTTACCTTCTCGACAAGGGAGTCCCGGTCAAGAAGATCCACGACGTGCGCGGCACAGTATATCTCACCACGCGCGAGGACAAGCCGCACTTTGAGGTTGCCGGAGCGTGGGACTATGACGATCTGAAAACCGACAAGCGTCTCTACGCCGAGGCCTTCGGAATCCAATACAAGAACACCGACTCGATCACCGGAAAGGCTCTCGTCGAGTATTACGACAACAAGATGCTCGTCCAGAATCCGCCGATGCCGCCGCTTGAGCGCGAGGAGCTTGACAAAGTCTACGCGCTCCCCTACACAAGGCGTCCGCATCCCTCATACGACAAAGACGGCGGCGTCCCGGCGATCACCGAGGTCGAGATGTCGGTGACGCACAACCGCGGCTGCTTCGGAGCCTGCGCCTTCTGCGCGATCGCGTTCCATCAGGGGCGGACGGTCAGATCGAGATCGATCGAGTCGGTCGTTGAGGAGGCGAAGCTTCTGACGACGCTTCCGAATTTCAAGGGCTACATCAACGACGTCGGCGGCCCGACAGCCGATTTCAGATATCCGGCCTGCAAAAAGCAGCTCGAACACGGCGTCTGTCCGAACCGCCGCTGTCTGACTCCGACACCCTGCAAGAATCTCATCGCCGACCACAGCGAGTATATCGAGCTTCTGAAACAGATCGAGTCGCTTCCGAAGGTCAAGAAGGTCTTCATCCGCTCCGGAATCCGCTTCGACTACGTCATGGCCGACAAGGACGAAACCTTCTTCAAGAAGCTCGTCCACGATCACGTCAGCGGACAATTGAAGGTCGCACCCGAACACTGCGCGAACGCTGTTCTCTCCTGCATGGGCAAGCCGGGAATCGAGGTTTTCGAGGCCTTTAAGAAGCGGTATTTCGAGCTTACGAAGAGCTTCGGCAAGGAGCAGTATCTCGTTCCGTATCTCATGTCGAGCCATCCGGGAAGCCGGCTTTCTGACGCGGTCGAGCTCGCCGTCTATCTGAAAACGTGGGGCTACTCGCCCGAGCAGGTTCAGGATTTCTATCCGACGCCGGGAACCGCCTCGACCGTCATGTACTACACAGGAATAGATCCGCTGACGATGAGGGAGGTCTACTGCGCCGTCGATTACGAGGAAAAGAAGATGCAGCGCGCGCTCCTGCAGTGGAGCAAACCCGAGAACGCGCCGATCGTCAGAAAAGCACTTAAGCTCTGCCACCGCGAGGATCTGATCGGCTTCGGCCCCGAATGCCTCGTGAAGCCCGAGTCGGCCGGATATCACGGAAACGGTCAGAGTCACGGCAAGCCGGGCGCGAAGTTCTCGACATCCGACAGCCGGAAAAACGGTCAGGGACAGTCAAGGGGTCAGTACGGCGAAAAGCGCGGAAGCTCATCGCGGCCGCAAGTCCGGGATGACCGGAAGAACGCGTCGGGACATGGACAGAATCAGGGGAAGAAGGAGTTCTCAGGGCAGAAAAAGCCGTATGCAAAGCCCTCCGGGAAAACAAAGCGTTAAAATAAGTAAGCCTCATCTTAACATTACATTAACCTTACATTTACGAAAACACCATTGCAAAAAAACCGCGGATGGTGTAGAATATATCTATGGATTCAGGTTGTCCATCAAGTCTGCAAACGAAAGGACTGATAAAGATGCCGATGCAAACCGCAGATAAAGATACGCAAAATCCCGCTGACCGCTCCAAGACGATCACCTTCTCTGTACGCGACGAGAAGGAGGATGAGATGAAAAACACCCTCACCACGATCTACGAGGCCCTCCGCGAAAAGGGTTATAACCCGCTCAACCAGCTTGTCGGTTATATCCTCTCTGAAGACCCCACCTATATCACGAACTACAAGAACGCGCGCAGTCTTATCCGCCGTATCGACCGCGACGAGCTTCTCAACGCACTTGTCCGGAACTACCTCGGTATCTGACACCGCCTCTTTTATGGATATATATGATCTTCACACAATGAAAAAAAAGGAGAGCCTTGGCTCTCCTTCTTGTGCTGTGAGCAGGTTTACCGGACATGGACTCACGGTCGCGCTCGGAAGCTTTGACGGGGTTCATCTCGGCCACGCCGCGCTTCTCAGAACAACAGTCAGAAACGCAGGAGAAAACGGCCGACTCTCCGCGGTCTGGACCTTTGCCGACGATCCCGACGTCCTTCCCGAAAAGGCCGGGATGCGCTCGCTGACAACTCTTCCCGAAAAGCTCAGTCTTTTCGGCGGGCTCGGAATCGACATTGCGATACTCGTCCGCTTTTCCGAGGTGCGCGGACTCTCGCCCGAGGAATTCGTGGCGAAAACTCTTGTCGGCGAATGCGGCGCGAAGGCCGTCGTCTGCGGCTTCAACTACACCTTCGGCAAAAACGGCGCGGGAAATTCCGAAACGCTCGGGGAGCTTTTCCCCGGAAGCTGTATCGTCGTCCCACCCGTTGAGTACGACGGAATCCCGGTGAGTTCGAGCGCGATACGAAGGCTTCTTGAAAGCGGAGACGCCGAAGAGGCCGCAAAGCTCCTCGGACGCCCGTATTTCCTAGATTCGCCCGTCGTCCACGGAAAGGAACTCGGCCGCACGCTCGGCCTTCCGACCGTGAATCAGGATTTCCCCGCCGGAAAGCTCGTCCCAAGACACGGAATCTACGCCTCGACCGTCACGATCGACGGAAAGGACTACGTCGGCGTCTCGAACATCGGCACAAGACCGACCGTCGACGACTCGGAAAGAGTCAACTGCGAAACGCATATAATCGGCTACGACGGCTGGCTCTATGGCAGAGTGATCAGGGTCAGCTTCTCGAAATATCTCCGCGGTGAGATAAAATTTCCCGACGTCGGCGCGCTGAAGGCTCAGATCGAACACGACGCCGATTCGGCCGTAAAATATTTTCAGGGTAAAACGATATGAAAAGATATCTGTCGCTGATACTCGCGATAGTCACGCTTCTTGTCCTCGTCCTCCCGGCATACGCGGCCGACGGCGACGAGGAGGAGAATTACGATCCGCCCGAGCTTAAGAACATCGCCTCGGCCAGCGTCTACTGCGTCGAGGAGGATCGCTTCATCTACGGACTCAATGAGGAAAAGCAGGTCTATCCGACCTCGACCGTAAAGCTCATGGTCGCGATACTCGCGGTCGAGGCCTTCGGTGATGATCTTGACCGCGAGATAACGGTGCCCGTAGAGGCTATCCTCACGGTTCAGGGAAACAATATCAGACTGAAGCGCGACGAGGTGCTGACCGCGCGCGAGCTTCTCTACGCGCTCATCTGCGGCGGCGCGAACGACGTCGCGAATGTCCTCGCCTATGAAATCTCGGGCTCGGTCGAGGAGTTCGTCAAGAAGATGAACGAAAAGGCGGCCGAGATCGGCGCGGTCAACACGAAATACCTGAACGTCTCGGGTATGCACCACCCGGCGATGGTCACGACCGCGAAGGACACGGCGATAATCGCCGCCTACGCCGCGCACTCGGAATTCATCTGCGACGTCTCGTCTCAGGAAAAAATCGTCCTTGAGGCGACGAACAAATCGAAGTCGCGGACGATCTACAACAAGAACTGCTACTTCGCTACGAACATGGAGTACAAGTACATCTGGTCGGTTCCGCGCGGACTCAACGCCGGATTCACGGCCGAGGGCGGATACTGCGTCGCCACGACCGCGTCAAAGGACGGACTGACCTATGTCGTCACCGTCATGGGCGCGAAGTCCGACGACGATTACATCTACTCCTACACCGAGGCGGCGAAGCTTATCAAATGGGCTCTCAGAGCCTACGGCTACAAGACCGTGCTTTCGACGTCGGACATGATCTGCGAGGTTCCGGTTAAGCTGGCGAGCCGGGTCGACTCGGTCGCGCTCTTTCCGTCGCAGCTGATCGAGCTATATCTCCCGGTCGACGTCGACGTCGAGAAGGACGTGAAGATCACATGGGAGCTTACGAAGGACTCGTTCACCGCGCCGATAAGCGACGGCGAGGAAGGCGGGACGCTGACCGTCTCGTTCGAGGATCCCGACCGCGGCGACAGATTCGTCGGGCATTACAAGCTCGTCACCCGGAACAGCGTCGATCGGAACAATTTCCTCTACATACTCGACCTCATCGGAATGCTCTTTGAGACAAAAGCATTCAGGGTTGCGGTGGTCATCGCGGTGATCGGAGCGATCGGATATATCGGCGCGGCGGCCTGGCTCTGGAGAAGACGCCAGAAGCTCCTGCCGAAAAGAAAAGCCGACACCAGAAAGCGTCCGGGGATAGCGTCCGGCGCGAATCAGCCGTCAGGCTCCACGAAAAACGCGCAGAGTCAGAGCCGGAATCAGTCGTCAAGCCGTCAGAACGGAAGTCAGTCAGGCAATCCGAGCGCGAGACAAAGCGGCTCCGCCGGGTATAAAAGATAATAAAGCAAGCCGCCGGGATCGGTTTTACGTGATCCCGGCGGCTTTTTTCCGCGTTAAAAACATTTTGTAAGATTTTTTCTCTTTTCCGGGAACTTTTCGGAAAGATTCCGCGTCTAATATGTAAACACCGAAAAGCAAAGGATGGACAAAATCATGATGACAGTAATAATCTCCGCAATGACAGCCGATTCTTTCGGACTCGCCGCGGCGGCACTGGCGGCCGCGATTGTAGGGCTTTACATCGCGATGAAGCACCGGCTAAAAAAATAAGCGGGAGAGCCCTTGACCCTCCCGCGAAATAAACTTACCGATTGGTTTTCACGCTGTCTGTGCCCTGGCAACCGTTCTTATCTCAGACGAGATCTTCTTCCAGCTGTGTGCGAAATATGTGATCTCGGCGATCGCCGTTATCGTCCATGAGAAGACATAGAGAAGATAAAGCGACGGAAGCGTGTGGAAATACGCGAAGACCGTGTAGACCCATATGACCCTGAAAACGCAGGATCCCATGATCACGATTATCGTCGGGATGAGACTCTTTCCGAGTCCGCGCGACGCCGCGATCGTGCAGTCCATGAAGGCCGAGACGCAGTAGGAAAATCCCATCACCTTGAGACGCTCCATCCCCTCTGCCGCGACCTCCGGATCCTTTGTGAAGAGCATCAGGAACTTATCTCCCGCGAAGACAAGGAAGACTCCGAGAACAAGTGCCGCGCCGAATGAGTAGGCAAGGCTGAGGAAATAGCTCTTAATCACCCGGTCGCGCTTTCCCGCGCCGAGGTTCTGCCCCATGAAGGACGAGCAGGCCGTGTAGAAGGCCGCCATCAGGTCATAGACCAGCGTGTCGGCGTTTGCCGCCGCCGAGTTTCCCTCAACGACTATCGTGTCGAAGGAGTTGACTCCGGCCTGAATGAAGAGGTTCGCCACCGCGAAAATCGAGTTCTGAAGGCTCGCCGGAAGCCCGAGTCCGACGATCTGCTTTGCCCATCTTCCGCTCACGGCGAGCTTTTTTAGCGAGAGTCTGTGTGCGCCCTTGCAGCGCATCAGCGAGACCACGACGAGAATCGCCGAGAGATACTGCGAGATGATGCTCGCCAGCGCGACCCCGGCCACGTCGAGTCTCACGACTATTACAAAGAAAAGATTCAGAATGACGTTGATTATTCCTGATATAAACAGGAACATCAGCGGCTTTTTTGTGTTTCCGGCCGCGCTGTAGACCGCGTTTCCGAAGTTGTAGATTCCGAGCGCGGGCATTCCGAGCGAGTAGATTCTGAGATACAGCTGCGCCCCGGCGATCAGATCTTCCTTGGTTCCGAGAATCTCAAGCAGAGTCCTCGAAAAGCAGACTCCGCCGAGCATCACGATGACCCCCGACGCGAGGCAGATTATCAGCGCGCTGTGAACCGAGTCCGAAATATCATTTTCGTGTCCGGTTCCGATACAGCGCGCGACGATGACGTTGACTCCGCTTCCCATTCCGATGAGAATTCCGGTGAGAAGCGAGACAAGGATCGTCGTCGAACCGACCGACCCGAGCGCGCCCGAACCCGCGAACTGACCGACCACGGCGATATCCGACATATTGAAAAGCACTTGCAGGATGTTCGAAAACATCAGCGGAAGACTGAAAAGAAGAATCTTTTTCGGAAGACTGCCTTCCGTGAGCTCGCTTTCCTTTACCATTCTTTTTTACCATACCTTTCGACACAATGATACCCTTCCGTCCGGACTTTTCCGGAGCCAGCCGAAGGCGTGTGAATGATATTATATCACAAGAAAGCCGTTTTGTCAATCGTTCAAAACAGAGACGGAATAAGACGAAGTAAAGCGGACTTATAGTCAGTTTCACAGCTGCCAGAGCGGTCATATCACCCGCCGTCCTCATTACCGCTTTCGTCCGCGTCGTCCTTACCCGAAGGCGCGTCGGGATGGCGCGAGATATGAGCCAGCGGATTGTCGTCGATCGCGCGGCGCATGCTGTCGTCGCTGACGTGAGTGTAGATCTGCGTCGTGTTGAGCTGCTCATGGCCAAGAATGTCTTTAAGAACGCGGACGTCAACTTTTCCGGTCTGGTACATCAGGGTCGCCGCCGTGTGGCGAAGCTTGTGCGTCGAGAGCGATTTGTTCCCGAGTCCCGCCGCTTCGAGATATTTGTAGACGACCCACTGAACCGTCTTGTTTGAGATTCTCGAATGCCTTGACGACAAAAAGAGCGCGTTCTTGTCCTTGATTTCGGGATCGGTGTTACGGACGGCGAGCCAGTCGCGGAGCGAATCGCGGCAGGCGTCGTTCAGGTAAATCAGCCGCTCCTTCGAGCCTTTTCCGGTGACGCGGAGCGAGGTCATTTCGCGGTCGATGTCCGAAAGATTGATTCCGCAAAGCTCGGACAGACGCATTCCGCAGTTCAAGAAAAGCGTTATCACGCAGTAGTCCCTCGCGACCGTCTTCGACTCTGTGTCAGCGAGAACGGCGTCGAGCAGAGCCTCGCTCTCCTCAAGCGAGAGAAATTTCGGAAGCGATTTTTTCCGCTGCGGGCCGTCGATATTCTCGGTCGGGTCGGTGTCGGTGAGACGCGCCGAGACCGTAATATATTTATAGAAGCTCTTCAGCGCGGAGAGCTTTCTCGCGCGCGAGGCCGTCTGATTCTGCCTGTCCTCGAGCGTGTAGAAGAGGAAATCATAGATCTCCTCCTTTGTGACCGACGTTATGAAATCGGGTTCAAGTCCGCTTATGTCGACCTTTTTCATCTCATCGGCGTCGGTCGTGTCGCCGCCCGAACGCTTTGTGACAAGCCAGCGAAAGAAGGTGCGAAGGTCGAGCGCGTACTCGTCCATCGTCTTTTTCGCGCGTCCCTGAACCGTCAGCTTATACGTGACGAAATCGCGCACGGTTTTCGGAAGTTCGTCGGGGTTAATCAGTGTCTGCATCAGATGACCGCCTTTCTTACAATCATGGTAATATTATACTTCAAAAATCCCCGGTTGTCAAGCCGTATTTCACGGGTAAAAGTTTATGGGACAAGATGTAAATTTTTATTCTCCCCTCTTGATTTGACGGCGAATCAAAGATATAATATTGGTAGTGAAAATCTGTATGGAAAGGTGTGGTAAATATCGCATTTCTCAAGGAAAACTCCTACAGCGGCGTGAAGATCTTCTTAACGCAGATCGTGATGTCCTTCTTCGGCACGATGCTCGCCATCGCCACGCTGAAAAACGCTTCCCTGCTCCTTTGGTCGAGCGTCTTCTCGGTCATATTCCAACTCGCTATCGTCTACACAATAGGCTGGGACATCGGAGCGAGGGACAAGATAAAGATCGACGGCCACCGTATGCGGCCGATGCCGTCAAAGGGCTTTCTCATCGCTCTCATCGCGAACGCCCCGAACCTTCTGCTCGCGGTTTTAATGGGACTCGGAGTCCTTATCAACACCAAAGGCTCGCAGGTAATGAGCCTTGTCTGCAACGCGATCGCGCGACTCATAAACGGCTCCTTCCTCGGCATCATCAAGACGCTTGAGACGCCGCTCGGCGATTCGGGAATCATGAAGTATATCTGGTGGTGGTTCATCGTGATGACGATTCCCTCGATAATCATCGGCGGAGTTTCATATCTCATGGGCTCGCACGACAGAAGGCTCATCCCGCAGAAAAAGAAGTCTGTCGAGACCGCGCGCCCGAACATCTCCGACCATGAAAAACGCAAGTGACAAAGGAGAATTTTCATGTCAAAACAGCTTAAGAAACTGAAAAAGGACGCTAAAAAGCTCATGAGGCGTCTTGAATCCTGCAAGGGACTCACGATAAGAAGCAGCTTCGATTCCTCGGCGTCGATCGTCAGAAAGGGACACGAAAGCGCGCCGCTCTTCACTTTGAGCGCAAAGGGAGACTATTCGATCCCGGTGATAAGACTCATCCTGATTCTTCTCGGGATAAGCGCGGCCGTGACCGCCGTCACGCTTACGGTAAAGACCATCGCCGAAAATCTCCGCGAGAGAAAGCGCAGACGTATGCGCGAGAAATATCTCCGCGAAAACGACGAGATAGCGTTCTAAGGAAACGCTGATTTAAGGCAATACCGCACAATTCGCGGCTGACGCCTTAAGCACGCATCTGCTTGCGTCTTTTCCGTCATACGTCACAAAAATTCTTGACGTGGGACCTACCACGCCTGCGAATTTTTGTTTAGTCTGACGAAAAATCCGCTGGCGCATCTACGCACTTAGAATTATGCGGTATTGCCTTAAGGTTGTTTTGCGCTGAAAAGCCCATAAATTCAAGTCTTTTCAGCGCAAAAAACCGATTTATTCAGCTTATTACCCAAACAAAAAACATCCTTGCCGCGCGCCATAAAACGCGCGGTAAACTTTTAAGGAGAAACGACTATGTTTTCTGGAAAATTCGTAACCCCGGCCGAGTTTCTGTATCTTGAACCGATAAACATCTTCCACCGCGAAAGCGAAAAGATCGGCTATTCGCATCCCGCGGGGCTTCAGAATCTTCACATCGACTTTCGCGGAAGCTTTGAGATCGCCTCGCTCGTTCCCGAAAAGGTGATTGTGAGAGTCACGGCCGACGATTACTATAAGCTTTACGTAAACGGAAAATTCGTCTGTCAGGGCCCCGCGCAGGGCTATCCGAAGGGCTATAACTGGAACGAGACCGACGTCTCGGAATATCTTGTCGCCGGGGAGAATCAGATCACGGCCGAGGTATATTACAACGGACTCATAAACCGCTCGTTTGACAGCGGCGACCTCAGATGCGGATTCCTGCTCGACCTCATTTCAAAGGAGGGCGGGAAGGAGGAATTCCTCTTCGGAACCGACGAGAGTTGGCAGTGCCGCTTTGACCGGAAATATGTCGGAAAACGCACGACCGGATACCAGACGCAGTTTCTTGAGGATCTCGATCTCCGCGCCGCGCCGACCGAATGGGAACGCGTCAGGGTCAAGGAGCCCGACTATGAGTTCGCGAAGGAACCCGCGCCGCTTCTTGACGTACACACGCTCGAACCGGTCGCCTTCATCGAAAAGGCTCCGGGCGGCGACGGGAGACGCTCGATAATCTATGATTTCGGCCGTGAGGTCACCGCCGGACTCAGCTTCACCGTCACCGGAAAAGACGGCGACAGCGTCGAACTCAGATGCGCCGAGGAACTCGCGCCCCGCGCCGACAAATCATATCCGCCCGAGGGAATCCTCACGCCCGAGACCGAAATCCGCTGGAAGTCCCGCGCGAACTGCGAATACGACGAGACGGTGATCCTTAAGGACGGCGAAAACAGCGTGAATCAGTACGATTACAAGGCCTTCAGATACGCCGAGCTGATAATCCCCGAGGGAGTGACGGTGGAATTCTTCAAGGCGGTCGAGCGTCACTATCCGCTTGACAAGAACGCCTGCCTGCTCGAGACGAGCGACGAGGTGCTCAAGAAGGTCTTTGATATCTGCAAGCTCGGAGTCACGCTCGGCTCGCAGGAGGTTTACGTCGACTGTCCCGGCCGCGAAAAGGCGCAGTACGCCGGAGATCTCACGATTTCAAGCGCGTCGCAGCTCTGGCTCTCGGGCGACCCGAGGCTCTTTATCAAGGCCGTCCGGAATCAGGTCGAGTCGACCTTCATCGACGAGGGAATCATGGCGGTGACGCCGGGATCGTATATGCAGGAAATCGCCGACTATTCGCTCCAGTTCCCGATTCTCGCGCTCAGATATTACGACTTCACGGGCGACCGCGAGGGGCTGACCGAGCTTCTGGGCGTCTGCGACAGAATGCTCACCTACTTTGAAAAATGGCAGCGCGACGACGGACTTCTCGACGGCGTTGACGGCAAGTGGAATCTCGTCGACTGGCCGACGAATCTCCGCGACAACTATGATTTCCCGCTGACAATACCAATCGGCAAGGGCGTCCACAACGTCATGAACGCCTTCTACATCGGCGCGGTGATCTGCACCGAGAAGATAATCGACATTCTGGGAATCAGGCTTGAAGAGGGCGCGAGACGCTCCGAGGCTCTCATTGAGGCCTACAACCGCTGTTTCTGGCGTCCGGAGCTTGGACTCTACGCCGACAGCGAGACTTCGGATCACTGCGCGCTCCACTCAAACGTACTGCCGCTTTACTTCGGCTTCGCGAAAAGTGAGTCGCACAAGAACATCGCGGATCTTATCCGCAAGAGAGGCTTCTCTTGCGGAGTCTACATGGCGTATTTCACGCTGAAAGCACTCGCGCGACTCGAACTCTGGGGCGATATCTGGAACATGATCACCTGCGCGGACGAGAATTCGTGGTACAACATGGCGCGCGAGGGGAACACCTGCTGCATTGAGGCGTGGGGCAAGGACAAGAAGTGGAACACGAGTCTCTGTCACCCGTGGGCGAGTGCGCCGATCTCGGTGCTTATCGAGGACATAATCGGAGTCTCGCCGAAGGCACCGGGCTTCACCGACGTCGACGTCAGACCGCACATTCCGGCCGGAGTCGAGAAGCTTGAAATGCGTATTCCGCTCGTCACCGGACGACATATTGAGTTTGAGTGGGAGAACGGGTTCTACAGCTATCGGCTGATGAAGTGATGTGAAGAAACCACAAAAAGGCTGTCGCGCTTGCGACAGCCTTTGTCGTATTATTTCTCAGATAAATTTTAATGTATCAGTGTTTCTTTATTCTGGCAGATACCATCGCGCTTGCGGCGAGAAGAATTGCCGTACTGACAATACCAGCGTCAGCGGTTGCCGGAGATTTGGTTTCTGCCGCCTTGGCCGCCGGAGCCGCGAGCTTCAGAGCCGCCCATCCGCCGTAATCAAAACCTTCCGCGATCTTCTGCTGAGATGCCTGATTGAACCAGCAAAGCTGAGAAAAATCGTTCCCGGAATCATCGCAGTCAATCGGTACGCAGGACATACCGATAACGGTATTCTCGGACGGTTTGAATCCGGGAACTTCTTTCTGGAATATCGACCACGGAATAGCCATTTCCGTCACCCAACCATCAGAAGTTTTCTCAGACGCGATCTTGATATCGTCATATTTTACAATCTTGCTGCTTTTTGCCTTGCGGTTGTTGATACGGACACTTGCCTGTCCGCCTTCTCCGCCGTTTCCATTTCCGGCGATATAGAAGATGTGATGACTCCATCCCTCTGCGTTGATCTCGCTTCCACAGTCGCCAACCATGAGGAATATCAGATTTCCGTCAGCGGATGCCCAAGGCGCATTCGAGTTTACGGTAAGTAATACATCATCGTCAACGCGTTTCTCATATATGTAAAGGTTGTCTTCATCCCACATATAACGTATATCAGACGAAAAATCCTTACTGTCTCTCTTACCGGCATCCTGCCAGTTGCCCTGATACATACCGTACTTATTGACTACCGGATCATCAAGGGTGATCTTAAGCGACTCGGCTTTTGTCCAATCAGCCACATTCCCGTCAATTACGGGAGTGCCGTAAGCCGCGTTGCATATTACCTCATCAGACCATCCGTCTGCGTAAATTCCGACGGAGAGTACCATTACGAGCGTGAGTGATCTGAGGATCGCGGATAAATTCTTTTCATTTGTTAAGTCTCCTTGTTCCTGAGAAATAATACGTTATTTGGAAAAAATCATTCGATCCGCCACGTAGCAGACAGCCGTCGAAAGCTCTATTCAGTAAAAGCCTTTATTGTAGCGGCGATCTTCTCGTCCATCGCGCTCTGCATAGTGGCGAACTTCGACGAGAGCGCGCGGTCGTTGTCGGTGAACATCGGCTTGAATACTCCGTCGCGGATCATATCGCACCAGATCGTGTCGCCGAGGTCAAATACACGGTTCTCGAAGATCAGATCCAGCATATCCGCCGATTCGTTGTCTCTCGTATACTTGGTCTTCAGCGCGACGTCGTAATACGCCGGAACCACGGTCGACGCCGACTCGCACGCCAGTGCCTCAAGCACCGCCGAGACAAAATCCGGATCCGCCGTCACCGGGACTCCCGTAAGCTCAATTCCTTCGATGCGTGAGAGATAACTCTCCTGCTCCTCATCATACTTCGGATACGGAAGGATTCCGAAATTCGCGTCCATATCGCGGAGCGACGCGATATAGAAAAATGTCATATCCATGAAAAGCCCCTTGCCGCTCTGGAACATATTTATCAGCGTGCTGTCATTATTATTATCCGTGGAGTTCTTATACCATGAGTTGTTGTCGTAGGTTATCTCAAAGGTCTTGTCGAAGACTTCGAGGAATTTACGGTCGGACGGCATCGTGAATTCCGGCTCGCCCTTGTCGTTCACGTTTATCGAAAGCACTCCCGAGGCTATCCAGAAAGCTGGAAGCACGGCTTTGGGCTGTGAAAGATATCCGTAAAGATCCGACTCGTCCATCACCGAGTCGCCGTTCATATCCTCGCTGAAATCCTTCACGACCGAGGAATAGGAGTCGAGCGTCCATTTTTCGGATTTCACCAGTGAATAGAGATCCCCGACCTTCTTTTTCTCCGCGAGATCCTTATTAAACACGAGAACGTGCGTGTAATCGTATCCGGTCAGATTTGAAGCACCGACCGCGAAATAGCTCTTGCCGCAGATCGAAACTCGTTCATTTAACTGATCGTCCCAGTATGAGCGTGAGAGATCTATGTACTTAAGGTCGTCAAGACTGAAGAAAAGCTTTTCTCCGGCGTAGTCAAACGCGATTGAGCAGCGGGTGTTCACGATATCGAATGAATCATCCCCCGCAATGATTGAGTTGCGCGCCTGATCGCTGCTGCCGCCGCCAAGCTCCGTGATCGTTATGCCGAAGCGATCCATCACTCGTCCGTTGCGTTTATAAACCGCGTCGTTTATGACCTCTCCGGTCTCCTCCTCCGAGATCCAGCTTCCGTTAAACCACGGCTGAAGTCGGCTGAAAATTCTGAATTCACGTCCTGAGAAATCCAGATCGTCGGGAAGATTGTCCTTTGAAAGGTCTTCAGCGGTATCGGACGCGATATCTTCCGCGGTCGAGGGCGTTTCAGTCGTTTCGTCAGACGGAGTAATGGTCGGCGTTCCACAAGCGGTCGTGAGAAGTGCGATGGCGAGAAACGCGGCAAGTGATTTTGAGATTTTTGCTGTCATTTGTTTATTCCTTTCGAAGCTCACATATTTTATATAAATTATAGCATATTCATGTTGACAAAAGTATTCTAATATGATATAATAATATGCAAAATCAACCAGAATACACTGATTTATATAAAATATGATCTGAAAGGCTCAGAAATGAAATCGCTATTTATCGAATACCCCGATATGTTTATGGCTGAAAATCCGCGATATGACATATCGGATTTCAAAGCGGTTAATCACATACACGACAAATACGAGCTTTCGCTCTGTTCGTCGGGTAATATCATCATCGACTCCAGCAATCTTCACGTGATGATAACCGCTCCATGCCTGCTTCTCCATCGGCCATACACGGTGCATTTTGTGAACTCTGACCAGATTGTACCGTACAAACGTCAAAATGTATATTTCGACCGGGAGTTTCTGAGAGGTATTGATCCGGAGATATCCGACCCGGATCGTGTATTCACGTCAGGATTCCGCGGGATACCGATAAGCGCGCTTGAGCTTTCGCGTCTGACGCGGCTCATGGATCCGCTGACAAGCGATATGAACAGGCATCTCAGACTTCCGCTTCTCATAGCGATTCTCCGCGAGATTGAGCATATCGCGCCGGAAAACGGGATTTCCGGCAACGGCGGACTGTATATCGGCGAGGTAATGAAATATATCCGAGAGAATCTCTCCGAGCCGCTCGACTCGAATGTAATCGCGGAGCATTTTTTCATCAGCCGGACAAAGCTAGATCGGGATTTCAGATTTTACACACAGATGACGGTGCGGAAATTTCTGACAAATGTACGATTGCGAAACGCACTCAAATCCATGCGTTCAGGCATGACGGTAGCCGAAGCGGCGGCGTGTTCCGGCTTTGGTGACGTGTCGCATTTCATCCGCACATTCCGGCAGGTCTATGTCATGACTCCGAAAAAATACGTCGCGGCTTATGGTTCAGTCGAGGAATGTCTTTCACGAGAAACGTCCCCAAGAAAAGTCTTCTGACAGGAAGCTCAGGACGCTGCGAGCGGACACGTGTCGGTAGTCCACGGCGGCCGAAAGCTGATCCGATTGCGACGGCTTTCCTTTTCCGGAAATATCTCATATTTTGAGAAAACAGTAAATATCCCCCGGC
The DNA here is from genome assembly GCA_934503195.1 of uncultured Eubacteriales bacterium. Classification (GTDB taxonomy): domain Bacteria; phylum Bacillota; class Clostridia; order Oscillospirales; family CAG-272; genus Flemingiibacterium. The sequence goes on from CAKSVM010000045.1 coordinate 16,429, forward strand.
AAAGCCGGGGGCTTTTCATAGACGGGCAAAGCCCTATTCTACCAGCTACTCCTAAAAGGCGTATATACGACTACCACGCGCGAAGGCAGTTTACCTGCCACCCGTAAACGGGTCGACGTCGTCGAACGTTAACTGGTTGCCCAGTTCGTCCTCCTTGAGTTGGTTGCTTATGTACTCGCTGATCGCCTTGGTGTTTTTTCCAACTGTGTCAACGTAGTATCCGCGGCACCAGAATTCACGGTTCCGGTACTTGTACTTCATGTTCCCCCACTTCTCGTATATCATCAGGCTGCTTTTTCCCTTCAAGTATCACATGAAACCTGATACGCTCATTTTCGGGGGTATCTCAATCAACATATGTATGTGATCCGGGCACACCTCAGCGTTTATTATATTCACTTTCTTCCATTTCGTATGTGATAAACTATGTATGTCCTCACTCATTTTGTGATGACCTCCCTTTGATATTTTTTGTGCAGTTGGTAGCCGCACTCTTATTATATCAAAGGGAGCTAACTTTTTCAAGACTTATAGGCATAGCCTTGGTTGAACCCCCCGGTCTAACCAGGGGTTTTCGGAAGACAAGAAAACGCCGTACGTCTCTTCCGCTTTCGCGTGGACGCATGGCGTTATGACTATTCGTTTTATCGGTAACTCACCGTGATTCCGTCTGGAACGGTGATCCTCTTCTGAACCGCTCCGTTCCGCCTTTCAAGGCTGACGCTTATGACTCCGCGCGGAGTCGTTACGCTTCCCTTTGCGAAGTTCATTTTTTCGGGAAGATACGGGTCGAAGACGATTTTTTCCCAGCCGATTGAGGATTTTTCCTGCTTTATTCCGAGTATTCCCTCAAAAAGCTGTCTTGCCGGCGCGCCGAACATCGGGTGGCAGTGCGAGCCGCCCGTCCAGTTCTCCCAGATCGTGGTCGCGCCGTGACGCTTCATGAAGAGATATCCGCCCGGCTCCTCGCTCCTGAGAAGCTTTTCGAAGACCTCGCCGTGTCCGCTCTCAAAAAGCAGCTCGCAGAGAATGTCGGTGCAGAGGAATCCGGTGTCAAAGTGGCCGAGATTTTCGTAATATTCCGCGACCGCGTCCGGACTTACAAATCCGAGCGTCGCGCCGTAGACCGGTATTCCCTGTTTATTCAGGAACTCGCCCTTGAAATAGGTCTCCTTTATCGCCGCGAGGGTGTTTTCGCGGAGCGATTCGAAACGCTCGTCAAATTCCTCGCCAAGTGCCTCGCAGATTTCTCTCATCATATCGAGATCCTTGACGAGATACCAGCTGTTGACAAGCGGCGCGGGGACTTCGCATTTTCCGAGCGTACACCAGTCGCCAAGGCACCAGCCGCCCTCCTCCTCGCGGACAACGAGATGATTCTCTGAGCGCGACTCAAGATATCCGATCCACTTCTTCATCGCCGGAAGCGATTCGCGGAGAACCGAAACGTCGCCGAAGCTCTTCCAGTACTGATACGGAACGACGACGACCGCCGATCCCCAGCCGCCCGGACCGCCTCCGCCGCCCATGAACGGCGCGGTGTGCTGAATATGTCCGCTGTCCTTATCCTGACAGTCTAAGATATCGCGGATCCATTTGCGGTAGAATTCCTTCGTGTCGAGGATCATCATCGCGGTCTTTGCCGTTATCTGACCGTCGCCGGTGTATCCGAGTCTTTCGCGGTGGGGGCAGTCGGACGGAAAGCTTCCGTGCATATTGTCAAGCTCTGTGCGGATGTAGGTTTCGTAGAGATAATTCATCCCCTCGGAATCCGACTCAAAGGTCGATGTCACCTTCGCGTCGGCGTGAATCACAAGCACCTCGGCCGATCCGATCTCGCCCTCGATGTCAAAATATCTGAACGCGTGCCAGACGAATTTCGGCTCGAACACCCGTTTAGTGCCGTCGCAGACAAACTCGTCGGTCATGATCTGATTTCTTCCGGAAGCTCCGGTGTGATGTGAACCGCTTGACAGGAAATCGGGTTCGCCGTCGCGAAGCTCCTCGGAAAATCTCAGCGTAACCTTTCCTTTATAGCCTTCCTTCGAGACAATCCGGACGACGCCGCTGATATTCTCACCCGCGTCCCAGACCGCGCGGCCGTTCTTTTCGCCGATTTTTTCCGGTTTTGTCGTCCGGATGAGCCTGTCCGGCGCGCCGATTGACGGCGAGAGCTCCGATTCGGTCGGAGCTGCGACGGCGACCGGATATTCCCCGCCCGCCGCGGCTGACGGGTCGATGACCTCGCCGATGAACAGCTCTGTGCTTGTGATCTCACTGCGCGTCCAGACCTCAGTCCCGTCAGAGAAGACTATCCGGCCGCCAAGGTCGAGCGCGAAGATCGCTTTGCAGCGGTCGGAGAAGGACATTTCGCCCTCGGCGATCCGCTCCTTCTGGACATACCATCCGCCGCCGAGCTGAATTTCGAGAAGATTCTCCCCTTCGCGAAGAAGTCCTGTGACGTCGTAGGTGTTGTAGTAGATCCTATGCGTGAAATGGTCGCGGCAAGGGTAGAGAATTTTCGTGAAATTCCGTTTTTCATAGTCCGACGCGACCGGCTGGAAGTACTCGTTTCCGAGCTTCTTCCCATTAAGGCGCACCTCGAAATATCCGAGTCCGGTGACATAAAGCGTCGCTCTTTCAGTGATGGAACCAACGCGGAAGGTTTTCCTTATGATCGGCGAAGCGGAGCCGATGTCTCGGTCAGTGGTGAGCCAGAGTGAGTTTGCGAATGGATTTTTCATATGTTTTGTCTCCGATACGGAGCTTTCTCCGTGATAATTTTATTTTTCCTCAAACAGTCCGAAAAGTGTGTCATAATAGGCTTCCACGCTGCTCTGGATCCCCGCGTACCAAGACGCCACGTCGGTGCTGTCGGCGAACGTGAGATTTTCGATCTTCAGAAGAACGCCGCTCCACGAATCGTAGATGTAGCCGAAATCATATGTCCGGCTGTCCATTATGAGGTCAAGCATCTCGATCGAGCCGTCGTCGCGTGTATATTTTTCCTTGAGCGCGATCTCATAGTACTTCGGCACGACCGATTCCTTCGTCTCCTTGCAGAGAGCCTCGGTGATGAGTCCGACAAAGCCGAGATCCTCATCCGGTACGGTCACCGGAACCGCGAGTCCGGAATGCGCGCCGTCGACGAGCGTATAATAATTCTCCTGATTCTCGTCGAATTTCGGATACGGAACCATTCCGAAATCGGCTTTGAGATCGCGGGACTTCGTGAAGCTTGCCTGCACGTAGCCGTCAATGAACATCGCGTGTCCGTTCGCGAAGAAATCGTAGCTCTGAGTCTGACTCTCCCTTGACTGATAGTAAACGCCCTCGGAATTGTTCAGGAACTCAATAAGCGACGCGAGCTTTTCGTGAGTGCGGTCATTCATGAAGACATATTCGGGCTTGCCATTGCTTGTCCGCATTATCGGGTTGTCAAACGACCAGCAGTAAGCGTTGACCGCCGTTCCCGAGCCTGTGCAGAAGCCGAAGAAATCCTCATTGTCGGGAAGCCCATTGCCGTTGAGATCGGTATAGACATCCTTGACGATGCTCTTCAGCTTATCGAACGTCCATTTGCCCTCGCGAACCATACCGTAGATATCGCCCGCGTTGTAGCTCTCGGCCTTTTCGGTGTCATAGAAGACGCACATCGCGTAGCCGAGTCCATTGAGAAGCACATCGCCCAGAGCGATATAAGCCACGCCGTTGTAGGTGAGGTTGTCCTTTACGCAGTGTGACCACCACTCGTGATCAAAATCAATGTTCGGGACGTCATACCAGTTGCGGAGAAGCTTATTCGTCGCCATCTTGCCCATGTGGATTATATGCTGTGAAACGACGTCAAATTCGTTGTCTCCGGCGAGGATCGAATTGTTCACGTAATTCTTCATGTCGCCGTCAGGGCCGCCGTTTGTGAATTCGAGCTTCACCTTATAGGTTTCCTCGATTTTCGCGTTCCGTTCGAAAACAGCGTCGTTCACGATATCGCCGTTGACCTCGTCGCTGATGAAATCGCTTGCGACGCGTTCATAGCAGACAAGGCGGTAGCTCTTTCCGCCGAAATCCTCGACCGGAAGAATATCGGCCGTACTCTCCTCCCCACCAGTTGACGGATCAGTGGTCACGGACGGCGTGACATTCCCCTCCGAGCCGCAGGACATGGCCGATATAAGCATCGACGCGAGCAGAACAAATGTGATTATTTTCTTCATTGTTTGTTTCCTCCCATGAAAATTTACATATTCATTATAGCATTCCGGCCCGAAATATGCTATAATACATCTATCGCAAAATATGACTCATCTATCATCGATCGGAGGAAATATGGGTATAAAAAGCAGTATTCCGCTGTGTTTCGGCTCAAAGCTGACGGACGATTTTGATATTACACTACAAAAAAGCGACGGCACGCGCGCCGAACGCTGTCCGTCGCACTGGCACGACTGTTTTGAGATACTCTATGTGACAAGCGGTTCGCGGGGGATATCAATAAACGATCAGAATTTCATTCTGAGTGAGGGCGGCATTGCCGTCATCCCGCCGCACTCGGTTCATTACACATACAAGGCGAACGATTTGCCGTGTTCGTCGATTGTCTTCGGCTACACCGAGCCGATAATCTACACGTCGGACATATCGTTTTCGAACATGAAGTATCTGGCACCGTTCAGATATATGAAGCCCGGCAGGAACTGTGTGCTGAGCGGGGACTCGGACTGGCTTTCCGACCTGCGCGCGCTGCTTACGAAAGGCTCTGAAATATTCTTCGCGAAGGGAACTGCGCGTGAACTCCGGATGCGGAGTGTGATTCTTGAAATCCACGCACTTTTATATGAAATATTCATGTTCTCAGCCGAGAAGGACGAACGGAGCTTAGGATATCTTCTCGATGCACAGATTTACATCGAAAATCACATAACCGAGAAAATCTCGCCATACGATGTCGCCGACGCGATTCACATAAGCTACAGTCATCTGGCGCGTATCGCGCGTTCCTCAATGAATCTGACGGTTTCGGAGCTGATCACGCAGCTCCGGATAAATCTCGCGGAGCAGCTTCTGATGACCGACCGTGAAATGTCGATCACCGACTGCGCGCTAGCGTCGGGATTCGACGATGTGAGCTATTTCATAAAGATTTTCAGATCCGCGAAAGGCGTCAGTCCGGGAAAGTTCAGAAAGCTTGCCGCAAAAGGGCAGCGTCTCAGCGCGTACAACTGACTCCGCGAGATGCCACAGATCATTCCATGTTCCCGGTAATGTAATAATCGCAGTATTCCCCGCCGGAAGCGATCGTCTGCTTCCGGTGCAGCACTCCGTGCTGAAGATTTATCATAACGTTGTCAAGCTCGCAGAAAAGCGGCATCAGCTCGGACACACCGAGCTTTTTCGCGTAAGCGCAGATCGGACAGCGCGTGATCCGGTAATAACACGCTCCCTCTCCCGGCTGGCCGACAAAATCCACCTTGAACGACGTCGGATACATACGCTCCTTTTTGGGAGTGTACCACTTCACATACTTCACGATGACCTTCTTGTTCGCCGCCTTGCCCTTTTCGGTATTGAGGTCGGTCATGCCGAAATACCATTTGATATGGTGAAGCGAGCGGCGCATCATCTCCTGTATCGTCTCGGGCGGAATCTTCTTTTCGCTCGCGATATAAGGCGCGACAAAGGCCAGCGCGAAAAGCTCGTTATACGCCATCGGATTGTCATCGCCGATATCGTCGGCCTTTTCGACCAGTTCACGATAGACCACCCGGCTCTTTTTCATTACCTCTCCGGCGTACGGCTTTCCGTACCTTTCCTCAATAACCTTCTTCATCTGCCCCTGAAAAATCAGAAAATAAAAGCCATTATATTTCATCTTACATTCCTCCGTTCATTCCATCAGATATTTTATCATGTTCTCGCGGCCTTCCTTCGCGTCCGGGACGGAGACAATGTATCATAGACCATATCGATATTCCGCTTACCTTAAACGAATTCAGCCATTGCTTTTCACACAATCTGTCAGTTCCGCGCTTTTTTCATAGTCACGAGCAGTCCGCCAAAACTCCATAGCCTGCCAAAGGCTATCCAAACGCAGGTCATCGCGTTCACGAAAGGCTGATTCCCGAAAACATTCGGCAGAACGGCGATAAGCATTCCGATCGGCATCGAAAAGATCAGACACCACCTCGGATACGGCATCTTCCCGGCCGCGAAGGCCTTTATCCTTGTGACTTCGAGAACAGCGAAGAAGATCCAGAAGAGAATGAAAGCCGGAAGAAGGAAGTAAGCGGCGTATTTTATTAAAGGCTCGTCCGCGAGTCCATGCTTCGCCAGAAAGACAATCGCGCAGGTCGGCACATGAAAGCCGCAGGCTCCGAAAATCAGATATCCGAAGATTCCCGCCCGGTAGCTGTGCGCGCACTCCGGCGAGCGTCCGGCCATCAATCGGTAGATCCCAAAGAAGCTCAGCCCTTTGAGCGTCATTCCGAAAAGCCCGAGAAGTGCCGCCGCGAAAATTCCGCCGTCCGGGGTGGAAGTGTACGCCGAGAGCATCCGCAAAATTCCCTCCGCCGTCTCGTCCTCAACTCCCCAACCAAGAATCATGTCCCCGGCAAAATGGAGCAGTGAGGCAATAAAACCGATGGTCAGCAGCTTTTTGACGCGCGGCCAGTCGAGCTTATCCGAAATCCCGATGTCATTGAAATTCCGCATTGTGTTTTTTCATCCTTTTCAGATCAAATTTACTCGCCAAAGCAGATCTTCACGATCCGCATCTTCATCATCCCATCGCCGACCTTTGACAAAAAGCGGAAAAATCCGCTGACCGACGGATCCTTAAGATCATTGTACCCGAGCATATATCCGCGGGTCGAGACCTTAAGAGCGGGATTCCAAGCCGAAATTTCGCGTTCGGCGTCCTCGACCGAGAAATACGCGCCGACGTCCTTTATCTCGGCGTCCTTTATCCACGTTTTGAGCATCAGCTTCACCGCTTTTTTATTCGCCGCGTCGAAGACAAGCACGCCGCCGCCAAATGCCTCTGACATTTTGCAAACGAGTGTCCTCACCTGCTCTTTGAGAAAATAATAGAACACTCCGGCGGCGATGAAAAACGCGCCCTCCGAGGCGTCGATTTCATTGAACCACGCCGTGTCATTAAGGTCGCAGGGGATGTTTTTCTCGCGCTCCCCGGTGGGAAGCAGTTCATTCCGCACCGAAATCACTCCGGGAAAATCGAGATTATAGATCTTGCAGCTTCCGTTGTCGCAGTTTCGTCCGGTGTCGTCAAGCCCGCAGCCGAGGTTCACCACGGCCGCGCGGGGGTGGGATTTCAGATAGTCGCGCACCTCAAAGGCGAGGTCGTTCTGACGCATCGCGGCCTCAAGAAAGCCGAATCTCTGCATCATGCTCTCTGACTTCTTTTCGAGTGCCGAGAAATCATAGTCAATCTCCTTCATAAGCCTTACAGCCGTCTCGTCGCGATAGAGATTCGGATAAAGCTCCGAACACATTTTTCTGCCGTAAAGCGGGATGACCAGCGTCTCCTGCACGGTGTTTTTCTCGATTCTATATTTCATTTCGTTTCCTCACTTTCTCGTTTTTCACGCGATAACCTGTGCGCCGCGCAGCTCTTCCGAAGAGCGCGGGATTCCCGCAAGAGCCGGCGAACCGTTTCCCATATCCGTAAAAGCGCGCCGCGGAGTGTCACCGCTCCGGATCAGGAATCCGCACTCAAAATACTTCATCTACTCTTTTGAGAGCATTATAATTTTGTTTGAGATATTCCGGACAAGCGGAATTTTGTCAAGCAGCTTGTAAATCGGTGCGAAAGCCGCCATTCCCTCGGTCAGACTGTGCTCGCCGATGAGGCAGAAGCCGGGCAGAAGCTTTTCGAGAGCCTTGCCGTCCTTAACGCCCCAGCTGAATTTCGCGCCGCTTCCCTCGATCGACTTCTCCTTGAAGCTTTTCACAACCATCGGATTCATCGTTTCGACAAAGATCGACACGTTCTCGAATCTCGCGGAGATAACCTCAAAGATCCGCTTCACGTCGGATTCAGAGAGATACATTGTCAGCCCCTCGATGATTACAAGCGCGCGGGAGCCGGATTCAGAGACCAAAGCTCCCCAGTCGTCCATAGCGGACATGGCGATTGTCGAGATTACGCCGCTCTCGGGGAGGAGCTTTTCGCGCACGGCGATCGTTTCGGGGAGGTCGAGATTATACCAGTGCGAATATCCCTTCATCCGATAGCAGCGGGTATCGAGTCCGCAGGCGATATTCACGACCACCGCGCCGTGATTTTCCGATAGGAAATCGCGCACAAGGCTGTCAAGGACTATAGTTCGCGCGATGACGCCGTCGTGCATCGCGCGATCCTTTTCGGCGAGAGAGAAATCATAATCAAGCCCGCCGATGATCTCCTCGGCCTTTTTGTCATGAATCGCGCCGCGTCCGCCGCTCTCCTTCGCGCGGGCATAAATGGTTTGCAACATAGTCTCCGGCACACCGGAAAGAGTGATTTTTTCGTTCATATGATCTCCGCCTCCGAGTTTTCAGTCGTTTTGCATGATGGGTTAGTGCAAGCTAACCATTCTTCATAAAAGCCGCCCGGCAAAGGCGTACAAAACCGCCTGGCTGTTTTATCTGACAAGACTATTATACCACGCAAATCCCCGTTTTGCAAGAGGATTTGCGATTTTTTCCGGGCAGTATAAAAAAATTCTTCCGGCGGCGGTTCGCCGTAGGCGGAAGATCGGTGGGATGTTTGCAAGTCGGAGTGAGATTCCAGAGTCGCGGCGGGAGTGGAAAGACGGAGAAACGCGGGCAAACGATGTTTACGGAAAACGCGGATGGGTGAAAGCAGGGATACCGCCAAGAAAGCAGGCAGGCAATATGGACGGGCTGCGCGGGCGTAGAATCCGGGGAACTATCCGGGCGAGCTTTCACGGCGAGCTTCGCTCGCCCGCAGGCGGCACGAATGTGCCGTCGGCCTCGCCTCGCGAGGTCGATGGCGCGCGGAGCGCGCCACCTGCCCCCTGACGGCGGCCGTCGGCCGCCGGCAGGG
>CAKSVM010000046.1 GCA_934503195.1 uncultured Eubacteriales bacterium
AGTGCAGGTGGCGCGCTCCGCGCGCCATCGACCTCGCGGGGCGAGGCCGACGGCACATTCGTGCCGCCTGCCCCCGCGGCCGCTTTGCGGCCGCGGGCTTCCGCGATCGCGCAGTCCGGGACGGCGGCGCGGTCTTCCATAAAAGCTCCAGACAAAGGGGGCTGTCGTGCAGCGACAGCCCCCGCCGATTTTATCTCGTGAAATCATTGAACCTTTCGGGAATGAGCCGGTAGTCAACGTTCGAATAGCTTCTCCCGTCCGGAGCCGTCCAGATGTTTTCGTTCACTCGTAATATCTCAAAACCGATAAGCTCGTAAACGTGTCTCGCGCGGAGATTGTCAACCATCGTGTCGAGGATTATCTCGTCAAACCCCAGCCGGAAAAGCTCCTTTACCAGCATCGAGAGACATATCCGTCCAAGCCCTTTTTCGCGCCTTCCGGGGACGCAGATCTTGATTCCGATCTCGGCCGCGCCGTGGTTTCCTTTGACGACATAGCCCGAACAGAGTGCCTTTTCTCCCGGTTTGAAGGGCTCGTAACACATCTCGCCTATCGACTCGCCTTCGTATTCGATCATAAGCCGCTGCCCGGGATGGGACAGAAGCTCCTTCTCAACCTTTTCGGAAGTCGTTCCGAGTCCGTCCGGAAAGCCCGCGTGTGCCATGACCTCGCCGTCGTTCCACCATTTCGCGAGAAGCGGCGCGTCGTGAACTTCGGCGTCTCGGATGATTATGCCGTCATACTGTAATTTCATGAAACCTTCTCGACCTTTCCGCCGTTCTTCGGTGCCATCTTAGACATCTGACGCTGTGCCATGACAAGACCGTAGTAGATGCCCTTCTTACGCATGAGCTCGTCGTGCGTTCCGACCTCGGCGACGGTCCCCTTGTCAAGGACGATGAGCCTTGTCGCGTTTCTGAGTGTCGAGAGCCGGTGCGCGATCGCCAGTGTCGTGCGATCCTTGATGAGCTTCTGTAGCGATTCCTGAATCTGACGCTCGGTCTCGGTGTCGAGCGAGGCCGTCGCCTCGTCGAGAATGAGAATCCGCGGATTGTGAAGAAGCGCGCGGGCGATCGAAACCCTCTGACGCTCGCCGCCTGATAGCGTGTGACCCTTTTCGCCGACCTTCGTGTTGTAGGCGTCGGGAAGCTTCATTATGAATTCATGCGCTCCGGCGATCTTGGCGGCCGTGATGATCTCGTCGCGCGTCGCGTCGGGCTTCGCGTAGGCGATGTTATCGTAGATCGTTCCGGCGAAGAGGAAGGTCTCCTGCAATACGACTCCGATCTGCGACCTGAGACAATCCTGCGAGAGATCGCGGATATCAACTCCGTCGACCTTTATCGAACCCTCGCCGATATCATACATACGCATAAGAAGGTTTATGAGAGTCGATTTTCCGACGCCGGATTTTCCGACGATTCCGATCATTTCTCCCGGTTTGATGTGAAGATTAACATTCTTGAGCACGTCGGTCGACTCGTCGTAGCCGAACGAGACGTTTTCAAAGTCGATGGTTCCTTCTATCGCGATATCCTTTGCGTTCTCACGGTCGGGGACGTCGATTCTCTCATCGATTATCTCGAAGACCTTGGCTGTCGACGTCGAGAACTGCGCGACTCTCCGCGGGAGATTCGCGATCCAGCGAAGCGGACCGTAGATCATGCTGACATATGCCGAGAACTGCGACATTTCACCGAGCGTCATCGTCCCGCCGATTATCTTGTTTCCGACGTAGAAGAGTAAGAAGAACTCGCCGATGCCCATGAAGAAGTTGAGCCACGGCCAGATCGTCGCCCAGATCCGCTCGTTGCGTATCGAAATGTCGCGGTATTCCTTCGAGACGTCGTCAAAACGCTTCGATTCGCGCTTTTCCATTCCGAACGCCTTGACAACCCGGATTCCCGAGAAGATATCATGTAATGTCGTGTCGGCCTTCGAGTAGATGTTCCACGAGCGGCCGTACATCGGGCCGATGAAATTCCAGAACTTCCGGAAGGAGACCGCCACGATCGGCGCGGGGAAGAGGATCAGAAGTGCCAGTCTCCAGTCGTAGACGAAAAGCATGACCGAGACCGAGATGAGGATCAGCGACTGCTGAACGAGGTCGGGCATGAGTCCTGTGATGAAGTTCTGAATCTGCGAGGTGTCGTTGTTGACGCGGTTCATCAGCTCGCCCGCCGTGCGCTTTGAAATGCGCGAGATAGACATCATCTGTATCTTCGAGAAGACCATCTCGCGGAGCCTCACTATGACCTTGTTCGAGGTTATGACAAGCACGCGGCTTCTGATTATTCCGAGAAGCTGGGCGACGATATGCACCGCCGCCAGCGAGATTATCACGGCCATGAAGCTTGTCAGAAGCACGTTTTCCGGGTTCTTTGACTCTATGAAATTGTCAACGAGGATCCGGTTGAGGTAAGGATTCAGAAGATTCACCGCGGTGATCGCGAAGAAAAGCACGATCGAGACGGCGAGATACCATTTGTAGGGCTTCGCTATGTCCCAGAGACGCTTCATGACGCCCTTCTTGTCGACGCAGTGGGGGCAGACCGACGATCCCGGCGGGAGCGGACGTCCGCATTTCTCGCAGAATCTCGAGAGATCCTTCATGTATTCAAAGCTGAATTCACCAGTTTTTTTGAATCGGTTTATCCGCTTCATCACGGCGGCGTACTCTGACGTTTTCGACGCGTCCGAGCGGCAGATGAGATAATCCGCGCCGTCAAGCACGCAGTCGGCCGTGACGCTTCCGACCCCCGCCGTGATTTTGAAGTCCTCCGCCTTTTCGAGCGGAATTTCCTTTGTGCGCTTACCGTTTTCATAGACAAGGAGCGCGGTTTTCGTCAGCGCGCAGACTCCGTTTGTCAGCTGATTTTCCGGATTTCCGGGATTCACGTGATCGGTTAAATTGAAGTCGAAGATCACAACGGCGTCGTCCTTTTTGAAATCCGGATCGGCCGCGTGGAGCTTATGCCACATTTTTTCTTTTTTGGCGGCGAGCTTTTCGGCCGCCTCGCGCTCGGCGAGTTCGGCCTGATTTGTTGCGTTTTCCATTTTCTGGGGATTCACTTCCTTTCGCCTTCGCGAGGATTATAAGTAGAGTTCGATCTTCTTGAAGCTCTGGCGGTCGAGCTTTTCAACGTCGGGGATCTCATAACGGTTTCCGTCGACGTCAAGGATGAATAAACGCTCCGAGCCGTCGGGATTCGAGGCCTTGATTATGCTCCGGTAGGTGTCCTGAAGCGTGAAGGATTTTTCGCCGAACTCACATTCGGTTTTCCAGTAGGAGAAGCCGTAGCGTTCCTTGACCGAGAGAATCTTCTTTATCGTCGGCGTGTAGTATTTCGCGTCAAGCTCGCGGAGAAGCATGGATTTCTGCGGCTCGTCAAAATCGTCGAGCGAGCGGATGAAGCCGATCTCCTTCTTGTCCTTGTCGAGAACCGATATGTAGTCGTGCGGCATATCGAACGGGAAGGCGCGCGAGAGATAAATGCGATCCGCGACCTTCAGGATTTTACCCTCGGGGAGATTGTCCTCCTCGGGATAGTGAACCTTTTCCTCGGGCTTTTCGTCCTTCTTGCCGTCCCCGTCCTTCTTTTCGTCCTTTTTCTCATCCTTCTCGGCGAGGAGCGGGTCGTCGGGCTTGTCGACTATGGCGCGGAGACCGAGAAAGCCGTTCTTTTCGGTCAGAGTCGTGTTAGACTTGTCAAGATATGTTATCTTCACTATGCCGGAAAGCTCGGCCGGGACGCCGGAGTTCTTGTTTTCTTTTATGTTTTCAGCCATTTGTGATTCCTCCTTATGCCTCGATACCGATGTTCTTCAGAGCTTCGACCTGCATACGGTAGAGGTTGTAGTATATGCCCTTCTTGTTTATGAGTTCGAGATGTGTTCCGAACTCGGGCATCTTTCCGTTTTCGATAACTATGAGCTTGTCCGCGTCGCGGAGCGTCGAGAGACGATGGGCGATCATTATCGTCGTGCGTCCCTTAACAAGTCTTTCAAGCGCGGTCTGGATCTGACGCTCGGTCTCGGTGTCCATCGCGGCGGTGGCCTCGTCAAGAATTAAGATCTTCGGGTTTCTGAGAACCGCGCGGGCGATCGAGACTCTCTGACGCTCGCCGCCTGAGAGATCCTTGTAGCCGAAGCCGATGCGCGTCGAATAGGCGTCGGGGAGCTTCATTATGAAGTCGTGCGCTCCGGCGATCTTTGCGGCCTCGATGACCTCGTCAAGGGTCGCCTCGGGACGCGCGTATCGGATGTTGTCGAGAATCGTTCCCATGAAGAGATAGGTCTCCTGCGAGACGATCGCGATGTTCTTTCTGAGATCGGCGAAGGAAATATTCTTCACGTTCACGCCGTCGATCAGTATCTCACCCGAGGTCACGTCGTAGAGGCGGATCAGAAGATTGGCCAGAGTGGATTTTCCGGCTCCGGTGTGGCCGACGATTCCGATGACCTTGCCCGGCTCGATATCAAAGCTGATTCCGTCGATGACCTTGCGGTTCTTGACATAGGAGAACTCGACGTCCTTGAAGGTGACGCGGCCCTGCATATTGTCCATCGGCACCGGTTTTTCAGGCTCCACGACGTCGGGAACGGCGTCCATGACCTCAAAGAGTCTCGCGCAGGCGTTGAAGCAGTCGGTCGCCCAGTAGGTCATGTCGACGAAGAAGTACATCGGGCTGTAGACCATGTTCATGTAGATGATGAAGGTCATGAGGAGACCGTAGGTCATGTTTCCCTTTATTACCATCCAGCCGCCGAATCCCCACGCGAAGATGTTTCCGAGATAGAGTAAGAGATCGGCCGCGGGGTAGGCGAGGTTCTGGAAGTCGGAGAGATTCTTCTCGTTCTGCGCAAGACGCGTCGAATAGCGGTTGAAGCGTCTGACCTCGTTCTTTTCCTTTGAGAAGGCCTTGACGACCCGGATTCCGCCGAGAACGTCCGAGAGCGCGCCGTTCATCGCGCGCGAGCTTGAATAGCGTTTGGCGTGGAGCTTGTCGTCCTTTGTGAAGATGAACTTCACGAGTACGCAGAAGCAGGGAACCGTGATGAGCGACAGGAAGGCGAGCAGCGGATTCAGAATGAACATTATCACGACAAGCGCGATTATCTGAACGACGTTGATGAGAAAATATGGGAATCCGTCGCAGAAGAACCAGTAGATTGTCTGCGCGTCGTTGTTGACCTGATTCATGAGTCCTCCGGTCTGACGTCCGGTGAAGAAGCTGATCGAGAGCCGCTGAATCGCGTTGAATATCGTCTGCTTGAGATCGTAGGAAATGAGCGCGGCGATCTTTGACGTGATGATTCCGTTGAACATATTGATGAGAGTCGAAACGATTCTCATGCTGATTACCATCGAGAGAACGAGCAGAATCTGACCGTAGAACTCGCCGCTCTCGTCAAGCACCTCGTCGTAGTAGAAGGCCGAGCCGATGTAGGGCGAGACGACGCCCAGAACGCTCATCACGACGAGCATTCCGAGGATTATCACCATCTGCCACTTGTATTTTATGAAGAAGACGCTCATCCGCTTCATCAGCTTGCCCTTGTCCATGCATCTGGGGCAGATCTTGCGGTCGGGGTTCGGATATCTTGACCCGCATTTCGGGCAGAAGAGCGATTCCTTCGAGTCCTCCTCGTCAAGCGTGAAATCCTTGCCCTCTCTGACCTTTTTTATGTACTTGCAGAAGAGCTGCATCTCGGACTTCGAGGTGTTCGTGAAAACCGAGAGAAGCAGACGTCCGTCGGCGGATTTGCTCTTCGCTGTCAGTCTTCCTGACGAAAGAAGCTCCTCGACCGTGAAATCGTCGAGATCGCCGAGCATATGACATTCATAGGACAGCTCCTTGAACTCGGCCTCGAGACGTGAGACCGCCGCGCCCGCGAAATGCTTATGCGCGTGATTTCCCCTGAGCGTCATTATTCCCGAGACGATGAGAAGCTCCTCACCGGTCGCGACAAGGAAGCAGTCACAGTGCGCGCCGTCCTTGTTCATATCGCATCGGGCGATGAGTTTTATCTTGTCCTCCGAAACCCCTTTGCGGTCGAGAAGATCGAGGAGTCCGGAAGGGTAATTGCTGAGTGCAACCATTTATATCACCAGCAGCTTTTGCGTGACAAAAGCTTCCTTTCTTGCTTTTTGTGGCGTGGTTGTGAAATCTTATTTATCAACTTTATCAACGCGGAGTATCGTGGCTTATCTCATAGAGCGCGGCGTTCCGCTCCGAAAGAATTTTCGTCAGCTTTAATCCCAGGGGGACGTTCAGAGTCTGATCCTCCGAGTCGACGAAGAGATAACTTCCAGACGCGTAGATTACCGAGTCTGAGTCGTGCCAGATGTGGACGCCGTGTGATTTCAGAACCGAGCGAAGCTCTCCGGGTGTGATGCCGCGGTTTTCCGGAGATATCACAAACCCCTTTTCCCCGGCGTCGGATATCGCTTTGTCGAGTGCCGGAGTACCCGCCGGACGGAGGAAGACGAAGAATCTGTATCTTTCGCGGACCGACTCAAAGTCGTTTATGAGATATATGTCGTAGGGTGTTCCGACCGCGCCGAGAGTCTTTCTTATCTGATAGTTAAGCCATTTGTCACAGCCTTCCTTCGAATACGCGGCCTCGTCGACAAAGATGGCATATTCGGCAAGACTCGTCCTGTCCTTTTTGAGTGAATCGCGGCAGATTTCAAGACAGTTCCCGAGAAGTCTCATATATCCTTCGTCGGCGTACCATCCGCCCCACATATCAAACCACCACATCGCGTGACCGTGCGTGAGCGCGCGGGCGAAGTGCGAGGCGATGATCTCACGCGACTTTTCAGGTTCGGGGCCGAACCAGACCGGACTGTTGTAGTGCGGAAGGTCGTTCGGAGCCTTTGAGAGATGAGTTCTCGTATCGTTCTCGGCGAAATATAATTTCCCGTGCGCTTTCAGTGAGTCTACCGGGAGCATACAGGCGTGATCAATCCCGACCGGACGGCCTTCGGCGTAGGAGACGGGCGAGCAGATGAAATCAATGTCGGGGCAGTCAAGGATCATCCCGAGCGCGTGGTGGCAGGACGCCGGGGCGGCGCATTCGAGCGTGTAGCCGTAGAAGGATCCGATGACGAGTCTGTGGTTTGTCTTTTCCTTGGCGAAAGCGGCGAACTCCATGATTCTCTCAGCCGTGATGACCGAGGAGAAGCGTTTCAGCTCCTCGTCGCGTGCCGCTCCGCTTTCGGGGATCCCATTCTTTTTCCGGTATTCCTCGAACTTTTCGTAAAAGCGTTTTCCGAGCGAGCCTTTCTGATCAAACGAGAACCATTCCTCGGTGTTCCCTCCGGCGAGCTGATATCCGACGATGTTTTCGCGGTAGGGCGAGGCCTCGACATGATCGATGAAGAGCCCGAGGAGACGTTTCGTCTCGTCCGCCCACGCGTCTGAGGAAAAGCAGGCGCGTCTGTGGTCGGTAAAGCCCGAGTCGCAGCATTCGTCGGGGTGTTCGGTTTCCCACCTTTCGGGAAGCGACATATTGATTCTGGGGAAGACATATGCGCCGGGGCAGGCCGCGAGAATTTTCTCCATGTCGCGGTCAAAGAGCGAAAAATCCGGCGTTTCCGTGTCAAAAATCCCAGGCGCGATCGACGGGAACCTTGAAGCCTCGTTTATCGTCTGACTTCCGAAGAAGACGGGAACCGAGTAGAGACCGCATCCGATTCCTGAAAAATCCTCATATCTCGCGTTGTATGTGCGGTAGGTTATGTAGGCAAATCCCGGCAGAGGACTTCCGTTCACACAGAGTGTCGGCACTCCGTTTATAATTTTAATGGAAGAATACATTTTATCAGGCCTCCTTGGCACGATGATGGCAAGTATAACTATTGTAACATTTATTTTCGGAAAAGTCAATAGAAAATACAATTTAATTGAAAGATTCCCGCGAAAAACTCGCGCGTCTGAAAAGGAATCCGGTCTTCACGTTGTCAGATTCAACAAAAAGTAAGCCGTGTTATTGTACAAATCGGGAAAAATCAAGAATTTACGCTTTATCTATTGACTTGATCGGATAAATGTGATATGATTTCAATCTAGGGTGGTGTATTTAGCCGCTCTCCAAGAGGCAAGGAGTTGATTATTTTGCTTAATGTAAAAACCTCAAAGGATTACAAGGAATTACGGCGCGACTTTCAGACGATGCCGATGAACTGCCGTCCGGTCCCGTTCTATCATATGGACGGGAGATTCGCGAAGGACGGAAAGCTCACCGACGAGGTCGCCAAGAATATCGCTCTCTACAAAAAGAGCGGCTACGGCGGACTGACTCCGCTCCCCGTCTCGGCGCAGGGGGAAAGCGAGGGTACTCTTCCCGCTTTCGGCACCGAGGAATATTATGACAGCTACAAGGCACTTCTCGACAAGGCGCGCGAGCTTGATATGTCGGTCATCTACTACGACGATCTCGATTTTCCGACCGGACGCGCTGGCGGAGAGATGGCGAGGGTTTTTCCGGAATCTACCGCGCTGATGCTCAGGAGATTTGAGTACGAGTGCATGGAGGGTCAGACCGTGAAGCGCGCGATCTACGCTGAGGAAGGCTCTAAGCTCATGAGTCTTGTCGCGGTTGAGGTCGACGACAGGCGGGTCATTGATCTTAGGAAGTTTGTCGAGGGCGACACGCTCGTCTGGGAGGTTCCCGAGGGCAACTGGAACATCGAGGAATATGTCTGCGTCCCGGCGAAGAACGGCTACGCGAACTTCATGAGCTACGACGCCTCGATGAATTACATCTCACTGACCTACAAGCGTTTCGCCGACCGGTATTCGGATTACTTCGGCGATGTCGTGAGAATGACCTTCTATGATGATCTTCAGTACAACGTTCCCAACCGGAGAATGTGGGATTACAACCTGAACGAGGTCTTCGAGGAGCGTTACGGCTTTGATCCCGCGCCGTACTATCCCGCGCTCTGGGAGGAGATCGGCGAGGACACCCCGCATTACAAGGCACTTTTCATGGACTGCCGCGCGCATATGTTCGCTGACGGATTCTTCAAGGCGGTGGGTGATTTCACACGCCGCTACGGGCTGGCCTCGACCGGACACGTCTGCGAGCCGAAGGACGCCTCCTGCTCATGGGTATACGGCGACGGATTTTTGTGGCGCCGCCACGGAGGCGCGGTCGGACTCGACATGGTGCATTCATATATGTACGGCTTCAACGGACTCAAGATCGCGTCAAGCGCGGCCTACAACTACGATATCGGCACGGTCGTATGCGAGATTTACGGAAACTACGGCGTCCTTGACGAGCGGATTCTCTACTGCGAGGCGATGAACGCTTTCTCGCGCGGAGTCAACTTCATGATCCCGCATACACTCTGGCTCTCGGGAAAGGCGCGGATTCCGCATGAGGTCTCGCATCGGAACCCGGAATACAAGGATATAGTTCCTGGACTGAATGATTACATCACGCGCTGCCAGTCGCTGCTCCGCGGAGGACGGCATATCTGCGATATCGCGATGCTCTATCCGATCGAGTCGGTGCATTCTCAGATGGGACTCTACGAGGCCGAGGCGCACGGCTTTGAGTTTTCACAGACGCCCGAGAACACCGACTACATGACGCTCATCAACACGATCATGGCCTATTCTGGACACGATCTCACGGTCATCCACCCCGAGGTCATGAACGAAAAGGTCAGCACCGACGACGGGATGCTCTATCTCAACAACACCGTGAATTTCGAGCGGTTCAGCGTCCTTGTCCTTCCGGGAATGTCGATGATCAGCATTGATAACTTGAGGAAGATAAAGAAGTTCTGGGACGGCGGCGGAAAGATCATCTCGACCGTCGAGCTTCCGACCCGCGCTTTTGAGTTCATGCCCGACAGAAACCTTGACGACGAGGTCGACCGGATAGTGAACGAGATCTTCGGCGTGACCGGAAACTCGCATGAGGTTCTTTCGAACGTCTACGAAAACCGCAACGAAAACGGCGGCGTGGCGTATTTCATCCCGTCAGACAAGACGGGAGCCGACGGTGTGAGCCATGTCGAGAGCCGCGTGATCGCCGATATCCTCGATAAGCTGAATGTCGCGTTTGACGTTGAGATAGTCGATATGCCGACGCTTGACGACGGCGGAATGCTGAGTCTTATCTTCCCGGCCTACAAGAACTCGGGAGTCGCCGACGCGATGCTTAAGGGCGGAGTCTTCGGGCATATCCATAAGCGTCAGGAAAACTGCGACGTGTATTTCTTCTCGAACTCGACGATGGCCGATTACGACGGCGACGTCCTGCTCCGCGGGGAGCTTAACCCCGAGCTTTGGAATCCGTATACCGGAAAGATAAAGCGTGCCGAGTACGAAAAGGTCAGCTATCACGGCGAAATTTACACAAAGCTTCCGATGCGGCTTGAGAGCGGGACGTCGGTCTTCGTCGTCAGCGGCGGGGATAAGGATATCTTCGACTTCATCCGCGACATGGGCGAGCCCGGTAAGATAACCGAATTCGTTCCCGAGGAAAAGTGAGCGTATGAGCCGGAGACTCGGAAAATTCGTCGCGGTCGGAATCTACTCGCTCTCGGGCGTGGCCTGCGGACTCATGTTCGGCAAGGTCTATGACGACACCGGAAATTTCGTGATCTCGTTTCTGACGCTGATGATCGGAATGTATCTCGGGTTTATCCTGAGCATCGGGATTCACGAGGCGGGGCATCTTGTCTTCGGGCTTCTTTCGGGATATAAGTTCATCTCATACCGTCTCGGGAACCTGATGATCATAAAAAAGGACGGGAAGCTCTGCCTCAGGCGTTTTTCGCTCGCCGGAACGGCCGGTCAGTGTCTTATGAGTCCGCCTGAGATGAAGGACGGAAAAATCCCGTGCGTGAACTTTAATCTCGGCGGCGCGGTCTTCAATCTTGTCGCGGGCGCGGTGTTTCTGGCGGTCTCGGTATGCCTCGGGATGAATCCTCTCTATGGTATGATCGCGGCGATAAACTTTGGCACCGGACTCTCAAACGGAATCCCGCTCCATGTGGGGCTTATTGACAACGACGGAATGAACGCGCTCTCGCTCGGAAGAAGTCAGACGGCGATGAAGGCCTTCGTGACACAGCTCCGCGTCGCGGCCGCGCAGACCGAGGGAAAGCGGCTTCGCGAGCTTCCCGACGAGTGGTTTGAGCTTCCGTCGCCCGATGAAATGAAGGAGAACGCCCTTGCCGCGACGGTCGGGGTTCTCGCGGCGAACCGGAAGCTTGACGCGCTTGATCTTGAGGGTTCAAAGGAGATTCTCGGAAGGCTTTTAAGCTCGCCGGCGACGCTCGGACTTCACAGGATGCTTCTGCGTCTGGATCTCGCGTCGATAGAATATCTGACCGGGGACAAAAGCGGCGGCGACCGGATAATGGAGTCGAAGGACGTGAAAAATCTCATAAAGGCGATGAAGGGGAATATTTCGATCCTTCGCGCCGAATACATCGCCGCGAAGGCGGACGGACGTCCGACCGGGGAGATAATGAAGCGTTTTGAGCGCGCGGCGGCGTCCTATCCGTACGCGGGGGATGTCCGGAGCGAGCGTGAGATCATCGCGCTGGCGGAGGAGAGGATTGTGGGAGATCCTCGTGTATGAGACGCGATTTATAAGCGTCAGGCAAGAGCGTACGCTGAAGAAACAAACCGTTCAGGAAAGCCCGCTATCATAAAGAGAATAACTTTGGAAAGGAAACCAAAATGAAATTCACCGAAATGCCCTATGAGCGTGTCGACCTCGACACGCTCGGAAAAGAATACGACTCGCTCACCGAGAGGGTGAAGTCCGCGAAGGACGGCGAAACTCTCGTGGAACTCTTCCGCGAGAGGGAGAAGCTCTCGATCCACCTCGCTACGATGACCAGCCTTGCATATGTCAGAAACTCGATAAACACGAACGACAAGTTCTATGAGGCCGAGCAGGAATTCTATGACAGCTCGCTCCCCGCGTTCGAGGAGCATAATCAGAAGCTCACCCTCGCGTTCTATGAGTCGCCGCACAGGGAAGCACTCGAAAAGCTCGTCGGAAGTCTGGTCTTCAAAAATATCGGAATCGAACTCAAAACCTTCTCGCCTGAGATCATCGACGAACTCGGACGCGAGAATCAGCTTGTCAGCGAATATCAGAAGCTCATCGCGTCGGCAAGGATCGATTTCGACGGAAAGAAGCTCAACGTGTCACAGCTGGCCGCTTACAAGCAGTCGCCCGACCGGAATGTGCGTCACGCGGCGTATATGGCCGAGAGCGGATTCTATATGGAAAACGCAAAAAAGCTCGACTCCATCTTCGACGAGCTCGTTAAGGTCCGCACGGCGGCGGCAAAGAAGCTCGGATTCAATAGCTTCACCGAACTCGGATATCTCCGCCAGATTAGAAACTGCTACACGCCCGGAATGGTCGCGGCGTTCAGAAAGCAGGTCGTCTCCGAGATCGTGCCGATCGTCATGGAGCTCAAGAAAAAGCAGGCCGAAAGAATCGGAGTGAGCGGCGATCTTCATATCTGGGACGACGTTTACCGCTTCGCCGACGGAAACCCGAAGCCGCTCGGAACCCCTGAGGACATCATGGCGGCCGGAAAGAAAATGTACGAGGAAATGTCGCCCGAGACGGCTGAGTTCATAAACTTCATGTACGACAACGAGCTTCTCGATCTTGTCGCCAAGGAGGGCAAGGCGGTCGGCGGATACTGCACCGAGTTCCCCGAGTACAAGGCTCCCTTCATCTTCTCGAACTTCAACGGGACGGCCGATGACGTCGGAGTCCTGACCCATGAGGCCGGACACGCTTTCGCGGCTTACACCGCGCGTAATTTTGAGTTCCGTGAGAACGCCGAACCAACGATGGAATCCTGCGAGTGCCATTCGATGTCGATGGAATTCTTCGCGTGGAAGTGGCTGGATCTCTTCTACGGCGAGGCGACCGACCGCGCCAAGTTCTGTCATCTTGAGGAAGCTCTCTTCTTCTTGCCCTACGGCTGTATGGTCGACCACTTCCAGCATATAATCTACGACAACCCCGATCTGACCCCGGCCGAACGCAACGCCGAGTGGCTGAAGCTCGAAAAGCTCTACCGTCCCTACATGGATTTCGGCGACGTTGATTTCTACGCGAACGGACGCGGCTGGCAGAGACAGCTACACATCTATCATTATCCCTTCTACTACATCGATTACTGCCTCGCGCAGACGGTCTCGCTTGAGTTCTGGAGCCTGATGCGGAAGGATTACAGGGATGCGTGGGAGAGATATCTCAAGTTCGTCCGCGTCGGCGGAAAGAAGACCTTCGTCGGACTCTGCGAGACAGCGGGGATCGCGGTTCCGTTTGAGGACGGCGCGCTGAAGACGGTTGCCGACTCGGCACTCGATTATCTCGGAAAATAAGAAAAAGGCGGCGTCTGCCGCCTTTTTTGGAGTCCGATTTTCAAAAGAAACGGAGGAAAACATGGGCTTCTTCTCAAAACGAACCGAAAAACGCATCGCCGCCTATCAGGAGGAACTGCTGAAGACGCATTACAACGAGGTCGACAATATGTATAAACAGATGCGCGGCTGGCGTCATGACTACCGGAATCACATACAGACGATGAAGGTCTACGCCGCGAACGGCGACCTTGACGCGATAAAACGCTACCTCGACCTCCTTGACAGCGATCTGAACACTGTCGATACCGTGATAAAAACCGGAAATCCGATGACCGACGCGATTCTCAACTCAAAGATCTCGATTGCGAAGGCGAAGGGAATCGACGTCACCGCTGACGCGCGTATTCCGGTCAAGCTCAGCTTTTCGGAGGTCGATCTCTGCTCGATTATCGGAAATCTCTTCGAAAACGCGATCGACGCGAGCATGGAGCTTCCGCAGAACGAGCGGAAAATCCGCGTCTATATGGACATGAAGGCAAATCAGCTCTATATCTCCTTCACGAATTTCACGGCGGCGAAGAAGCTGACGAAGGCCGGGAATCTCTTCAGAACGACAAAGGGAGAGGGACACGGCTTCGGGCTTTCAAGGATAAACTCAATCGTGAAAAAGCTCGGCGGATATATGAGACTGGGAAGCGAGGACGGCGCGTTCACGGCCGAGATTCTGCTCCCGCAGAAGGATGAAAACAGCGAGAAATAATTCGTAACCAGACATAACTTACAATTCGTCCCCCGAAAACGACAATTCGTCCCCGGAATGTGCCATGAGCGATTTTTTGTGATATAATAGAATCACAGACAAGGAAAGGATGATTCCATGAAAAACAAAAAGGAAAAACAGCCAAAACCGAAATACAACATGGCGCAGAACTCACTCTACATGGTGAGGCTCGCGTGGACGTCGGGCGAGAAGAAGGTCGTGATTCTCGGGCTTCTGACGGCGGCGCTGACGGTCATGACGAATGTCGTCAATCTTTACATATCGCCCTCGATACTCTCGGCCGTCGAGAGAAAGGTCGGAATCGGGGAGCTTATCCTGACGATTCTCGGCTTCACGCTGGCGACAATGCTTCTGGCGGCGGCCTCTGGCTATGTCGCGGAAAATATCATGTACGGGCGCATAAGCGTCAGAACCGAGATAATAAGACGGCTCAACCGCAAGATGTCGACGACCTCATACCCCAATCTCGAGGACGAGAAGTTCAGAAAGCTGAGCTCCAGATCAAGCGAATGCACCAGCGGCAACAATCAGGCTACCGAGGCGGTCTGGGGAACGCTCACCTCACTTCTTACGAACGCCGCGGGGTTCGTGATCTACATTCTGCTCCTGACAAACGCGCAGCCGGTTCTGATCGCCATAATCCTCGTGACCTCGATGGTGAGCTACTTTGTCGGAAACTATCTCGGCGGCTATGAATACCGTCACCGCGACGAGCAGGCCGTCATTGACAAGCATATGGGCTATATGTACGACAGCATGAGAAGCTTTGACAACGCGAAGGATGTCCGTATCTTCGGCCTTCGTCCGTGGATTGACGAGGTTTATACGAAGGCGCGGGACGCCGGAATCGCGTTTCAGGCGAAGGCGAACGGAATCAGCTTCTGGGGAAGCGTGGTCGACCTTGTGATGGCGTTTCTCAGAAACGGCGCGGCGTATGCCTACCTTATCGTTCTCGTGATTAACAAAGGACTCAGCGTTCCCGAATTCTTACTCCTCTTCTCGGCGGTCGGCGGATTCTCGTCATGGGTTACCGGAATACTCGGAAATCTGAACACGCTTCATAAGCAGTCGCAGGATCTTTCGACCGTGCGTGAGTGCCTTGAATATCCCGAGCCGTTCAGGTTTGACGAGGGCGAACACATCAAGGCCGATCCCGAAAGAAAGTATGAGCTCAGACTCGAAAACGTCTCGTTCCGCTATCCCGGCGCGGAAAAATTCACGCTTGAGAATATAAATCTGACCCTGCGTCCGGGCGAAAAACTCGCGGTCGTCGGACTCAACGGCGCGGGAAAAACGACGCTCATAAAGCTGCTCTGCGGCTTCTACGACCCGACTGAGGGACGCGTGACGCTCGACGGAAAGGATATCCGCGGCTATAACCGCAGGGATTACTACACGCTCTTCTCGGCGGTATTCCAGACCTTCTCACTCATCGCCGGAACGGTAAAGACAAACGTCGCGCAGAGCGAGGAGAATATCGACATGGAGCGCGTGAAGGACTGTGTCGAAAAGGCCGGGCTCACCGAAAAGATCGGGTCGCTCCCCGAAGGGTATGACACAAAGCTCGACAGATGGGTCTATGAGGACGCCACGATGCTTTCGGGCGGCGAGACTCAGCGGCTGATGCTGGCGCGCGCGCTTTATAAAAACGCTCCGTTCGTGATACTCGACGAGCCGACGGCCGCGCTTGACCCGATCGCCGAGGCCGATATGTATAACAAATACAACGAGATGACAAAGGGAAGATCCTCGGTCTATATCTCGCACCGTCTCGCCTCGACCCGCTTCTGCGACCGGATAATCCTCATCGAAAACGGCGGAATCGGTGAGGAGGGCACTCACGACGAGCTTATGGCGAAGGGCGGAAGATACGCCGAGCTGTTCGGAGTCCAGAGCAAGTACTACAAGGAGGGTAAGTCGGATGAGGAAGCGGAATAAGGATAATAAGAATAACAAAAAGCTTTCGTTCGGGGAAGCCATGAGGACAAACAGACGCGCTTTCAGGATGATAGCGGAAAAATGTCCTGAGGCCGTGGCGTCGAGGATCGTGGACGTTGTCTGGTCGGCTCTGACGCCCTATGTCGGGATCTGGCTCTCGGCGAAGGTTATCGGCGAGCTCTCGGGCAGCCGCGATCCGGAGAGACTCGGATTTCTCGTTCTGATGACGCTTATTTCGGCGGCGGTGATCGCGCTGGGATCCGCGCTTATCGGCAAATGGCGCAAGAACGCGAACTCGGTCTACTGGTTCGAGATTCAGAAGATTCTCAGCGACAAGCTTTTCGACATGGATTATCAGGACATCGACGACACGAAGACCCATGAAAAACTCGACACGATAAGACAGAACGCGAACGGCGGCGGCTGGGGACTCTACCGCGTAATGGAGAACTATGAAGAACTTCTGAGATCGGTTCTGTCGATCCTCGGCGGAATTTCGCTGACTGTCACGCTCTTCACGTCAAGGGTTCCCGAAAGTGCGGGCGGGTATACGATACTCAACAGTCCGCTGTTCATTCTGGCCGTGGTCGCCGTGATGCTTCTCATAACCTACGTCTCGCCCGCGCTGTCGACAAAGGGGCGGAGTTACTGGGCGAGAAACGCGGGACAGCACAATCTCGCCAACCGTCTTTTCGGCTTCTTCGGATTCCTCGGCTACAGGCAGGGAAAAGCGACCGACGTCCGTATCTACCGTCAGGACATAATCTGCGAAAAATACAACGGAAACAAGGAGGATACCTTCGGTTCAAACGGATTCTTCGCGAAACTGGCGCGCGGGATTGTCGGGTTCTACTCGGCGGCGTCGGCGGCGGTGTCGGTGATCTTCACCGGTGTCGTGTATGTCTTCGTCTGCCTCAAGGCGTGGGCGGGCGCGTTCGGACTCGGAGAGGTCACGCAGTATGTCTCGGCGGTCACAAGACTCTCGGGAAACGTGTCCTCGCTCTTCAGGACGCTTGGCGATATGCGGAACAACGCTTCGTTCCTCGCGCTTGTCTTCGGGTTCCTCGACATCCCCAACCGTATGTACCAGGGCAGCCTGACGGTCGAGAAGCGGAGCGACCGGAACTATGAGATTGAGTTTAAGGACGTGTCCTTCAAATATCCCGGAAGCGAGAATTACTCGCTCCGCCACGTCAATATAAAGTTCAGGGTCGGAAGCAGACTCGCCGTGGTCGGCATGAACGGAAGCGGAAAAACCACCTTCATAAAGCTTCTCTGCCGTCTCTACGACCCGACCGAGGGCGTGATACTCTTAAACGGAATCGACATCAGAAAATACGATTACCGGGAATATATGTCGGTCTTCTCGGTCGTCTTTCAGGATTTCAAGCTCTTCTCGCTTAAGCTCGGCGAGAACGTCGCGGGGCGGACCGATTACGATAAGGCACTCGTCACCGACTGCCTTGACAAGGCGGGATTCTCCGAACGGCTCGGAAAGCTTGAGAAGGGACTCGATACCTATCTCTACAAGGACTATGACAACGACGGCGTCAACGTCTCGGGCGGCGAGGGACAGAAGATCGCGATCGCGAGATCGCTCTGCAAGGACGCCCCGTTCATAATCCTCGATGAGCCGACGGCCGCGCTTGACCCGATCGCCGAGGCCGATATCTACTCGAAGTTCAACGCGATCGCGGGCGACAAGACGGCGATTTACATAAGCCACAGACTCTCGTCCTGCAAGTTCTGCGACGATATCGCGGTGTTTGACAAGGGCGCGGTGGTCGAGTTCGGCACGCATGACTCGCTCGTCGCGAAGGCCGGCGGAAAGTATCACGAGCTGTGGCACGCGCAGGCGCAGTATTACGACAAGTAATTTCTACCGCGGGTAGAGTTGAGAGTCTTGAAACAAACGCCCTGATGTGATAAAATATAAGCGTAAGACGTTTCAAAAAAAGGCGGTGATCCGATGCGCGACTTTGATTTCGGAAATTATCTCTGCGCTCTGAGGGAAAAGAGCGGAATCTCACAAAAGGAACTCGCGAAGCGCGCCGGAGTGAGTGACAAGGCCGTCTCAAAATGGGAAAACGGACGCTCAAAGCCCAAAAGCGCGATAATAGCGCGGCTGGCGGAAATTTTCGGCGTCTCGGCCGACGAACTCCTCTCGGGTGGGAAAAAGACCAGTCATGATGAGCGCGCCGTTATTTCCCCGCTTGACGGAAACGCTTACAAATATCCGTATAAATCAGGGAGAAAAGAAAAAATGAATTTCATACCCGGGCAGTCTGTCAGAAACTGCGACTATTTATGCACATGGTGCAATCAGAAATCCGCCTCCGATGATATGTCGGCGTCGGGGGATCGCTACGCCGGGATGCGCGACGCGCTTCGGGACTCAACGCTTTTCGGAAAGAAGAACTACTATCACACGCTTGAAGAAGCCTATCGGCCGGGGCTTTATTTCATGGTGGACGACGGCTGGGACGTTCCGCCCGGCGCGGTGAAAAGCCCGGATTATCCGAACGTGTTCGGCTGGTGCGATCCGGATCCCGAAAAATTCCCGGGGTACGGGGAAACTCCGGCGAAGCGGCTCGGAAAGCTCCGTGAGAAGGTCATGTCGCTCGGCTACGCCGGACTCGGACTCTGGATATCGCCGCAGATGAGATACGAGGACGAAAAAGCTCCAGCGGATCTTCAGACGTCGCGCGGATATTGGGAGGAGCGCGCCGGATGGTGTCATGAGGCCGGGGTGGACTACTGGAAGATTGACTGGGGCGTTCATATGTGGGAGACCGATTACCGCCGGATGCTGACCGAGGCCGCCCGGAAATACGCTCCGGGACTTGTGGTTGAACACGCCTTCTGTCAGCCGCCCTATTCAGGAATGGGGGATATCGGACGGAGAAAACATTTTGTCAGCGAGCTGCTCGCCTTTTCGGATGTTCTGCGACTCTATGATGTCACAGAGCCGTTTGAGGACTCATCAATGCTTTCGAGAATCGACGAGGCACTTTCGTCAGGCGCGAAGCCTGAGTACGGCGCGAAGGGGATTCTTAACGCCGAGACCTGCGCTGAGATATGCGCGTCTCTTGGATGCGCGGCGGGAGTCATGTCGGTTCCGCAAAGCGGCGGAATGATGAGAGCCTGCCTCAGATGGCACAGGATCGCCCCGCCGTACAGCGTGTTCGGAAGCGTGTACAGGCACAGCGCGGAAAGGCTTTCCGACAGCTTTTACTTTGAAAAGGATCCGGCGGGCTGGATTCACGTTAAGGGACAGACTCTGACTGAGAGCGCGCCCGCCGTGATGGCGCGTGACTGCGAGCTTCCGGAGGTTTCGGATGAGGCGGTAAAGCCGTTTGTCTGCGCGTCAAAAAATCCGTCCGGGGCGTATTCAATAGCGTCGGTAAAGCGGACGATAGACCCCAACAGCGGCTATACCGCGCTGGCGGACGTGACATTCAGGGTCGGCGGGAAGGACGCTCCGGTCGGCGTGTTCGGAAATTTCCGGAGCCTTGCGCTGGTTTATGAGAGTAAGATCGGCGACGCCCGGATATTCGCGCAGAATATGCTTGAAGACAGCGCGAAGGACATAACCGGCGGCTGTGTTGTAGACGGAAACCGGGTCACGATCGACGGAAAGCTTCTCAGACACGACACACCCGCGTTCATCATAAAGCTCATTGAGGAGTGAGCGGAAGAATATATTAACGCCGCCGATGCCGGGCTCCGGATCGGCGGATTTTTCGCGGAATCCGCTGATGAAAATTTTCGTTAAAATCCGGAAAACCCCTTGACAAAAGGGAAAAAACGTGGTATAATATCTGAGTGGTATAGGCCATGCGAAAGCGTGACCTCTCCTTTCCCGGAAAAATATGAGTTCCGGGACTTAATGTCCATAAGGAGGTGTAACAACAATGGATAAGATTTCTTCCTACGAAACTCTGTTTATCGTTGATGTACAGCAGGGTGAGGACA
Organism: uncultured Eubacteriales bacterium; assembly: GCA_934503195.1. Classification (GTDB taxonomy): domain Bacteria; phylum Bacillota; class Clostridia; order Oscillospirales; family CAG-272; genus Flemingiibacterium. The sequence goes on from CAKSVM010000046.1 coordinate 20,074, forward strand.
GCACTAAGGCTCTGGTCGAGAAGTTCACCGGTCTTATCGCTGCGAACGGCACTATCGAGTCGGTCAATGAGTGGGGTACCCGCAAGTTCGCGTATCCGATCAACGACGTGAACGAGGGCTACTACGTTCTTGTCAATTTCAAGAGCGCGCCTGATTTCCCGCTTGAACTCGAGCGTGTCTTCGGTATCACCGACGGAATCATGCGTTCGATCGTCGTAAAGCACGATGAGAAGAAGGCTTCCGCAAAGAAGACCGAGGAACCCGCGCCGGCTCCCGCCGAAGCTCCCGAAAGCGACGCTGAATAAGCCCGCACAGCCACTTACTCGGAGGAAAAGACAATGGCAAACTTCAACTTTAACAAGGTGATACTCGGCGGCAGAATGACTCAGAATCCCGAGCTGAAACAGACTCAGAGCGGGACTATGTATCTTTCGTTCAGCATCGCCGTGAACCGGAGATTCGCGTCGCGTAATGAGGATGGTTCCACAAACCAGCCGCAGGCGGATTTTATCAACTGCGTCGCGTGGCGTCAGTCGGCCGAGTTCATTTCGCGTTATTTCCACAAGGGTTCGAGCATTTGTATTGTCGGAACCATTCAGACACGCAACTACACCGATCAGCAGGGAAACAAACGCTATGTTACCGAGGTGGTCGTTGACGAGGCGATGTTCGTCGATTCCAAGTCCGAGAATCCGGGCGGCTACAATCAGGGATTCACACAACCGGCTCAGGGTGGAGGGAATTCATACGTTCCTTCGTCTTACAACCCCGAGCCTCAGTACTCAACGCCCGCCGGAACGACTCAGAGCGCGCCGGCAAACCAGAACGGCTCCGCCCCCAATTTCGAGGTTATCGATGGGGAAGACGAGCTTCCGTTCTGAAATCTGAACAGGAGGTTTTAGAAAATGGATAGAGAGAGAACCGAAAGAGACGCTTCCAAGCCGTATCGTCCCGCGATGCGCCGCAAGAAGAAAGTCTGCCAGTTCTGCGCGGATCATATCGACGAAATCGATTACAAGGATGTAGCGCGTCTGAGAAAGTATATCTCGGAGCGCGCGAAGATTCTTCCCAGAAGAATCTCCGGAACCTGCGCAAAGCATCAGCGTCAGCTGACCATCGCTATCAAGCGTTCGCGCCACGTAGCACTTCTCCCCTACATCAGCGACTGATCGGGGACAAAGGAAAATTGAATGCCCGGAGTGATTTTCACTCCGGGCGTTTTTTCGTGAGTTGAACCTTATAAAAGGACGATCGCCGGGCGCGTGCGCGATTTCCGGCTGTCAGGCTTCCGCGTCCGGATTCAGCATTCCGGAGAGCCGCTTCCGCTTTGTCCGGGTGTCGCCGCTTATCTGGAGCTTTGAGTAAATCTGATTCATGTACTGCTTGACGCTTCCCTCCGAGAGGAAGAGCTTTTCGGCGATGTCGCGGTTTGAGAGCCGCTCCGCGGCGAGCTTCACGATTTCAAGCTCGCGTTCGGTCAGAACCGATAATTCCTCGGGTAAGCCTCCGGATTTACCGTCGGGCAGGGCTTTGACCCGCTTTATGAAATCTCCCGTGACGCCTTCCGTGAAATATCCGAAAAGCCCGCCCAGATACCTCCGGTTCTCGGCAAACGGCAGGAGAATGCCGTCCGGGACGGCGTCTGAGATCGCGTCTTTCAGAGTCTCCAGTGCTTTTTCACGCATTCCGAGCATTTCATAGGCCGAGGCCGTCTGGAGCTTTATATGAAGCGCGACGAGCGCGTAGTGAAGTCCGCCGCAGATTTGAAGAAGCCGCTCAGACTGCCCGGCGACCTTGGCGTATTCGCCCTCGGCGAGGTATACTTGATTCTCAATCATATCAATCATCGGTTTTCCGGGAGCGAGGAAGTTGATCGACGAGAGTCTGTGCGACGCGAAGATATCCGGGATTTTTCCGGTGCTTCCGGCGAGCGCGTGGTAGTACGCGAACGCGCTGTCAAGGATGTTCAGCCAAGCGAGATTGTGCTTTTCAAGCAGCGCGGCGCGCCTTTCAAAGTAGTCCGGAACCGTAAGCCCCGGACTACGGAGCGAGAGCCTGAGCGCGAGAAATTCCCCGCAGAGTGCCATATTCTCCTGACCGTTTCCGTCAATCTCGGAGAACGCGCTTTCCAGCGTTATCGAGGCTCCGGTGAAATCACCGCGCATCGCGGCCGCCTCGGCCGTCATGATTTTTTCCGCCCCCTGACCGTGACCGTTTGTGATCCTGTAGTAGTGCGGCATACATTCGTTCATCTCGGAAAGCTCGCGGTCAAGATTCCCGTTTTCACGGTGGAACATCATCAGAACCGAGGGCGAGCCGAAGGTCCATCCGCCGTCACTGCGGATGCTGATCGCGGGGCGTGACATCTGTTCGCTCGCGCTGCGGTGAAGCCGGCTCATCGCGCTGATATCGTTGTAGGAGAGGAAGCTCATGATGAGGTCGCGTTCGCCGAGGAGATTTCCGCGTTCGGCTTCAGACATTCCGGGGTGAGCCGCGATCGATTCGTCAAGGAGTCCGCGCATCTGGGTCATCTTCGGGATCAGCCGCCAGTTGAACATACTCCGCATCAGCACAAGTACAGTAAGCGGATTTTCGAGGAGAATTTCCTTCGGACACTTGTCGAGGAATGACAGAACGTCGGAGGGCTTAAGCGACGCCAGCAGAATTCCGGCGTCGGAGGCGATGACGCGGAGCGCGGAGGCGTAGTCCCCACTCTTACTGTAGAACGAGAGCGCGTGGAGGTATTTTCTCTCATCCTCATACCATTTTCCGAGGCGGCCGAGATAGGTTTTGCGTCTGTCTTCGGGGAGGGTGAGGAAGGTTCGCTTCGCGCATTCCTTCATCATGTGGTGGAAGCGGAAGGTTTTACCGTCGTAGAGACGCGTGACGAAGGCGTTGCGTTCCGTAAGCCCGCGGAGGATTGAATCGGTATCCGGGTCGTCGGAGACAAAGGCGGCCATCCCGGCCGTGAACTCGTCGGCAAGTCCCATGACGGCAAGGAACTCACGCTGATTTTCGGAGAGCGGATCGATCATAGCGGCCGAGAACATATCATAGATATCCGAGTGACTGTCAGGGAGCGAGCCTCTTTCGGCGACGGCGCGCAGACTCAGGTAGACGGCGGAGAACCAGCCCTCGCTTGACGAGAGGAGGGAATCGATCTGGTCGTCAGTGAGATCGGTACCGAAGCGGTGGGCGTAGACCGAAAGCTCGGTGTGATTGAGCCTCAGTTTATCGACGCCGATCATATAGCCGCGGTGGCCGAGGCGGAGGATTTCGCCGCCGGAGAGGAATCGGTCGCGGCTGGCGATTATGAGGTGAGCCGACGAAGGGAGTCTTGTGGAGAGGTTGACTATGAATCCCGGCAGGCGGTCGTCGGTGAGGAGGTGGAAGTCGTCGACGAAGAGATAGAAGCTCCCCTTTTCGAACTCATGGCAGAGCGCGTCTGAGAGGAGGCTCGCCCCGGCGGCGTCGGATGGGCAGGGGAAGTTTTCCAGTATATCGAGTCCGGCGTGGGAGAAGGCGTCCTGAACGCTCTTCCAGAAGATCGCGAGGTTATCGGAATAGACGCTGATTCGGATTATTGTGGTTCCGGGGATTTTAGCGCGTTCGGCGAGGTACCAGTTGACGGCGGTGGTTTTTCCGTAGCCCATCGGGGCGACGACGGTCGTGAGGGCGCAGCCAGAGATCGGGCGAAGGGATTCCTGAAGCCGTTCTGAGATATAGATTGTATTCTGTCCGCTTGATTTCGGCACGTGTTCACCGCCTTTACGTTGTCATATCACTCTATTATAGCAGAAGCGGGGAGGTATTTCAAGCGTCGCCCGGCGGTGTTCAGGAAAAGTTTACACACTCGGGGCGCGGGGGGCGGAATCCGCGGGGCTTTTGCCATTCAAAATTTTTGTGATATCCGCTTATAATTTTTTCACAACCTCTTGACAAAACGCACAAAATATGGTAGAATATTCCCACAGAAATTTTTACTCCGAAAGGAATGAATCAAAATGAACATTTACTACCTCTCAAACGAAGGTCTTGACACAAACGACGGTCTTTCGCCCGAAACCCCCTGGAGAACCATCCCGAAGGCCAACGAGGCCATGAACGGCGGCGACGAGCTGAGACTCCGCCGCGGGGACATCTTCTACGGACGAATGAAGCCGGAGTCCGGAACCGACCGCGAGCATCCGACAACCTACTCGTTCTACGGCGAGGGCGAGAAGCCGATCGTCTCGCAGTACAAGAAGGCGATCCCCGGCGCGTGGGAGTTCGATTCCGAAAAGGGTCTCTGGCGGCTTGACCTCACCGACACGGCAAAGTTCACCGGAAATATCTTCGACATCAACACGAACGTCGGATTCATGAGGATCGACGGGAAGATTTTCGCGAGAAAGAAGTACGATTTCGCGAAGCTTGAGCTTGAGTGGGACTTCATAAACGACGATAAATTCGTCTGGGTGAAGACTCCGGCTGACCCGTCGGAACTCGCGAAGAGCATTGAGTTCGCCTGCAACATCGGCTGTGTCGGGTTCACGGACAATCTGAAGGTCGTCGGAATCATCTTCAACGGCACGGGCGGACACGGAATTTCGGGCGTTGTCAACGGCGCGTACATCGCGGACTGTGAGTTCCATGAGATCGGCGGCTCCGAGCTTCCGGGTTATCCGACTCCGGGCACAAGATACGGAAACGGCGTCGAGTGCTGGGCAAACTCCTCCGACGTGACGGTTGAACGCTGCCGCTTCTCGGGGATTTACGACGTCGCGATCACGATGCAGGGACGTCCGGTGAAGAAGAGCTGGACGAATATGCACTTCAACGACAACGTGATGTGGAACTGCCAGCAGTGCTTTGAGATCTGGTCGGATGGCGACGTTCCGGACACGGGATTTGTCGACTGCTGGTTCGAGCGGAATGTCTGCGTCGATTCCGGCTACTGCTGGGGCTACGAGGTGAGACCGAACAAGGACTGCTCTTCGCATCTGCTGATCTACGGGCTGGGCTGTCCGAGGTGTGAGATTATCGTCCGTAACAACGTTTTCAAGAACGCGAGAAAGGCGACGCTCTACAAGTCGGGAGGACCGAAGGATGTTCCGGTCGACTATCAGATCTACGACAACGTCATCATCATCCCGAAGGGTCAGGACATCGCGTACGCCTGCGGAAACGATCCCGAGGTTGTGAAGGATTTCAACGAGAAGATCGCGGCCTCCAACCGTGTGGTTGTCGAAGAATATTAAGTCAATTCCCGCCGCCCGGAAAAATCCGGGCGGCTTTTTTTGCGCGGGGGACACGGAATTCACACGGGTACCAATGGCGTGTGCGGGGGGGCGGAGGAGGCCGCGAAGCGGCCGCAGGCGGCAACGAAGTTGCCGTCGGCCTCGCGAAGCGAGGTCG
>CAKSVM010000047.1 GCA_934503195.1 uncultured Eubacteriales bacterium
TCCGAACTGATGGTCGGCGACGTCGTGATTGTGCGTCCCGGACAGTCGCTCCCGGCCGACGGAGTGATCATCGACGGCTCTTCGTCAATTGACGAATCCGCGCTGACCGGAGAATCGATGCCGGTTGAGAAGAACGTCGGCGATCGCGTGATGACGGCCTCGATCAACAAAAACGGCAGCTTCAGATTCCGCGCCGACAAGGTCGGAAGCGAGACCGCGCTCGCGAAAATCATAGAAATGGTGCGTGACGCAGGAGCCACAAAAGCCCCTATCGCCAAGCTTGCCGACAAGGTGAGCGGAGTATTTGTGCCGATCGTCATGTCGCTTTCCGCGCTGTCGTTCATCTTCTGGCTGATCATGGGGCGGAGCTTCGACTTCGCGCTCTCGATCGGAATATCGGTGCTGGTCATCTCCTGCCCGTGCGCGCTCGGACTCGCGACCCCGGTCGCGATCACCGTCTCGGTCGGACGGCTTGCTGAGCGCGGAATTCTGATCAAGTCGGCCGAGGCACTTGAAGTCCTTCATGAGACAAAAGTTGTGGTTCTTGATAAGACCGGAACGATTACCGAAGGCCATCCGTCGGTCACTGACATAATTTCCGACAACCCCGACGAAACGCTGAAAATAGCCGCGTCGCTCGAAGCCGGAAGCGAACATCCGCTCGCCGAGGCAATCCGCCAGAAGGCCGAGAATATGGAATTTTCGCCGATTCCGGTCAGCGATTTCAAGGCGGTTCCGGGTCGCGGAATCGAGGGAAATATCGATGGAAAACACTGCCTCGGCGGCAATCTGAAGTTCATGGAGGAGTCTGGAATCTCGCTTCCGAAGCTTGATTCGACGCTCGAAGAGCTCGCTTGCGCGGGCAAAACGCCGATGATTTTCGCAGTCGATGGAACTTATTCCGGAATCATCGCCGTTGCGGACACGATCAAGCCGACCAGCGCAGCCGCGGTCAAGGCGATGCGCGACCTCGGAGTCGAGGTCAATATGCTGACCGGCGACAACAAGCTGACCGCCGACGCGATCGCGGCGCAGGCCGGAATCACGAATGTCACGGCCGAGGTTCTGCCCGGCGACAAGGAAAGAGTCGTCGCGTCGCTCCAAGGAACCGGCGATACGCACAAAATTGTCACGTTCGTTGGCGATGGAATCAACGATTCGCCCGCTTTAACGCGTGCTGACGTCGGAATCGCGATCGGGAGCGGCGCGGATATCGCGATCGATTCGGCCGACATTGTTTTAATGAAGTCGGATCTCGGCGACGTTCCGGCAGCGATCGAGTTTTCCCGCAAAACCATCCGCAACATCAAGCAAAATCTTTTCTGGGCGTTCTTCTACAACTCGCTAGGAATTCCGGTCGCTATGGGCGTCCTCGTGCCGTTCGGGATCACTTTAAGCCCGATGATCGGCGCGGCCGCGATGAGTCTTTCGTCGCTTTTCGTTGTCACAAACGCGCTGAGATTACAGCGCGCGTGAAATTTTCCTACAATATTATATAAAGGAGTTTTTGTCATGAAAAAAATTGTCATTTCGGGTATGCACTGCGAGCATTGCGCCGCGCGGGTTGAGAAGGCTTTGAAGGCTCTCGGCGAGTCGCCGAAGGTCGACGTCAAGGCCGGAATCGCCGTCGTTGAGGGCAAGGCATCCGACGCCGAACTCAAAAACGCCGTCGAGGACCTCGGTTTTGACGTTGTAGAAATCAAATAATGCGCTCCGAAAACTCGGTCAAAAACAGCCTGTTCGCCATTGTCGGGCAGGCTGTCTCGCTGATATTCGGTTTTGTGACGCGAAAAGTATTCATAAATATCCTCGGTGAAACATATCTGGGAATAAACGGAATATTCTATTCGGTGCTTTCGCTCCTCTCGCTGACTGAACTCGGCCTCGGAAGCGCGATAACATTTTCGCTCTACAAACCGATAGCCGATCGCGACGACGAGAAAACCGGGCGGATCATGAATCTTTACGCGCTCGCGTACCGGATCGTCGCCGCGGTCGTGACGTTGCTCGGACTCTGTCTGATGCCGTTTCTTGGCAAAATCGCTGTAGAAGTACCACGTCTGAGACTGATCTTTTTGCTGTTTTTGATCAATTCGGCGGCAAGCTATCTGTTTTCATATCGCCGCGCGCTGATCACGGCGGCCGAAATGGATTGGCGGAACACGCTGAACAACGCGGTTTTTCAGGTGCTTCAGAACCTCGCACAGCTAGTAATTCTGTTAAAAACCAGAAATTATCTGCTCTATCTTGTCGCGCAGCTGGTCTGCACGGTCGCGTCGAATATCGAGATTTCGATCGCGGCGGCGAAGATTTTCCCCTTCCTCGGCCGCGTGAAAGGGCTTCCCGACACTGAAACAAGTTCCACGATCAAGTCGAACGTGACGTCGATGTTCATGACGCGCTTCGGAAGCGTCGCTGTGACCGGAACCGATAATTTGTTGATTTCGACGGTAAGCGTCGCTTTAACCGGGCTATATTCCAACTATTTGCTGATTTTGCAGACGATTCAGGTGATTCTGAATCAGGTTATGACGGCCGTCACGGCGAGCGTCGGCAATCTGATCGCGACCGACGACTCTGAAAAACGGCTCGACATTTATAAAGACGTGATTCTCGCGACGGCGTGGCTCTACGGCTTCTCGGCGATCGCACTCGACTGCCTGATGACGCGCTTCATCGGCGTGTTTTTCGGCACCGGATTGAGCATTCCTGAGGGCGCGGTGCATCTCATGTGCCTGAATTTTTACCTTGCGGGGATCCGCCAGCCGAATTTAATGTACATTAACGCGGCGGGGCTTTTCAGGCCGGTCAGATTCCGCGGATTCGTCGAAGCGGCGGTAAATCTGGCAGTTTCCGCTATATTTCTCTGGATGGGGATGGGGCTTTTCGGCGTTTTGCTGGGAACGACCGTCTCGCATTTCGCGACAAGCATCTGGTGGGAGCCGTGGTGTGTTTCGAAATTCTGCCTTGGTGGCAAGGCCGCGGCAGGTTTTGCCGGAATGAATCTGATTTCAGGCGCGGTTCTGATCGCCGCGTGGGCGGTTAATCATTTTGTCGTCGGGCTTTTCGGCGACGGATTGCCCGCGTTTTTCGGCGCGGTCTGCGTGACGGCGGTGATTCCGAATCTGATTTTCCTGCTCGCTTACTGTAAAACGCCGCAATTCGGCTTTTTCAAGAATGTCACGCTGAACATAGCACGCAAGTTCATTAAACGAGCAAACTGAGACGATTATACAATCTGAGGTAAATTATGGAAAACAATATCGAAAAAATGATCGGGCTTCTGAAAGAAAATTCGCGCGATTCGGTGCGGATCAAAATCGGCGGAAAGCCGACCGGAAGATCGCATTTCGGCGGAGTTCCGGAGCTTCCGCTCGTGAAGAAATTCTTCCGCGAAGTGCCGATGGATTATCCGGCCTTCAGATGTTCTACGTATGAAGATGATAAAATTAAGGAGCGTCCGCTGCATTTTCTGATGCAGATCGACTGCGCGGAGATTGCAGATTTTGATAAGTCGGGACTCCTTCCGAAGACCGGAACGCTGCTCTTTTTCTATCAGTGCGAATCGAACTGCTGGGGATTTGACCCGAAGGACAAGGGAAGCTTCCGCGTGATTTATTACGACGGAAAGGGCGAAAAAGCAGCTCCTCCGAAAGATATTACGGTTTATCCTGAAATTGGCGCAAAATTTGCGGCCGAGAAGTCGTATCCGAGCTTTGACAATCTGGCTGGACTCACCGGCAACGACGCGCTTGACGTTGAGGCTTATGAAAAGGCGCGCGCTGAGCTTGGATCCGGAGAAGGCGAAAACGCACATAAGCTGCTCGGCTGGTCAGACCCGATTCAGGGCGAGATGGAGTACGAATGCGAGCTGATTTCCCGCGGAAATTACCTCGGGCATGGCTATCCGGAGAACAAAAATTACGTTCAGGATCGCCGCAAGTCGCTCGATGAATGGCTGCTGCTCTTCCAGCTCGACACGGTTTCCGAAGGCGATTTTGAGCTGATGTTCGGCGACTGCGGGCGGATTTACTTCTTCATAAGGCGCGGGGATCTCGCCGAAAAACGCTTCGACCGCGTCTGGATGATCTTCCAGTGCTGTTAGAGACAGCTTGATTCAGACGGCGTATCTTTGGGACGATTATACAATTTACTCTGAAAGTGAGGCGAGCGACCATGAAACTCGCGATCATCATGCCGCCGATTCACCCGATGCCGCCGATTGTCGGCGCGGGTCTTGAACGGCTCATCGACATATTTCTGCACGAGAACGAAAAGTCGGAAATTCCGCTCGAAATCACGGTTTTTTCGCGGTCCGACGCGCGTTCGGCCGAGCTTGCTAAGAATTTTTCGCGCTCGGAATTCGTCTATCTGAACACGACGCGCTCCGAACCCGACTCGAACCGGATCGAATGCTTTTTCGCGAAAAAAATCGGCGTCGCGCCGATGCGATTCGACTATCTCCGCGAGCTGAAAAAGGCTCTGAAGGGGCGGGAATTTGACGAGATTATCCTCGCGAACTGCTTTGAATTCGCGAAGCCTCTGGCAAGATTCACCAAAAAGCTGCCGATTCTGTATGAGCGTGGAACTTTTTCCGCGCCCGACAAGCGGAATTTTCAATATGTCAAGCGGTTCATCTTTTCGAGCGAATACGCGAAAAACGCCGCGATCGCCGCGGGAGTTCCGGGAGATCGCGTGTCGGTCGTCCACGACGCGGTCGACACCGAGATGTTCGATTCGTCCAGATTTACCGCGATCAGAGCCGAGAAACGCGCCAAATACGGGCTTTCGGATGACGATATTCTGCTGGTCTTTGTCGGAAGACTCGTTCCCGACAAGGGTGTCATCGAGCTTATTAAGGCCGTCGCGCAGTCATCATGGAATTCTTCAAAGCTCAAACTGCTGCTTGTCGGATCGGCTCAGCTCGGCGAGGATGTGCGCGACGAGTACCGCGAAATGCTTGAGGCCGCGTCGCCCGAGGGTAAAATTATTTTCATCGGAAGCGTCAAGCCGACCTCGACCGCGAGATTTCTGGCGCGCGCCGACATCGCCGTCGTCCCGTCGATCTGGGACGAACCGGCCGGAATTCCGGTCCTTGAGCCGATGTCGATCGGACTTCCGCTGATCATCAGCGACTCGGGCGCGCTCGGCGAGTACGCGTCTGGACTCGGCGAATATTGTACTACTGTAAAACGCGGACTCGGCTACGTCGGCGCGCTCTCAAAAGCGATCGACTCGATGGCCGCGAAGGTCAGCGACCACGGATTCAGAACGTCGGCGTCCGAAGCTCTCCGCGCGGCCACCAGAAAATTCGACGGCGCGGAATTCTACCGCGAGTTCCACGAAATCATGGCAAAATAGAAAATCCCGCGCTTTCGCGCGGGATTTTTGTGGGGAATCACTTATTTTCAGGGACGATCAGTCCGAAATCGCCGTCTTTTCGTCTGTAGATAACCTCGGTTCCTCCGGTCGAAGCATCCGAGAAGACGAAGAAGTCGTGGCCGAGAAGCTCCATCTGAAGCGCGGCCTCTTCGGGCGTCATCGGCTTCAGTGCGAAGGTCTTGGTGCGGATGATCCGCTCCTCGTCGGCGGGTTCAGGCTCAGCGGGGAAGAGGTCGGTCAGCGCGCCCGAGCGGAGCCGCTTTTCGAGCTTTGTCTTGTGCTTTCTGATCTGACGCTCGATCGAGTCCATCGCGAGGTCAAGGGCGTTGCGGAAGGTGGCGTCGGTCTCCTCTCCGCGGAAGATCGTGCCAGATGAGATGATCGTCAGCTCGACACGCTCCTTGCCGTGGGGTTTGGAGAGCTTGACGGTGGCGGACGCGTCGTCGCCGAAGAACTTGTCGTACTTGGCGAGCTTGGTTTCGATCACCGGCTTCAGCTCTTCGGGGACCTTGGTCTGACGGCTGATGATAGTTGTTTTCATGAATTTTACCACCTTTGCTTTTGATTTGCTCCGAGGTCTTTTCCTCTTTGCATTTTAATTATATCATACGTGGACGAAAAAATCAATAGCGTACAGTAAATAATCTGCTTCGTAATTGTGAATAACAGACAAAAATTAACAAAAAATGAGTAATGAACTAAAGCGCGTCAATAAACAGCAAACTTTTTTTGAATAATTTTGTCGCTGTTGCCTATTTACAAGTCGGCGAAAAGGTGGTATAATATAAAAAATTTGCGGTTTCGCGGAAAAAGCGAAACCATCAGGAGGAATTACAGTGAATTTTCTGTCAAAGCTCAACCTCTTCTTCTTTCCGGGTACGAAGGACTACCCGAAGAATGGTGCGCTAAAATCCTTCACGCTTGGTCTCCAGCACGCGTTCGCGATGTCGTGCGCAACGATTCTTGTCCCGCTTTTGACCGGACTTGATGTCGGCGTCGCGCTCTGCATGGCGGGTGTCGGAACCATTATCTTCCATCTCTGCACAGGCGGTAAGATGCCGACCTTCCTCGGAAGCTCGTTCGCCTTCATCGCCGCTCTTCAGGCCGTCATCGGCAACCCTGATTTCGGCGCGACAAAGGACGAGCAGATCGGCGCGGCCATGGGCGGAATCATCTGCGCGGGCGCGATTTACGTGGTTCTCGCGCTTCTCATCGCGCTTTTCGGCTCGAAGTTCATTGATAAGCTGTTCCCGCCCGTCGTACGCGGCGTCGGAATCGCGATCATCGGACTGAATCTCGCGTCGGCCGCGATCAACAACATCCAGTCGAACAACGGATTCGAGCTGTTCAGTGCCGGCTACTACTGGAGCTGGATTCTCGCGGCAATCACGCTTCTCACCGCGATTGTGCTTTCGAGCTACGGCAAGGGCATGGTCAAGATGTCGTCGATCGTTATCTCGCTCGGCGTCGGCTATGTTCTCTCACTGATCCTCACGCTCACCGGAATCCTTCCGGAGGGAATCATGAATCTCAACAGAATCGCTGAACACGGCTGGTTTGAGATTCCGCACTTCGTTTTCCCGCGCTTTGACATGAGAGCGATCGGAATCATCGCTCCGATCTCGATTGTCACCTGCGTCGAACACGTCGGAGACGTCTACGCCAATGGCGCGGTCGTCGGCAAGGACTTCACCAAGGATCCCGGACTTCACAGAACGATGCTCGGTGACGGTCTCGCGACCCTCGTCGCCGGAATCTTCGGCGGCCCGGCAAACACCACCTATTCCGAGAACACCGCGGTTCTCGCGGCTACCGGAAACTACAACCCCGTGACCCTTCGTATCGCGGCACTCATCGCGATCGTGATCTCCTTCCTCGGCAAGGCGATCGGAATTGTCGAAACCGTTCCGAACTGCGTACTAGGCGGCGCGTGCATCGTTCTTTACGGAATGATCTCGTCGGTCGGTCTGAGAACCCTTGTTGAGGAACACGTCGACTTCACAAAGAACCGCAACCTCAGCATCGCGGCGGTCATGCTCGTTCTTGCTATGGGCGGCGCGGTCATCGGCGGCCCCGACTTCAGCTTCAGCGGAATCGGACTCGGAATCATAGTCGGAATCCTCCTGAACCTCATTCTCCCCGAATCCCCCTACAAGAAGGGCGGAAACGGACTCGTCGCTCACGTCGTTCCCATGGACGAAGTGATCGAAGAAAAGAAGAACTGACACAAAATCCCCGCCTCACGGCGGGGATTTTACTTAGTCCGGGGAGATTCAGTTTTCTTCAGAGCCGTCAGACTCATCAGAGGAATACGAATCGTCAGGTTCGATCGGCGTGGCCTTTTTGACGATTTCGATCGGCTCGCCGCCCATCAGAGCGGTCAGCTCCTCGATTCTTTCAAGCGGGAATGGCGGCTGGCTGAGCGGACGCATCGCGATTGACATGAGCTTCATCGGATTGTCGTCGGCGGCGACGCGGTTCGAGCTGAGCGCGCCGCAGCGGTTGCAGCTATGAATTATCGCCCATTCGCCGTTCTTTCTGACCCAGACCGAAATCGGCTCCATGATGCCGCCGCAGTCGGAGGCGCGGTCGCCGGGTTCAACGTCGACGTGGAGACTCGAAAGGCAGTTCGGGCAGTGATTGCGGTGATCGCTTCCGGCGTTTTCGGGCGTGACAAGACGTCCGCAGACCTTGCAGGTGAAGCTGTCGTTGCAGGGATGGTTTTTGAAATAACCCTTTTCGTACTGTTTGCGTTTGTTTTCGCGGTTCATTTTTTCCTCCGATGATCAGGAAAACGCTGATTTAATGTGTTTCACATTATTCAGCTAATCCTCAGAATTTGAGATTTTGCATATCTCCCGACATTATCGCGGGGAGATTTTCTTTTATTTTTTCGGCCGGCTGATCCCACCAGCGAAGGTCGAGAAGAGCCTTGATTGTATCGTCGTCGAAGCGTTTGCGGATCGGTCTTGCGGGGACGCCGCCGACGATCGTGTAGGGTTCGACGTCCTTTGTCACGACTGCGCGCGCGCCGATTATCGCGCCGTCACCGATTCTGACGCCCGAGAGGATCGTCGCGTGATAGCCGATCCAGACGTCGTTTCCGACTACAATATCGCCCTTGTTGTCCCACGCCGACGCGATGTTCTTGGGGTCGAGTTCCCATTCCTCGAAGAAAATCGGGAAGGGATAGGTCGAAAGCGAGCTTTGTGTGTGGTTCGCGCTGGTGAAGATGAAGCGCGCGCCGCAGGCGATTGAGCAGAATCTGCCGATTTTCAGTCTGTCGCGGTTGACTTTGTAGTGGTAGAGTACGCAGTTCTTTTCGAAATCGCGCGGGTCGTTTTCGAAATCGTTGTACATTGTGTATTCGCCGACCTCGATTTCGGGGTCAGAGACGACCGAACGGAGGTAGACTGTCTGCCTGTCGTTCGGGCGGGGATAGATTTTTTCCGGAATCATTGATTTTTCTCCTTTTTTCTGTAAAAATTGCCGGATTCCGGAATCAGACAATGCAGCGTTTCACGGTACCACCTCTCAGCTAAACATTATTAGCATTATATCACAAATCGGCGAGTCTGTCAAGAGGAAACAGAAATAAAACCGAATTTACAAAATATTTACAGTCATCTTCCACGAAAATGACCTGACATTGCCGATAAAACGTGGTACAATACTTATAAGACGGTGACGCGAATGACAGAAGAAGTGAAAAAACAGCGCGAGCGTCGGATGGCGATCCTCGCGGAGTTCACTCTGATGGACGATGTTTTCATGTCCGAGGTGCTTGACGGGCAGAACGAGATTGTAGAACTGATTTTGAGAATAATTCTTGAACGCGACGATCTCAGAGTAACGAGCGTTGAGACGCAGAGGGAATACAAAAGCCACACGATGCGCTCGATAAGGCTCGACGTGAAGGCTGTCGACGCGGCGGGAAGAGATCTATGACATCAAGATCCAGCGGTCTGACAGAGGCACTGGCGCGCGCCGTGCGAGGTTCTACAGCAGCATGATCGACCGCGAGCTTCTCGAAAAGCCGCGGGATTTTGACGAGCTTGTCGACACGTATGTGATATTCATAACCGGGAAGGATCGGTTCGGGAAAGGACTTCCGTTATATCACATCGAGCGCAGGATCGCCGAGCGTGTGAAGTATTTCAAGGAAGAAGAAGGAGGTCACGGACATATGAATCGGCTTTGGGAAGAATTGATTGAAGAGGAGCGCGCGAAAGCGGCGAAGGAAGCGGTTGCTAAGGCTGAACACGACAACGCGGTGGATTTTACCAAAACACTTCTTGAAATGAATAAGCTTTCATACGGTGAAATCGCAAAAGCTTCCAAGCTCACACTCGAAGAGGTTAAGGCTATTTCCAGTGGCAAAACCGCCTGACAATCTGTAACGAAACGCCATCCGGGTTTTTTCCGGATGGCGGTTTTTTAATAATCGGTCAGGTGACGCTCCTCGATCGGCGTGTAGCCGCGCGTTTTCGCGATTGCCTTGTAGGCCGGGCGGATGATCCGCTTTCCGGTACAGACCTCCTCGATCCGGTGCGCGCACCAACCCGCGATTCTCGCGATCGCGAAAAGCGGTGTGTAAAGCTCCTGCGGGATTCCGAGCATACGGTAGACAAGCCCGGAATAAAGGTCGACGTTCGCGCAGATGTTCTTGTCGAGTCCCTTGTACCTCGCGTAAACCTCGGGCGTCAGACGCTCGATCGATTCGAGAAGCGCGAACTCGCGCTCGAATTCGCTTCCTTTGGCGAGATCCTTCGCGTACTTTTTCAGCATCACGGCTCGCGGATCGGACAGCGTGTAGATCGCGTGTCCCATTCCGTAGATCAGTCCCGAATGGTCGCCTTCCTCGCCGCGGATAAGCTTTTCGAGGAAGGACGCGACCTCGTCGTCGTTTTCCCAGTGTTCGACGCCCGCCTTGACGTAGTCGAACATCTCCTGAACCTTTATGTTCGCGCCGCCGTGCTTCGGTCCCTTCAATGAACAGATTGCCGACGCGATCGCCGAATACGTGTCGCTTCCCGACGACGATACGACACGGCAGGTGAACGCCGAGTTGTTACCGCCGCCATGCTCGGCGTGCAGAACCAGACAGAGGTCGAGAAGCTTTGCCTCGTCCTCGGTGAACGAGCAGTCGGGACGCATGATTCTGAGGAAGTTCTGCGCCGTTGAGAGGTTGTTCTGCGGGTTGTGTATGTTAAGACTCTCTCCGTAGAAATAGCTCCGGTTGAACGCGTAGGCCTGCGCTGCGATGATCGGAAGCCGCGCGAGAAGCTGCATCGACTGGCGGAGCATATTCTCAAGGCTCGTCTCGTCGGGGTTTTCGTCGTAGGCGTAGAGCGAGAGGACGGCCGTCGCGATCTTGTTCATCAGCGACTGGGTCGGCGCGCGCATGATCACCTCGTCGGTGAATCTCGGCGGCAGGAAACGGTAGGACGACAGAAGCGTGTCGTAGTCCTCAAGCTGCTTTTTCGTCGGGAGGTCGCCGAAGAAGAGGAGATATGACGTCTCCTCGAAGCCGTAGCGTCCCTCGGTTGTGTAGCCGCGGATCAGATCGGCGACGTTGTAGCCGCGATAATAGAGTTCGCCCTCGATCGGTACCTTATCGCCCTCGTTGATGATATATCCGTGCGCGTTACCGATCTTGGTGATTCCGGCCATGACTCCGGTGCCGTCGGGATTGCGCAGACCGCGCTTGACATTGTAGTTTGTGAAGGCGGCCGCCGGTATCGAATAGCTTTCACGACAGCCGACGAGCAGTGAATCGAACAGTTCATGATTGTCGACCGAATGGGTGAAATTGTTTGCGAAAGAATTATTTAAGTCTCTGGGCTGCATGACAGATTCCTTTCTGCGATTTAGTGGTAGATATTATTATATCACACTTACTCAAAAAATGCAAGAGGTTTTTCAAAAAAATTCAAAATAATTTACTTTATTTTAAGATTCAGAGGATGTCAGGGGGTTTTGACCTCGCTTGTGAAAAATTACTTTCCCGAGCTTGCAAAGAGAAAGGATAAAAAAATCTCCCGCCCGAGCGGGAGATTTCCTGACGATTATTCGCCGAAAGCGGCCATGATCGTTTCGATGTTCTTTTCAACTCTTGCCTTGGAGGCCGCGATGATCGACGCGGGCTCGTCGGTTCCGCCCTTGCAGACAAGGTTGTTGATCGCCGACTTCATTTCGCCGTTGACGTTTAAGAAGGACGCGATGTCGATTCCGCGGCCTTCGCGGATGATCTTGAGCATATCGATCGAATCGTCGTTTCTGAGTCCCTTCTGCGAGACGGTGACATCGTAGTAAACCGGGAGAACGGTTTCGTTGCTCTCATAGGTGAGCGCGTCGAGGATCACACCGCTGCGTTCGAGGTCGGGGTTCGTGACCGGGATGCAGAGGAGAGCGGAGCCGTCGTTGATCAGCGAACGGTAGCCGTCCTGCGACTCATCAAGCTTCGGCATCGGGAGAATTCCGAACGAATCCTTCATGTCGCGCTCTTCAATCGCGGTCTTAAGCTCTCCGGTCATGAACATAGCGCGGCCGTTTGCGAACATCTCGATATAGCCCTCCGGAATTCCCTTCGCGCTGTTGTCGAATCTGACGTAGCCCGAATCGAGGTTGAAGAGGGTCTTCATCTTGTCGACGACGTTGTAGAAGGCGTCGGACTCGATCGTGAGCCTGTACTTTCCGTCGACGTTCTTCATGTAATCGCAGCCGGCGGTGTAGATGAAGGCCTGAGGCGAGCCGTCATGACCCGCGATTCCGTAGACGCACTTGCCGTTGGCGTTCCAGCTCGTGAAGCTCTCGTCGCCGTTGAGGTTAGCGGCTCCCGCGACGTATTCGTTGAGCTTGTCGATTGTCCACTTGCCGTCACGGACGAGCTGATAGGGGAATTCCATCTTGTGGTTCGTCATAATCGTCTCGTTGAAGAACATACACCAAGCGAAGTCGGAGCTTTCGAGCATCAGCGGGCCCGACGCGCCGTAGAGGTGATTGTTGATCGTCAGCGAGTCGTTTATGACGTGATCCCAGTAGTCCTCGTCGAGCTTCAGCGTGCTTATCGACTTGAGATTGACGAGATTTCCGTCGGTGATGACGCCGATTCCGAATTTCAGATTGAGGTAAGCGGCGTCGTACTGATCGTCGCCGGCCATGACCGAGTTCGAGACGAGCGCGAGGATTTCACTCTGCGCCGCGCCCCAGCTGGTGAAGGTGTGCTGAATTTCCTTCATCCTGAAGCCGAGCTTTTCCTCGACTTTACGGTTGCGGTTGTAGATCGCGTCGCTGAGCTTTTCTCCGGTCTGCTCGGTCTCGTCGACACGGATCGTGCAGTTGACGTACTTGTCGAAGTTGAGGACGCGGAACTCATATCCGCCGTAATCGACCGGGGTACTTGTAGCCGGTCTCCTCAACGGTTGTGTCAGAAGACGAGGTGGTGTCCTTGGAATCGGTCACCTTCGGCTCGTTCTGTCCGCCGGATCCGCAGGAGGCGAGGATCAGAGCGGCGTGTCAATTCTGTTTCTGGACGCTTTTATATTCGTCGTAGAATTTGTAATAATGGCATACAACGTCGCGGTGCGACTCGAAACGATAGACCTCGTCCTCGTCAAGATCGATGTTGCAGACGTAGGACTGGAGATCGTCGTCAAAGACGTAGTATTCGCAGGTTTCACACGACGGCTTGATTTTCTTGTGTTCCATCTTTCCCTCATGAAAAATTCCCGAAGCGACGCTTCGGGAATTTGTGGTGCCCCATTCGGGGTGAAATTATCTCTTCGAGAACTGCGGTGCGCGGCGAGCTGCCTTGAGACCGTACTTCTTTCTTTCCTTCATTCTCGGGTCACGAGTGAGGAAGCCTGCCTTCTTGAGAGACGGACGGAAGGTCTCGTCTGCCTGAAGAAGCGCGCGGGAAAGGCCGTGACGGATCGCGCCTGCCTGACCGGAGAGTCCGCCGCCCTTGACGTTTGCGATGATGTCGAACTTGCCTTCGGTTCCGGTAACGCCGAAGGGCTGGTTGATGATGAGCTTGAGAGTCTCAAGGCCGAAATATTCGTCAGCCGACTTGCCGTTGACCGTGATCATGCCGGTGCCCGGAACGATGCGGACGCGTGCGATGGACTTCTTTCTTCTGCCGGTGCCGTAGAAATACGGCTTTGCACTTGTGTACATTGTTTATTCTCCCTCCGTAATTACTGAGCCGGATAAGCGATCGGCTTCTGAGCCTGCTGCTTATGCTCCGCGCCGGCGTAGACCTTCAGGCGGGCGATCTGAGCCGCGCCGAGGCTGTTCTTGGCGAGCATTCCCTTGACGGCGAGTTCCATAGCAAGCTCGGGCTTGGTAGCCATGAGGGTGCGGTAGCTCGTCGACTTGAGGCCGCCGATGTAGCCGGAATGACGGTAGTAGAACTTCTGGTCGAGCTTCTTGCCGGTGAGGACTGCCTTATCGGCGTTGATGATGATTACGAACTCACCGCAGTCGACGTTGGGGGTGAATTCGGGTCTGTGCTTACCTCTGAGGATGGTAGCCGCGAGAACGGCGGTCTTGCCGAGGGGCTTGTCCGCTGCGTCGATGACATACCATTTGCGCTCGAGGTTTTCCTTCTTGGCCATATAGGTGGACATATCTGGTTCCTCCGAATAAATTTTGGTTTGATTGCCGACCGATTGTAAAATCGGTTTTACGGCATGATCCGCGGTGAGCGATCCGGGTTGCGATCCTCACATACGCGATATCCGACGCTAGATATTATACCACATTCCCCTCATCTTGTCAAGGGGTTTTAAAAAAAAACTTTCAAAATTTTGATTTAGCTATATGATAGCTCGCGTTTTCTTTGATTATCTCGCTTTTTCTATCATTTTGCTCGTCCGTCAGGAACAAAATTCACAATTTCCGCTCCGATAAGCTCCGACTCCTCGGGAATGTGCGTGATCATTATCACGGCCGCGTCGGAGAATTCGCGCGAAATGAGGTCGGCGGCGAGCTTTCTTGTCGATTTGTCAAGTCCCGAAAAGGGTTCGTCGAGGAGCAAAATCTCTCCGCCTACGCAGATTGTCCGCGCGATCGCGACTCTGCGGTTCATTCCGCCCGAAAGCTCGGACGGGAATTTCTTCTGATCAGCACCGGAAATTCCGAGAGAGGCGAGAACTCCGGCCGCGCGCTCTTCCGGGACGCCGAAAAGCGTCAGATTTCCGAGCGCGGACCGCCACGGGAGAAGTCTGTCCTCCTGAAAAAGGCAGGCGATTTTTCCGTTTAGCGTGATTTTCCCCGATTCCGGCTTTTCAAGCCCCGAAATCAGCCTGAAAAGCGTCGTTTTTCCCGAGCCGGACTGACCCGACAGGCAGATCCGCTCACCTTTTCCGAGCTTTAATGAAAAATCGCGCAGAATCGGCTTTTCGCCGTAGGAAAACGAGACGTTTTCAATCTCGATAAGATTCATGAGCCGCTCCTTTCAAAGCGTTTCGCCGCTTTCCGCAGAAGCTTTTCGAGCAAAAGCGAGAGAAGACACACGACGGCTGTCCACGCGAAAACCTCAGACGTTTCGAGCGTCAGCTTCGCGGTCTGGAGCCGCCGCCCGATCGAAAATCCCGGCTGGCAGATGACCTCGGCCGCGACTCCCGACTTCCACGCGAAGCCGAGCGCGTTCGACGCGCCCGAAACGAAGGCCGGAAAGATCGACGGGATCACGATTTTCGTGAAGATTTTCGCTCTTGGGAGCCGGCAGACAGTGGCCATTTCGATGAGATTTTTGTCGATTCCGCTCGAAAGCGCGCCGCTTACGTTCTGCCAGACCATCGGGATCACGGTCGCCGCCGAGATGAAGGAGGGAAGTGCCTCGGTTTTCACCCAGACGAGCGCGAGGATGATGAAGCTGGCGACCGGAACCGCGCGGATCAGCCTTATTACCGGGGAAATCAGCGTCCCGGCGGGTCTTATATAGTGCGTCAGGAACGCGAAAAGCGTTCCGAGCGCGACCCCGGCGAAAAATCCGAGCGCGATCCGTCCGAGCGTCGCGAGGGTCGAGAGCCAGAATCTGCCCGTCGCGCCGAGCTTTACGAGCGTTTTCAGCGTCAGGAGCGGCGACGGGACGAGAAGCTCTTTTCCGACAATAATCGAAATCGCCTCCCAGACAAGGATCCAGAAGGCGAAAACGACGATTCCTTTTAGAATCTGTTTCATCCGAATTTAACCGATGTAGAAGAGATCGTCGGGCGGAAGCTCGCCGCCGATCGACGTCGGGTCAGCGTCAAAAAGTACCTTGAAATACTCGCTGACGCCCTTTTTCATCTCTTCTCCGGCGACGTAGGTGATGTTGCATCCGTCAAGTGCGGCCTCGGCGATCGCGGCGGCGGGGATTATGCCCTCGGATTCGCAGAGCTTGGCGGTCGCGGAAGCGTCGTCGCAGGCCTTTATCGACTTTTCGTATTCCTTGAGGAATGCCTTGACGGCGTCCTCATGCTCGGCGAGGAAATCGGCGCGGACGACGACGCAGCCCATCATCAGCGGAGTTTCGCAGACCTTGTCCCATTCCGCGCTGATATCGAGCGCGCGGCGGAAGCCCTCGGCCTTTTTGAGAATAGTGGTCGCAGCCGGTTCGGCGATCATGACGAGATCGGCCTTGCCCGAGAGAACGGCGGCCGTGATTTCGTCGTTCGACGCGACGAATTCGATTTTCAGATCCTTGTCGGGATCAAGTCCGTTCTTTTCGAGGACGTAGCGGAGGATGTATTCGGGGTTCGAGCCCTGTCCGGCGGTGTAGAGCGTCTTGCCCTTGAGATCGGCGATTGAATTGACCGATTCGCCCTTTTCGAGGATGTGGAGGACGCCGAGCGTGTTGACGGCGAGCATCTTTATGTTGCCGTTTGTCTTTTTGCAGAGCGTCGCGGCGAGGTTGGTCGGGACGGCGGCGATGTCGGCCTCTCCGGTCGAGAGGAGAGGAACGACCTCGGTCGGTGCCGAGGCGACGGTGAAGGTGTAGTTGTTTGCGGCCTTGCCGTTCTTTGCCTGATCCATCAGCGAAACCATGCCGACTCCGGTCGGGCCTTTGATGACGGCGACGTTTATGTCAGCAGGCTTGCTTCCACATCCGGCGGCGGTGAGGATGATCGCGGTCATCGCGATCAGCGCGATAAGTGTCTTTAATTTTTTCATGATATATCTCCTTTGAATTTTCGCGTCAAAATATTTTTCCGCGTCAATACAAAATAATTATACCATATTTTCAGGCGTTTGTCAATGGTTTATCAGAAATCAGTAGTCATAATCCGGCAAAAACTCGTACCAGACCTGAATTTTCGGGTCGATTCCGCAGAGTTCGAGGAGCTTTGCGGCGTGATATGGGTTGTCGTAGGGCATCGTGTAGCGGTAATTGTCGTTCGGGAGGTAGTAGAAGATGATCGACGACGGCGGGGTTTCCTCTGCGAGATAATTTTCCACGCTCTGTTTGTTAAGCCCGATGACCGGAAGATTCCCCGCGTAGCCGATCGCGACGGCCGAAAACTGCGAGAGCGACGCCGCGAGCGCGAAGGCTCCGGCGATTTTTGTGAGTTCCGGACGCTTTTCACATCCGGCGCGGAGGATGATCAGGCAGAGAATCAGAATCCCGGCGAAAATCAGCATGACGCTTCCGGTTTCCTTTACGTAATACGGCGTCAGCGCGAAGGCGAGGAATCCGATGAGAAGCCTGATTCCGGGCGAATTGTCGTCGGAGAGCCGCTTTACGAGCGCGACGGCGAGCGAAACGAGGCTGATTGTCAGCGTTCTGGGGCCGTATTCGGGCGATATGAGCATGATGATCTGCATCCCCGCCGCGCACCAGACGAAGAAAAGCTCGTCGATCTCGCCGCGCGTGAAGTAGCGGAAGGCCGTGTAAATCATCGCGGCTCCGACCGGGATCAGGAGGAGCGTTTTCATCCACCATTCGTCAAGTATCGAAGAATTGACGGTCAGCGACCAGAGGTAGATTCCGGCCGTGGCGGCGGCCTCGGAGCCGGCGAGAAGCGACAGGAGCGGAAGCTTTCCTTCATTATAATATCTGTATGAAACGACCGCGATGATGACGAGTCCGACAAGAATCGCCGCGCAGAGTCCGCCGCGGCCGTAGATGACGTTTGAGAGCGTCGGGAAGTTCGATTTGATCCGTTCGAGAAGCGGTTTCGCGTAGAAATCGGGGTAATAGGTCTTCCGCTCGGAGGTTCCGGGCGCGAAGAGGATTGTGGCGAGTCCGGCCGCCGAGACCGCGAGGCTCGCGAAATACGCCGGGCGCGGAATCCGCTTTCTCACGACAAACGCCGAGACGACGAAGCAGAGTGCCGTCAGAAACGCCGCGGCCGACGCCTGCTCGGTGGTTATCGAGCTTACAAACGCGAACGGAACCAGAAGCCAGCCCCCGCGGTTTTCCTCGAAATCGCGCGCGAAAAAGTAGTAAAACCAGAGCGAAAGCACGGCGGGGAAGAGGTAATTCATCATCCCGGTCGCCCAGTAGAAGCTCTGACGGAGAACCGCCGTGTCGGTCAGCGCGAGGATTACGCAGGTGAAGGTCAGCGCGGACTGATATTTTTCGCGGCTTGAATCGGGTTTATAGCTTTTCGCGGCGATTTTCGCGATGACGACGGCCAGCGACGCCAGATTTACTATATTGAAGATCCGCCAGAGGTCAAAATTCCAGCCGATCAGAAGCTCGTCGAGAATGTGGACGAGCGCGCGGCCGTTCGTGTGGAGGTAATGGAATATATTTTCACTCACAAAGTAATCATAGTCTTTTCGCACGAAATTCGCGTAGTAATAATCGTCTCCGAAGATCGTCGTAAAGAAGGTCGTAAGGGTGTGGATTATCACCAGAGCGGCGAGCGCGAGGTGATGATAGTGCTTTTTGATGAAGGGTTTCATGCGTGCTCCTTTGCTTTGCGAGAATTTTATCTGACTATTAGACGCGGAATTTCTACAATTGTTCCCGTTTTGGGCAAAAAAATCGCCGCCCCGTCGGGCGGCGATTGCAGGGAACGCTGATTATTCAGCTTATCCCAGCGATTATTTCTTGTTTTTCTTGTCCGAGGCGACGACCGTGACGAGCTTCGAGAGTCCGATGAGGCCGATGACGTTCGGGATGACCATGAGGTTGTTGAACATATCGGTCAGCTCCCAGACGAGGTCGTTCGAGAGGATCGAGCCGAGGAAGATGAAGACGAGCGCGATTATCGTGTAGACAACCGTCGCCTTCTTGCCGAAGAGGTACTGAACGTTGATCTTACCGAAGAGGTTCCACGAGAGGATCGTCGAGAACGCGAAGAAGAGAAGCGCGATCGCGACGAACGCGTTGCCGAGTCCGGTTCCGAAGATGTTAGAGAAAGCGAGCTGAGCCATGTTGGTCTTGCTGATTCCGTCAGCCGAGCCGCCGGCGAGCGGTCCGTTGCCCGCGTAGAGGGTCGAGATGACGACGAGCGCGGTCATCGTGAGAACGACGAAGGTGTCGATGAAGACGCCGATCATAGCCGCGACGCCCTGCTTGTGGGGATTCTCAACGTTAGCGAGCGCGTGCGCGTGAGGAGTCGAACCCATGCCGGCCTCGTTCGAGAAGAGTCCGCGCTTGACGCCCTGGCTGATTGCGGTCTTGAGCGCGTAGCCGAGGCTTCCGCCGATGATCGCGTTCGGCTCGAAGGCGTACTTGAAGATCATGCCGAAGGTTTCGGGAACATACTTGACGCGGGCGATGAGGACGATGATGCCGCCGATGAGGTAGAGAACCGCCATTACGGGGACGAGCTTCTCGGTGACCGAGGCGAGTCTCTTGACGCCGCCGAGGAAGATAACCGCCGCGAGCGTCGTGATGACAAGACCGATGATCCACGAGGGGATGCCGAACGCGTTCTGGCAGGTCTCACCGATCGAGTTCGACTGAACCATACAGCCCATGAAGCCGAGCGCAAGGGTGATCGCGATAGCGAAGAAACCGGCGAGGAATGAGCCGAACTTGCCCTTGAAAGCCGTCTTTATGTAGTAAACCGGTCCGCCGTGAACGCTTCCGTCCTCCTTGGTGACGCGGGTTTTCTGCGCGAGGATCGCCTCGGCGTAGATCGTCGCCATGCCGAAGAAGGCGATTATCCACATCCAGAAGATCGCGCCGGGGCCGCCGATGAGGATCGCGCCGCACGCGCCGACGATGTTTCCGGTTCCGACCTGAGCCGCGATAGCGGTCGTGACGGCCTGGAACGAGGACATTCCGCTCTCGTGCTTCTTACCGTTGAGCGAGACGTTTCCGAAGACCTGTCTCATGCCCTCGCCGAAGCAGCGGATCTGGACGAATTTTGTCTTGATCGTGAAGAAAAGTCCGCAGCCGATGAGAAGGACGATCAGGATGTAATCCGAGAGGTATGCGTTGATTTTTTGTACGATGTGAAGAAGAGTCTCCATATTTATGCCTTTCTTTCTAGAAATTGCTTCCGGAAACAGCGTAAATACAGAGACTCACGTTCAGTCGAGTATTTGCTCCATTCTTTTGCCTGAGAGATTCAACACTTGCGAGCGTCAGCGAGCCAGTGTTTTGCACCTTCGGCACCCGTTTTAACGGGATTCTCCGGAGTCCCCTCCGCCATTTGTCTCGGAGAATCGCGATTCTCAATCCAAATGATTTCAGCGGGGTGTTTTTTATTACATTACTATGATATCACAAAATTCGCGATTTGTCAATAGATTTTTAAGAATCCGACAAAATACGGCGTTTTTTACAAATCACACGAAGAGCGGGACTACCGACATGATGAGAACGACGATGATGATCAGCGGGAGGATCCATGTCATGTAGAATCTCATCCACTTGGGGAACTTCGCGCCCTCGCCGGTGTTGGCCTCGGCGAGGAAGTTGTTCCAGCCCCAGCCGCACTTTCTCGTGCAGAAGAGGACGTAGATGAGCGAGCCGACCGGGAGAATGAGGTTCGAGACGAGCTTGTCCTCAAGGTCGAGGAAGCCGAAGCCCATGACCGTGATCTTGTCCCAGATGCTCAGCGAGAAGACCGCCGGGAGCGAGAGGACGAGCATGAGAACGACGTTGATGATCGCGATGACGCGGCGGCCTAGCTTCGTGAGCTCAAGCCAGAACGAGACGATGTTCTCGAAGACCGCGATGACGGTCGAGAAGGCCGCGAAGATCATGAAGAGGAAGAACGCCGAGCCGATTATACGTCCGCCGGGCATCGCGTTGAAGATGCTCGAAAGGGTCGTGAAGAGGAAGGACGCGCCGACCGAGCCGGCGTCCGCCGTCTGGCCGCCGTTGTAGGTGAAGCAGGCGGGGAAGATGATGATTCCGGCCATGATCGCGACGAAGGTGTCGAGCGCGACAATCGTTCCGGCCTCGCCGAGAAGACGCTTGTCCTTGTCGATGTAGCTTCCGAAGATCGCGATTGAGCCCATGCCGATCGAGAGCGTGAAGAAGGACTGTCCCATAGCGGCCGAGATGACCGTCCAGACGCCCGATTCCTTCATCTTTTCGAAGGAGGGGATGAGGTAGAATTTAAGTCCCTCGCCGGCGTTTGAGAGCGTGCAGGAGTAGATCGCGAGTCCGATCATGAGGACGAGCAGAAGTGCCATCATGACCTTTGTGATCTTTTCGACGCCGTTCTGGAGTCCGAGCGCGCAGATCGCGAAGCAGATGAGGATGACCGCGAAGGTTCCGGCCGTGATGAGTCCGGTGTTGGAGATCATGCCGACGAAAACGCCGCCAAGCTCCTCGCTGCCGTGGAACTTGAGTATTGAGCCGTCAACATACTTTATGAAGTAGATCAGCATCCAGCTTGCGATACAGGTGTAGAACATCATCAGGAGATAGTTGCCGATGATTCCGAGGTACTTCATGAGGTGCCATTTCTGGCCTTTTTTCTCAAGGACGTCGAAGGAGGTGGCGATTGAACGCTGACTTGCGCGTCCGACGGTCAGCTCGACGGTCATGACCGGGAGTCCGAGGAGGATTAAGAACGCGATGTAAACGAGGACGAAAGCCGCGCCTCCGTACGCGCCGGTGATGATCGGGAAGCGATAGACGTTGCCGAGTCCGATCGCGCATCCCGCCGAGATGAGGATGAATCCGAGGCGTGAGCCAAATTTTTCTCTTTCCATAGATGTAGAGCCTTTCCTTTGAGTCTGCCCGGCTTTACCGGAAGCAAACTCTATATAAGAGTAGAGTAAAGTAATACTTTGCTATTATACCACACTTTTTCGGATTTTGCAATAGGTTTCGCGAAAAAAATTCGAAGAAACTTAAAAAATACGCGAAAAATTCTGAGAAAAGCGGAAAAAAACCGTCCGGTTTTCGCCGGACGGAAATTCTTTCGGGGTTTGTTATGTATCAGACAGCGGCGACGACCATGAGGTCTGACGCCAGAACCATGCTCTTTGTGCGTCTGATGACCGGGATGTTGTAGGGATTTCTCGAAAAAACCTCGTAGAGCGAGCAGAGCTTGTCGACAAACGAGACGAGATGGCTCTCCTTGTATCTCGGGATCAGCGGCACGAGCGGGAACATATGCCGTGTGATGATGTCGCGCTCGACGTCAGAGAGATCGAAGTCGAAAAGCGCGTTGTAGAAAGCCGTGAAGGGGTGCGAAAAGCCGTGGAGACCGTTTTTCCGCTTCGGCTCGATGTGCCAGTCGTAGAGGAAATAATCGTGTAAGAGTGCGCCGCGGACAAGCTCATAGATTCTGAAGCCGAGAAAACTGAGCTTCGTGGCGATCATGAAGCAGAAGTACGCGACGGCGATGCTGTGCAGAAGACAGGATGTGTTGCCGTGCTGAATGTATTCCTCCTCGATCGCGAAGCGCGAGCCGCTCATCGTATTGAGTACGAGCCGCGAAAAGGTCAGCGACAGCGAGGTCTTGGCCTGCGTCATTCGATCGACTGGAGATAATTTACGATATCTCCGACGCTGATGAACTTCGAGAGCTGCTTGTCGTCGATCTCGACTCCGAGCTTATCCTCGCAGAGAAGAACAAGGTCAGCGAGCTCGAGCGAGTTGATGCCGAGATCCTTGGCAAGCTCGGCGTCCATGGTTATCTGATCCGGGTCGATCGAAAGCTCGTCGACAAGGATGTTTTTGAACTGTTCGTACATTGGTATCATTCCTCCGGTTTTACTGCTTGTTTTCGTAAACAAAACGCTTGATTTTCTTTGTGGTGGTCTTCTCGAACTCTTCCTTGTGGATCTCGATGTCGGTCATGTGTTTGAACGAAGGGAGAGAACGGTTTATTTCATTGACGGCCTCGCGGAGAGTCGATTCGATCTCCTCGTCCGATTTGCCCTCAAATTTGTCGTAATTCGGGTGGATGAGCGCGGTGATGACCGTCTCGCCCGATTCGCTCTTGCGGCCGAGGACGATTGATTCCGAGATGAGATCGCAGTGCGAGAGGTGTTCCTCAAGCTCCTCGGGGAAGACGTTCTTGCCGTTTGAGAGGATTATGACGTTCTTCTTGCGTCCGGTGATGAAGATGTAGCCGTCGTTGTCGATGTAACCGATGTCTCCGGTCTTGAACCAGAAGTTGTTCTCGAAGTTCTTCATGTCGTGCGTGAAGGCCTTCTTGGTCGCGGCTTCGTCCTTGTAGTAGCCGAGCATGACGTTGTCGCCCTTGACGACAATTTCGCCGTAGTCATCGGTGGGATCCTTATCGATGCGGACGCGGCAGCGGTTGACCGGCTTTCCGACCGAGCCGAATTTCGGCGCGCCGTTCGGGTTTACCGAGACGAGCGGAGCGCATTCGGTGATTCCGTAGCCCTCGAAGACCACGATTCCCCAGCTGTAGAGATCACGTAAAATCTGCGGGCTTATCGGCGCGCCGCCACAGATCGCCGACTGGAGATTACCGCCGAAGGCGTCGAGGATCTCGGCGAAGAATTTCTTCCGCAGGTCGATTCCGAGCTTCAGGAGGAAGTCGCTGGTCTTCATTGCCGAGCGGACCTTCTTTTCCATGCCCTTCTTCTTTATATTGTCCCAGATCTTCTTGTAGAAGGTCTCAAGGAACATCGGAACGAGGACAAGCGCGGTCGGCTTGTAGTTCTGGATGTTGCGCTGAACGTATTTGAGGCTGTCGTTTATGAAGACCGAGCAGCCGAGGTTGATGACCGCGAGGTGCATACAGGTCATCTCAAAGGTGTGATGCTGAGGGAGAACCGAGACGAGCTTTGTCTTCGAGTCGTAGGGGACGCCCTTGCAGGACGCGTCGGCCGCGGCGACGAGATTTTTCATGCAGAGCATAACGCCCTTCGCGGTTCCGGTCGTACCCGACGTGAAGAGGATCGCACAGAGACGTTCCTGATCGAGCGTGCCTAAGTAATAGTTGTTGTTATGCGCGTCAAGAGCCTGTTTTCCGAGCTTCTGAACATCGTCCCACGGCATGACCTGCGGGTTCGCGGGGAGCGTGGAATCAACGTTGTCCTCGCCCTTCATCGGGATGAAGAAGCGGACTTCGGGCATTTTGTCGGCCATTTTCGTGAGGACGCCGTTCAGGGACTCCTCATAGACGACGGCCTTGCACTCGGCGCGGTTTATGAAGTTGACAATCTCCTCGGGCGAGACCTCGCGGTCGATCGGGACGATGACTCCGGTCGAGTTGACCGTTCCGAGATAGGCGACCGTGAACTTTGCCGACGTGTGGGAGATCAGCGCAATGTGTTCGCCGCGGATTCCGAGCGTGTCGAGCGCGGTTCCGAAGTTTTCGACCTCGTCGCGCAGACGGTTGTAGGAGAAATGAACTTCCTGTTTGTCTTCTTTATATACGTAGAGATCCTTCTCGCCGAAGAAAGCGGCCGAGGTGAGGACCATGTCGCGGAGATCCTTGATCTCGCGGGGGAGGTCACGCTTGAAAGGTTTCATTGCAGCACTCCTGAATTTATGTTTTACGTTATGTATGTGGTTTTAGGCGTACAAAGGTTACAGTTTTGTTCACCCTGAAACTATATAAAACTATTATACACCATTTTTCGCGTTTTGTCAAGAGATTTTGATATATTTTCAGAAAATCCGTCCGGGAGCACTCCCGGACGGAGGATGATGTCAGATCTCGCGGGTCATATAGGCGAGCTTTTCACGGTCGCTTGCGCAGAGGTAGGGCGAGAGAACCCCGAAGACCTTCTTGTGGTAGTCGTTGAGTTTTTTCACGTCGCTTTCGTCCATGTACTTCTTGTCGATTCCGTCGAGGTCGATCGGGCAGTAGGTGATGTTCTCGAACTTCAGGAACTGGCCGTACTCGTTGTGAAGAGCCTTTTCGGTGACAAGCTCGTTCTCGATGCGGATTCCGTGGCTTCCCTCGACGTAGACGCCCGGCTCGTCGGTCGTGATCATGCCGACCTCAAGCTTCTTGTCGCCGTTCTTCCAGTGGAAGCGGTTCGGACCCTCATGGACGCTCAGCAGATAGCCGACTCCGTGACCAGTGCCGCAGCGGTAGT
>CAKSVM010000048.1 GCA_934503195.1 uncultured Eubacteriales bacterium
CGAGGCCGGCGCATACGCGCCGGCCTCGCTTGTTTTGACTCGCGCGAAACCAGATTTCAGATGAGACTGTCAAGCGTCCTCGGGACGAGCTTCGTGACTCTACCGAACCCCGATTTCAAATGAGGCTGTCAAGTATCTTCTCCGCGGCCGACGAAACCGTCTCCTTGTCCGAGAAAAGACTCGACGTGCCGACGACGAAGGTATCGGCTCCGGCGGCGAACATCTTCGGAATGTTCTCAAAGCTGCAATTTCCGTCGACCTCGATCGAGACGGCCTGTCTTCCGCTCTCGTCGAGGAGTCTGCGCAGTTTTGAAACCTTGTCAAGCGTCCTCGGGACGAGCTTCTGCCCGGCGAATCCCGGGTTGACGGTCATCACGAGCACCATGTCAATGTCGTCAAGAATCTCCTCAATCGCGGAGATCGGCGTCGCCGGGTTTATCGCGACAGAGGCGAGCGCACCCTTTGATTTCACGAGCGAGAGAACCCGCTGAAGATGTACGGTGCTTTCGGCGTGGATCGAGATTATGTCGCCCTCGCGGATTTCAAGCCGCTCGACGATCGTCTCGGGCTTTTCGCACATGATGTGGTAGTCGAACGGGAGACTTGTCCCGCGGTGAATCTTGTTGTAGAACTCGGGCGGGAGCATCAGATTCGGGACGAAATGATTGTCCATGACGTCGCAGTGAATCAGCGTCCGGCAGGGTGGATTCAGCTCGGCAAAGCGCGAGGTCGATTTCTCGATTTCGGAAAGCTGACGGCCGAGGTCAAGGAAGTCTCCGCACATTATCGACGCCGAAAGTCTCGCGCCGCGCTTCTTTGACTGACTTCCCGGGAACGCCGAGCCGATCATCGCGGCTCCGTAGAGCGGGGAATCCGCGCCGAACTTCGAAAGCCCGATCTTCCGCGGTTTTCCGGCCGAATAGGCGTGCTTTTCTATGTAGCGTATCAGTGGATCGGTGATTATCCTCCGCTCTGAGAGTCCGCCGCTCAGTAAAAGCACGTCCGGGTCGAGAAGATTCACCGTGCCGACGAGCGTTCTTCCGAGAATTTCCACGGCGTCCGCGATAATTCCGGCCGCCTTTTCGTCTCCGCTTTCGGCCGCGTCGATAAGCTCCCTCGCGCCGTCAAAGCCGTTTTCGCGGGCGGTGAGGTCGAGTCCGATTCCGGCGGCGTATTTCTCGGTGCATCCGGTTTTTCCGCATCCGCAGGGCCTTTTCGCGCTGGCACCGGGAAGTGTTGGGCAGGGGATGTGGCCGAGTTCCCCGGCGGCTCCCGACGCGCCCGTTACGATCTTTCCGTCCATGACGATCCCGGTCCCGATTCCGGTTCCGAGCGTCACGCAGATCAGAGTCTTCGTGCCGGCTCCCGCTCCGAGTGTATATTCGCCCCACGCTGCGGCGCGTGAGTCCTGAACGGCGAGAGTCGGTATCCCGAGCCGTTTTCCGACCCTTTCAGGGAGATCCTCGGTCACCGCCGCGTTCGGAACCTTGATTATCCGCCGTCCGTCGCCGCTGACTGTTCCCGGAATTCCGATCCCGCAGAAATCGGGCCGTCCGTGCTTTTCGGAAAAATGGTCGGCCGCGCTTTTTATAAAATCCTCAATTGACGCGACGTCGGCGGTTCTCACCGTGAGCTTTTCGAGAAGTTTTCCCGAGTTGTCAAAAATTCCGGCGTTTATCTTCGTTCCGCCGATATCGATTCCGAGTTTCATTTGATTTAGTTCCCTCCGCTTGATATGAGTGGCCTTGCGCTTTTACGCTTTTATTATATCACAACCGCGCCGGAATGTCAAGCGCGTTATGCGGCTGCGTTCACCCCTCGCGCTCGGCTTCGGCGATCATGTCGACCCGACGCTGATGCCGTCCGCCTTCGTATCCGGCTTCGAGAAACGCGTCGCAGATCTCCTCGGCCGTCGCTTCACCGATCACCCTCGCGCCGAAGCAGAGAATGTTCGCGTCGTTGTGCTGTCTCGCCATTTTCGCCGAATAGGCTTCGGAACAGCAGACCGCGCGGATTCCATGACGCTTGTTCGCCGCGATTGACATCCCGACTCCGGTTCCGCAGATCAGAATCCCGATGTCGGCGCGCTTTTTCGTGACCGCCTCGGCGCACTTCTTCGCGAATACCGGATAGTCGGTGCGCTCGGACGAATCCGTGCCGAGATCCTCGACCTCATATCCCTTTTCGCGCAGATATCCGGCGATGTGGAGCTTAAGCCCGACCGCGGTATGGTCGCTCGCTATTGCGATCCTCAATTCATTCCCTCCTCAGATTATGTAAGGTTCGAAATCATCCGGACTCCAGTCGACCAGCGATTTGAGCCACTTTCCGAACTTTATCGGCTCCTCGG
The DNA here is from genome assembly GCA_934503195.1 of uncultured Eubacteriales bacterium. Taxonomy (GTDB): domain Bacteria; phylum Bacillota; class Clostridia; order Oscillospirales; family CAG-272; genus Flemingiibacterium. The sequence continues at coordinate 2,351 of CAKSVM010000048.1, forward strand.
CGTGCGCCTCGTCAAAGCGGGAGATCGGGTATATCTTGGTCGGAACCTTAGCGAAGCTCCATTTGCCGCTGTCAAGCAGCTTTATCGCCGTGTCACAGCAGTCGTGCAGGAGATCCATCTCGCGCGGGTGAGTCGAGAGCATATCGATCGCCTTGACATTGAGCTGCTGAACGTCGACGAGCCGCTTGCCCCCTGTGTGATACGCGCCGACCGCGAGCTGTCCGCACATCGCGGTCATGTTTATCGAAAGGTCGAGCGAATCGGCCGTCTCGCCCCATTCCATGACGAGTCTGAATCCGCCGCGGGTGATGTCCCTTCCGGTGCGGTAACTTTCCGGAAGCTCCTCGGGGAGATATGTCTCGTCCGCGCCGTAGAGCTTAGCGTTTTCGAGCGATTCCCCGCGGATATCGACCGCGACGACATACGCGCCGCGCATTTTGAGAAGCGAGATCGCGCCGCATCCCATGTATCCGCATCCGACTACCGCGACCCGCGCGCCGATGATCGGAATTTTCACCTTGCTGACCGCGCTGATGAGGCAGGCGAGCGGTTCGAGAACGGCTTCCTCGTCGGTTATCGAGTCGGGGAGTCTGAACGCGTCCTTTTCGTTTGCGAGGACGTATTCGGCGGATCCCGAAAAGAGTCCGCTGACCCGGTCTCCGACTTTGAGATTTTTAACGCTCTTTCCGACCTCGGCGACGACGCCGATCGGCTCGTGACCGAAGGTCTGTCCCTCCTTCGCGGTCGACCACGCGTAGTGTTCGGACATACAGACTCCGCAGTATTTAAGCTTCACGAGAACCTGATTTTCGCCGCATACCGGCTTTTCGACCTCGATGAGCTTTGACTTTTCCGGACCTTCCATGTATAGCTTCCTCATTGTGATTACCTTGCCTTTCGTTTGTGTGTTACGGATTTCCGCAACGATATTGTACCATGAACCGCGCTTTATGTAAATGGAGATTCGCGACTTAAAACTGCGTAATCCAGACATTTTACGAAAAAAGGTTGACAATGGGGGACTTTTCTGATAGAATAAAGCTATGGAGGGGATGAATATGTCAGTCATCGGCTCGGGACAGTCCGCGCTTCCGATTCCCGGCGTTCCGCTTCACAGCCACGGCCACTGGGAGATTATTTATATCACGGGCGGGCCGCATAAAACGCGGCTCGGCGACAAAGTCATCACGATCGACGCGGGGGACGTCATGGTCGTTCCGCCCGGCGTTTTGCATAACGGCGAACCGGAGATTCCCGACAATCTGCCGTTTACCGACATTTTCATAAAGATGGACGGACTTGGATACGACAGCGAGTTCATCGTCCACGACTGGGACGGGTGTGTCGAGCCGCTTATGCGGATGATTTCAGGTGTGGAGTCGGTGAAGGATGCGGGCTGGCAGATGATCGCCGACAGCCTTGCCGCGAGCATTCTGCTTTTCATCGACAAGTACCAGAGGCGTGTCTGGCGGTACGGATTCGTGGCGGAGTTCCGGAATTATCTCTGCGAAAATCTCTCCGACTCGGGGCTTGACATTGCCGAAAGCATACGGAAGACCGGGTACAATCCCGACTATTTCAGACGCTGCTTTGTCGCGGAGCTTGGACTTACTCCGCTTGTGTACTTAACAAAGCTCCGGATCGATAAGGCGAAGACCCTGCTTTCGCAGACCTGTCTTCCGGTATGCGAGATATCGACTCAGTGCGGCTTTGGCGACAGCTTCTGGTTTTCAAAACGCTTCAGACAGCTGACCGGAATGACCCCGCGACGCTACCGCGCGGAGAATCTGTCGTAACGCTTCCTTTCCGGAACCCGGAGGCGGGAGCGATTGATTTATTCACATTTTTCTGGTATGCTGGATATCGGATTCAACCGCGGTCGGAGGAGTACTCGTGGCTGCCGGGGACTGGCTTCTCGGCTGCATTCCCATTGAGGGGACAGACACGGGAATGTTTGACAGAGCATGTTATCTGTCCGGCGGATACGGTCTATGGCGGCCCGTGCTTATCGTCGGAATGGGAGCGGTCGGGTGTTTTCTCTATTACTTCATGGTAAAGGCACTGAACGCAGACATCGACTCAAAGTACAGAAAAACGAAATACGTCCATTTCCTGTGCGGTATCTTTATTGTCGTGTCCGCGCTGGCAATCCACCTCTGGTCGGCGACCTTGGCTTGGTTCGCCTCATATCTGGGCCCGCGCGTCGGAGCTGAAGCCGCCCTCACGGCGGTTACGGCCTATCAGGACGATATGCTGATGGCACTTCTCCCGCTGTATATTCCGATGGTGCTGTTCATCGCGATTCATTTCGCGACGCTTATTTCCGGGAAAATCCGATATCCGGTATGGATGCTCGCTTTTCATCCGATGATCCTGAATATTCTGCTCGTTGTGATTCCGGATATTGCGCAGGCAATGGGAGTTCCCGCGGCGACGTGGATGTCGGTCATGAGTCAGAGCAGCACTAACAGCTCGATTGTAATCTGGTGCGCGGCGGCCGCGGTATATGAGAAAACGCGGCATTCCGGGAAGGCCTGACGAAATTCGCTGTAAAAACGAAAAAAGCCTGTGATCCCTGATTATAATGGCGGCGCGGGCTTATTTTTGATTTACGGCTTCCGGCGCGGTCAAGCTTTGCGGAGAGGAAGAACCGCCTTTTAACCGCCCGCAGGGTGAAAGAAAACGGTGTGACCGAGGCCGCACCGTAAACTTTTCTGATTCTGTTTTTCTGCCGCCCGGAATTTCACGGCGGCCGATGGTTTTACTTTATGATGTTGAAGTTTCCGACGATGGGAAGACGCTTAGCCTTTCCGGTGGCGGCGTTGACGATTCCGAGGATGCTGAACACGAAGAACGCGAGGTTCACGAGTCCGAAGAGCGCGGTGATGATTCTGGCTATGAATCCGAGTCCGATGAGCCCGAGTATCGCGTAAAGGATGGCTGAGACGACATTTGAGACTATAGCCCAGACGATCTCGGCGATCGCGAGGACGAGTCCCTGATTGACGTGGAATCTCGCGTAGGGCGACTTCGAGCCGATGAGCGGGATAAGTACGAGCCACGACAGATACGAGAGAACGGCCATGACCTTGTTGTCGTTTATGTCCTGAGAGGAGAAATCGGTGGTGTTGTCCTCGGTGTCGGTGAATTTCTTCACGGTGTCCTCGATGGTCTTTTGCGCGGATTCGGATCCGGTCTGAGTCGTTTCAGCAGTGTTGTCTTCTTCGGTCTGTTTTGCGCCGCAGGAAGTGCAGAATTTTGCTCCTTCGTCGATCTGCGCGCCGCAGTTTTTGCAGAATGTCATAGCATAACCTCCATAAAAAAATATCTCACTTCGAATTATACCATCAATCGTAACTTTTGTCAAGAGGAAATCGTAAAAAAACAAAAAAATACTTGAAATCCGTCTTATATGGTGGTATAATATAAAAAGGGAACTTATACGGTGAGGTGCCGATGAAGATAACGATAACCGATGAATATGGCGGCCGGACGATAAAGGACTGGCTCTATGAAAACGGCGTCTCGCGCGCCCTCATAACAAGACTCAAGAAGACCGTGGACGGAATCACATTGAACGGAGTCCACGCGACGGTGCGGAAAATTCTTACTCCGGGCGATATTCTCTCGCTCGACCTTTCGGATGAGCCGGGCGGAACGCTCGTGCCGACAAAGCTTCCGCTGAGGATACTCTTTGAGAACGACGATATGATCGCGCCCGACAAGCCGCCGCGTATGCCGACACATCCGTCGCACGGGCATTTTGAGGACACGCTGGCGAACGGACTCGCGTATATCTTTAAGGAACGCGGCGAGCCTTTCGTCTTCCGCGCGATAAACCGCCTTGACCGCGACACTTCGGGGATAGTTCTCGTCGCGAAGAGTCAGTACTCGGCTTCAAAGCTGACGACGCTCATGCGGTCGGGGAGGATTCACAAGACCTACACGGCGATTCTTAACGGAGTCCCCGAAAAGCTCAAAGGCGAAATCGACCGTCCGATACGCAGAGCCGAAAACTCGGTCATGCTCCGCGAGGTCTGCGATATCGACGCGCCCGGCGCGAAATCCGCGCTCACGAGGTATGAGGTCATAGAGACCGGAATTCTCTTGTCGGCTGACGGATCGGAGGAAAGCGTCTCGGTCGTCAGGGCGGAGCCCGTGACCGGACGGACGCATCAGCTCCGCGTCCACTTCGCGTCGCTCGGAACGCCGATCATCGGCGACGGACTCTACGGCACGGCGGAAACCGTTCCGACTCCGGCCGACCTTATGTGCGACCGTCACGCGCTCCACGCGTCAAGACTCGTCATTGAGGGCGGCGGGACGATAACGATCGAGTCCCCGCTTCCCGGCGACATGAAGCGCGTGATTGACGCGATAAAAAGGAAACAATAATGGGAAAGATAAAGAAATTCATAAAAACCTATATCCCGCTCCCCGCGCTCATAATGTATATCCTCGCGGCTGTTTCGGGAATAATATTCGCCGTCAGTGAGTTCTCGGTCGGGTTTTCCGACTTCTTCAACCGCTGTATCGGCGCGTTCGTGCGCGGGCTTCACGCGACTCTGACGAATCTGATACCCTTTTCGCTCGCCGAGTTTGTGATCGTCTCGATTCCGGTCTGGGTCGTCACGCTTGTCGTGATCTGTATAAAGAAGATAAAGAGGTCGGTCACCGAGGGCTGGAGATTCCTCGCCGGACTTTCGGGCTTCGCGGCGTGGATGTACGTCGCGTTCGTGATGACGACGGCCGTCGCGTACAACGGCTCGACCCTCGCCGAAAAGCTCGGACTCGAACGCGCCAAGGTCAGCGTCGACGAGCTTAAGGCCACAGCGGAGTATATGCGCGACAGGATGAACGAGGAGCTTGACTCTGTTGAGTTCGACTTCGGCGGAAGCTCGATTATGCCGTATCCGGTCAGCGAGATGAACGATAAGCTTCTCGAAGCGTATGAAAAGATTTCGGACGAGTATTCCTTTGTCCCGCGGCTCTGGTCGAGGGTGAAGCAGGTCGCGCTCTCAGAGGCGATGACCTATACGCATATGTCGGGAATGTACACCTACTACACCGGAGAGGCGAATCTCAACATCAACTTTCCCGACTACAATCTCCCCTTCACGGCGGCGCATGAGCTTGCGCATCAGAGGGGAATTCTCCCCGAGAACGAGGCGAACTTCATGGCCTTCCTTGTCTGTATCGCCTCCGACGACCCGTACATCCGCTACAGCGCGTACGCGAATATGGTCGAGTATCTCGACAACGCGCTCTATTCGGCCGATTACGACACCTTCGCGGAAGTTTACACGTCGCTTGACAAGCGGTTCATCGGCGAGATGAGAGCCTATAACGAGTTCTTCGAGAAGTACCGCGAAAACGTCGCCGCGACGGTCAGCTCGGCCGCCAACGACACATATCTCAAGGCGCAGGGACAGACGGCCGGGGAACGGAGCTACGGAATGGTCGTCGATCTCGCCGTCGCGTGGTACAACGCTTTGAATCAGTGAGGAGTCCTTATGAAAAAAAAGAGAGTGAGCCTTATAAGCGGTCTTCTCTGCCTTTCGATAATCGTCGGGATTATCTACGCCGCGCGGATTGAGATACACGGCGTCTCGGGACCGCTTCTCTACTACAACGACAAGGTCTGGGAGCGCGAGGACAAGCTTCCGATAGTCAAGGTGCGGAGCATATATTACGTCCCGGCGGCGGTTTTCGGGCAGCTTGACGGCTTTGAGGTGCGTATGAACACGAAGCAGAAGACATTCATAATCGAATACAACGGCGGCGAGATGTTCCTCTCGTTCGACACGACGAGCGATTTCGCGCTGAGTCAGGACAACGATCAGATATATCTTCCGACCTATGAGTTCTACGGCGAGCGGTATGTGCCGTGGATGGATATCTGCAAGCGGTTCGGGCTGAAGTATGAGAGGCTTGTCAGCACCGTTACCGGGGAGGTCGCGCTCAGAATCAGCGACGGGAGCCAGAAGATCGAGTTCATCACGCTGATAAAGTCGAAGTATCCGGGATTCTACTATCCCGAGGAGAGTCAGACGACGACCGGGCGCGATACGACGCGCGAAACGACCCCGGCGGTCACCGATCCGCCCGACACCGACGAGCCGAAGCCGGTTCTCACCGACCGGACGATTTATATAACGATTGAGGACTCGCCGGGAGAGCACACGGGTGAGATACTTGAGGTCCTCGGACGGTACGGATACCACGCGACCTTTTTCGTCACCGGAAAGAACATAATGGAGGATCCGACACTGCTTTCAAGGATTGTCTCGGAAGGGCATGAGATCGGACTTCACACGATGGATCCGTCGGAAAAATTTGCTGACGCCGGGGAGATTCTCGCCGACATTGAGGAGGAGAACGAGCTTATCTCGGGCTATATAAAGCGCAAATCGTCGATCTGGCGCGCGCCCGAAGGTTCGAAGAAGCTTTCCGTATTGAACCGCGCGGCCGAGATGGAGCTTAACCACGCCGGATATCTCGTCTGGGACTGGAATATCGAGGCGTCGGGAAGAACGGCCGAAAAAGCGGCCGAGAGCGTCATCGACGGAATCTGGGAGAACGAGACGGCGGTGATAAGGCTTGTCGAAGGGGAAAACACCGCGGAGATACTTGAAACGGTACTCGCATTCATCGCCGAGAACGCCGGGGCCTGCGACGTAAGGTCAATCACGCCGGCTCTTTATGAATACAACCTGATCGCGTCGTGAACGGCAAAGATCCGGTTCACTGGAAAATCAAGGAGGAATAAAATGCCTGAGCAGAAAAGGAAACGCGTCCTCGTCGTTGAGGACGAAAAGAATATCGCGACCCTCCTCGCCTATAACCTCATGCAGGCCGGGTACGGCTATGACGTCGCCACGGACGGCGAGGAAGGCCTCAGAAAGGCTCTGACCGGGGGCTTTGACCTGATTCTTCTCGATCTCATGCTTCCGAAGATGGACGGCTTTGAGGTCTGCCGGAGGATCCGCGAGCGGCTTGACACGCCGATAATCATCGCGACCGCCAGAGTCGAGGAGGTCGACAAGGTAATGGGACTTGACATCGGTGCGGACGATTACGTTACGAAGCCCTTCCCGATGAACGAACTCATGGCGCGGATCAAGGCGAATATCCGACGCTCGTCAAACGACGTCATAAATTCCCCGGCGAACGACCCGAACAATTTAATAAAGATCCGCGGGCTGGAGATCGATCAGGCGAAGTGTCAGGTCACGCGCGACGGGGAGATACTCGACCTCACGAAGAAGGAGTACGAGCTTTTAACCTTCATGGCGAAGAATCAGGGGACGATCTATTCCCGCGAGCAGCTTCTTGAGGCGGTCTGGGGCTACGAGGGCTTCTACGGCGATACGTCGAGCGTCGACGTCACGGTCAGCCGCCTGCGTTCAAAGCTCGAAAAGGACGCCGGAAAGCCCGAATACCTCTTCACCAAGCGCGGAATGGGGTATTATATAAGATAGTCCGATGTACAACAGCCTTTATTTCAAGATAATCCTGATCCTTGTCATCTTCATGATGACCGTCATGTGCGTCATCGGAACGATACTGATAAACAACGTCAACAGCTTCTATATGGATCAGTTCACGACGACGATGGATCGGAATTTCGCGTCGGACGGACAGTTATGCGGCGAGCTTCGCTCCGCGCTGTCAGAATCCGACTTTGCCGCCGAACAGTTCGGGATTCTGAACTCCTACAGCGGAATTCTCGGCATTGACGAATACCGCGACTTCTATATCCTCGACGAAAACGGCGAATATCTCGAAGGCTCTGACGATCAGCGAGGAACCTCGCTTAAGAAGACCGCGAATCTTATCGCCGCGATGAAGGGCGAGCCGGTCAACACCCAGCCGCTCGGCTCGGATTTCGCCGACTACGCGATAAAGCTCGAAAACTCTGAGCGCGGGAGCATAATCTACATCCGCGACTCGATGGACGAGATGCAGCAGTTCACGTGGCGGCTTTTCGCGATAATCATTCAGGCACTGATGTTCGGACTGATCTTCGCGATAATACTGGCCTTCGTCCTCTCAAAGGCGATCACCTCGCCGATACAGTCGCTGACAAGGAGCGCGAAGCTCATCGCGAAGGGAGAGTTCTCAAGCGAGATTGACGTCCATTCGCATGACGAGATCGGAACGCTCTCCGACACCTTCAATTACATGAAGAACACGCTGAAGAACACGCTTGACGAGGTCTCGGGCGAGCATCAGAAGCTGGAGACGCTCTTCACGTATCTCCGCGACGGAGTCGTCGCCTTCACCGAGGACGGAAAGGTCATGCACATAAACCAGAGCTTCATGGATCTTTTGGGCGACAAATACGACGCGGATTTCAGCTTTTCCAAACTTATCACGCTCTTCGGACTCGACTACTCGCCCGATTTTGACGTCGAGTACGTCGACCGCGACAATAAGGGCGAGGGCTTTTCGGCGAGCGACGTGATGTTCGACGGAAAGGTGCTTGACGTAAACTTCGGCAAGCTTCATTACACGGCCGAGAACTCACAGCACGACGGAATCCTCGCCGTCATCCACGACGAGACCGGACGCTATGAGCTTGACAGGTCGAGACGCGAGTTCGTCGCGAACGTGTCGCATGAGATGAGAACGCCGCTGACCAGCATCAAGGGCGCGTGCGAGACGATTCTTAACGACCGCGGGATGGCTCCCGACATGGAGGAGTTCTTCCTTCACATGGCGGTCGACGAGTGCGATCGTATGACCAGAATCGTCTCGGATCTTCTTGTCCTTTCGAGACTCGACAACAAGCGCACGCAGTGGCATATCCAGAGCTTCGACACCGACAAGGCACTGACGCATATCTGCGAGGTCATGAAGGTCGACGCCGACGCACATTCACATGAGCTTGTCTACTCGCCCGAAAGACCGCTTCCGACGATCACCGCCGACCGCGAGAGGGTCGAGCAGGTCATGATAAACATCCTCTCGAACGCGATAAAGTATACCCCCGACGGCGGAAAAATCGAGCTTTCGGCAAGGGGCGTTCCGGGCGGAATCTCGATGACCGTCCGCGACAACGGAATCGGAATCCCCGAGGAGGACATTCCGCATCTCTTCGAGAGATTCTACAGAGTCGAGAAGTCGCGCACGACCGAGACGGGCGGAACCGGACTGGGACTCGCGATCGCCAAAGAGATCGTCGAGGCGCACGGGGGATCGATTTCGATTACGAGTGAGCTTGGAAAAGGTTCGGCCGTGACCGTTTTCCTGCCTGATGAGACAAAACTGAAAACCACGGCGTAAAACGAATGAAGGGAGGAGTCGGGAATGAAAACCACCGATAAGAAATCATCCGCGATGGCCGAGACCGTGAAGACACTGCTTCTCGTCCTGCTCACACTGAGTATGCTCGCGCTGATCGTCGTCTATATCGGCGGGACGCATATCTACCAGAGCATGACCGACACGGGCGAAAAACGCGTCTTCGACAAGCTCTGGAGCGTTCAGGGCGGACAGCGTTCCGAGGGACTCGACCAGTCAAGACTCCTCCCCGAGACGGTTGCCTTCCGGCGGGGCGGAAGGCGGGTCGGGACGGCCGATCTCGAATCGACAAAGGCACTCTATGAACAGATCGCGCCCTGCGTACTCGAACTCTTCGGTGCGGGTTCGCACGTCGAGCAGCTCCCCGAGGGAGAGGGAAAGCTCCGCTATTCCGAGGCTCTTTCGGGCAGTGAGTTCATTTACGTTAAATATCACGAGCCGACCTTATATCAGTTCATCTACGCCTACGCGTCGGGAAAGCTAACCATCCTTGAAGGCGGCGCGGCGGTCTTTTCACCGCTTCGGGAGAAAGCCGACGCTGACAAAAGCTCCGGCGGGGATCCGGGAGTCTATATCTCCGAGCTTGTGATAATCCCCGAGAGCGACGTGGCGGCGCATAGATTCGTCGCGGTCGCAAGAGACGCCGAGGGAAATTACTACCGGTTCCGCCGCGATCCCGACGCCACCGCGTCCGAGTTTCATATAGCGAAGCTCAGCGACGCGGCGTCAAAGCTGTCGACCGTCCCGGTGAGCTTCCCGTCCGACGCCGACGGAACCGCGTTCCTTGACAGTCTCGCGCCGATTCCGGCCGCTGAGCTTGAAAGCCGCGACATAGAGTCGGCTCTGACCGATACCTCCGACGAAAGCCTTACAGACGGGATTCTCCGTCTCTTCGGCTACAACCCCGACAAGACCGGAGAGGCCGGAAACGGCATATTCTACGATTCGCACAGCCTCATAAGGCTTGAAGAAGGGAAGCTCTCCTATCAGTCGGCCGACCGGAACTCGGGAGTGGCGATATCCTCGCTTCTCGGCTACACCGCCGACGACGGATACGGACTCTTTGACAAGCTGGCGGCGGTCGATTCGCTGATCACAAGGCTTTCCGCGCTCTCAAAATCGCTTGTGGGCGGCGAGGCGTCGCTCTGCCTTGGAAATGTGTATACCGACGACGGACTTCTCGTCTACGAGTATTTCTACACTTATGACAATATCCGCGTCTCGGGGGGAGCGGCGGTGCGCGCTGAGTTCGGTCAGGATTCGCTCTGCGCGTTTGAGATGACCGCGGTGAGCTTTTCGACTTTGGAGACGCGGACGCTCTGCCCCGAACCGTCGTATATCGCGAGAAAGCTTAATATGATCGGCACTCTGCCCGACGGCGTTTCGGACGCCTTCGCGCGAAGGGTTTACGAGGACGGAAAGGCCGTCTGGAAGATCTTCTTCAAAGACGATGCCGATTCCGCGCAGAAGCCTGTTGTCCTGAGCGCGGCGAAGAGAAGCTTCTTCGGCTGATGAACGAAAAAAAGGAGAACCAAAATGAGACATGACCGGAAAGGCATGAAAAAAGGCGGCTTATGAACTGGGCTTCGGTAAAGAATCTGCTTATCCTGATGCTGGTTCTGGCGAACGTGTTCTTACTTTACAACATTTTCGTTCAGAATCGCACGAGGAGCTATATAAGCGAGTCCGAGCTTCGCGACGCGGCGGGGCTTATTTCGGGGCGCGGGCAGGAGATCGGGCTTTCCGGAATCCCGCTCGGACGCTTTGACATGGCGATATACGAGAGCTCGTATCCCGGCGACGAGAGCTATTATAAATCGGTCGCGGCGCGTATTTCGGGCGACACTGAGATGAGAGTCTATCCGATGCCCGACGGCTCTACGCGCGTCTCGGCCGGGCAGAGCGGAGAATCGGTGAATTTTGAGTTCACGAAGGATTTCAGCTTTGTCTTCTGGAACGATGACAATCCTGAAAGCGCGGCATATACTGACATTACGGCGGACGATTTCGTCGAAAAGATAGAAAGCGGCGAGGAACTGACGAGAACCCGGCTCGCGGCACTTTCGAAGCTGGCGATCGCTTTTCTCGGAACGGCCGACGACGAGACCGGGCTTTCGGCTCTTATCGAGGGCGGATACCGCGGCACTGATGGAAGCTCATATGTCGTCGTGTCGCAGAGGCTTTCGGACGCACCGGTATTCCGCCACCGCGTGGTCTGCGTGTTTGAGGGCGGGGAGCTTGTCGCGGCCGTCGGACGCTGGTATTTCGGAAAGACCGGGGCGAGCTACGACTATGAGTTCTACGACCAGATAAACATACTCTTCGCCAATCTCCGCGACCTTGAGTCGGAGCGGGAGAGCACGGACGAGAAGCTTCCGAGGGTCGTTTCGATGTCGTCCTGCGTCGCGGCGTATATGGATCCCGACAAGACCGCGCTCTACTTCATCCCCGCGTGGGAGATAACGCACGACGACGGCCGCGTGATCGTCTACAACGCCGCTCAGAATACGCGTTATTACAGCGGAGAGACGGCGCGGCAGTGACGAAAAATCATTTTGTAAATCTTAATTGTAAAAAATCTGTTAAAGTACTTCCATTCAAGGCGTATAAATGGTATAATATTATCCGGATAATCAGCACTTTCTGAGGATGTATCCCGGATTCATCCCGGATGTATCCGTGCTATTCAGAAACAAACCCCGCGTAAGATTCACACCGCGCGGGAAAATATATATAGTAGGTAGCTAATGGAAAAAATAATCATAAACGGCTCAAGGCCGCTTCGCGGCACTGTCGAGGTCAGCGGTGCCAAGAACGCCGCTGTCCCGATAATCCTCGCGACTCTGCTCATAGATGATAAATGCGTTATTGAAAACGTACCCGGCATAAGCGATGTCACTCTCTCACTTGACATACTCGCCGCGATGGGATGCCGCGTCAGAATGCTCGGACGCAATACCGTCGAGATCGACTCGCGCCCCGCGAAGGGCGGACTCTCGCCTTATGAACTCGTAAGGCAGATGCGCGGATCCTATTATCTCGTCGGCGCGGAGCTGGGACGCTGGAACCGGGCTTACGTCGGACTTCCCGGCGGATGCAACTTCGGAGTCAGACCGATAGATCAGCATATAAAGGGCTTCAAGGCTCTCGGAGCCTCGATAAGCGTTGAGGGCGGATATATCGACGCCAGAGCCGAAACGCTCACGGGCACGTCGATCTACTTTGACACCGTGACGGTCGGCGGAACGATAAACATCATGATTGCCGCCGCCAGAGCCAAGGGCATGACGGTCATCGAGAACGCCGCGAGGGAACCGCACGTCGTCGACCTCGCCAACTTCCTTAATTCCTGCGGCGCGAAGATCTCGGGCGCGGGTACCGACGTCATAAAGATAAAGGGCGTGGATAAGCTTTACGGAAGCACCTACGCGATAATCCCCGACATGATTGAGGCCGGAACATATATGTGCGCCGCCGCCGCGACCAGAGGCTCTTTACGGATCGCGAACGTCATTCCGAAGCACCTTGAGTCGATCTCGGCAAAGCTTGAGGAGATGGGTGTCGAGGTCATCGAGAACGACGACTCGATCGACGTGAGACACACGGGCGAGCTTAAGAGAGTCAACATAAAGACCCTTCCGTATCCCGGCTTCCCGACCGACATGAATCCGCAGATCGGCGTGCTTCTCTGCCTCGCGAACGGAGTCTCCTGCCTGACCGAGGGAGTGTTTGACAACCGTTTCAGATATGTCGAGGAGCTTCGCAGAATGGGCGCGAACATAAGCGTCGACGGCGCGACCGCGATAATCGAGGGCGGCAAGGAGCTTTCCGCCGCGCCCGTGAAGGCCGTGGATCTCAGAGCCGGAGTCGCGATGATAATCGCGGGACTGGCGGCAAAGGGACGCACCGAGATTGAGGATATCCATTATATCGAGCGCGGCTATGACGATATCGTCGGTAAGCTCCGCGCGGTCGGAGCCGATATAAAGAAGGTCATAATCCCCGATCCGTCGGTCTTCGAAAAGGCTAACTGACGATACGCCGGCGGCAGGCTGTTTTCGCGTGAAAACCCCGGCCGCCCGGATGATATAACAAGAATGACGCGGGCGTCAGGCTTACCGGATGGCGAAACTCCGGCGGCGTGCGCCCGCTTTGATTTTAATTTAATTTTAATGATACTGGACGACGAAAAAATCACCGAGATAAACGACGGTCTGTCGCTTATCGAAAAGCGTAACGGACTGACCTTCGGCACCGACGCGTATCTTCTCTCGGCCTATGTGAGACGGCAGCCGAAAGCAAGGGCGGCCGACCTTGGGAGCGGAACCGGAATCATCCCGCTTCTGACGCTTAAAAACGGCAAGGCGGAGAGCTTTGACGCCTTTGAGGTTCAGGAGAGCTTCGCTTCGCTTATCGGACGCAACGCCGCGCAAAACGGTCTTTCCGACCGCTTGAGGCCGATTCACGCCGACATCCGTGAGATCGGCGCGGAGTATAACGGACGCTACGATATCGTGACGTCGAACCCGCCCTATATGAAGACCTCGGGAAAGCGGAACGAAAGCGATATGAAGTATATCGCGAGACACGAGACAAAAGGCGGCATAGATGACTTCTGCGAGGCCGCGGCAAGGCTTTTACGGCATGGGGGGATATGTTATATGGTCTGGCGTCCCGACCGGTTGACGGGGCTTCTGACGGCTCTCACGGCGTCCGGACTCGAACCCAAGCGGATGACCTTTGTCCATTCGAGAGCCGGGCTTCCGCCCTGCCTTGTGCTTTGCGAGGCGAAGAAATACGCGTCCGAGGGACTTTACCTCACGTCGCCGCTTATCATGTACAGTGAAGACGGCTACACCGGCGAGCTTACGGAAATCTACAGCAACTGCGCCTTCCCGGAGCGTTATATAAAAGCCTAGCGGCAGGGTGCGACCCTGCACTCGAACGTCATTGTTTCTTTCTGCGCCGCCCTTAGTCTCGTGGCCATCAAACATCCACCGTCGGCGGGGAGCCCCCGCGGGCAATCGTCATTGCTTTTTCCTGCGCCGCCGCTAGTCTCGTGCCCATCAAACATCCACCGTCGGCGGGGAGCCCCCGCGGGCAATCGTCATTGCTTTTTCCTGCGCCGCCGCTAGTCTTGTGCCCATCAAACATCCACCGTCGCGGAGAGTTACTTTAGGCGAGCCGAAGGCGAGCGGGGTGAGCGCGGAGCGCGAATCCCCTCCTGACAGAAACGTGAGAATCAGCTCAGCACAGACTAACCCTGACGTTCGCCAGCGGGGGCTCCCCGCCTTGTCAACAGGTCAGGGTAAAAGGTGGTGGTTTTTACCACCTTTTAACCCTGTTGACTGTGCAAAAATGAAATGCAAAATACTATATATACACCAAAATTGCAAAATTGCAAAAACATATATTTTATGAACGCTGCTATGACTTAAGGAGCAAATATGAGCTTACAGAAAGATCCCGATCTCCTCTACGCTGACGAGGGGGAGGAGAAGAACAGAATAAACGGCGGGACCTTGTATCTCGTCACGACTCCGATCGGCAACCTCTCGGATCTCTCCGACCGGGCGAAGAAGATTCTCGCCGGAGTCGATTTCGTCGCGGCCGAGGACACCCGGAACTCGGCGAAGCTTCTCGCGATCTTCGGCATAAAGAAGCCGATGGTCAGCTACTTCGAGCATAATAAGCGCGAGCGTGGCGAGGTCATCGCGAAGCGTCTTGAGGCGGGCGAGTCCTGCGCGCTTGTCACCGACGCCGGAATGCCGGGGATAAGCGATCCCGGCGAGGATATTGTGAGACTCTGCGCCGAGCGGAATATCCCTGTGACGGCCGTTCCGGGACCCTGCGCCGCGATGTGCGCGTTGACCCTTTCGGGACTGTTTACCGGACGCTTTGCCTTTGAGGGCTTCCTCACGACGAACAAGGGCGACCGGACAAGACGTCTTCAGGCGATAAGGAACGACGACCGGACGCTGATTTTCTACGAGGCTCCGCATAAGCTCAAATCGACGCTCGCCGATCTTTACGAGGCCTTCGGCGACCGTAAGATCTCCCTCTGCCGCGAGCTTACGAAGCTGAACGAGGAAATCTGCCGTACGACTCTCTCGGCCGCTGTAAAGCTCTACGACGCGCGTGAGCCGCGGGGGGAGTATGTACTCATAGTCGAGGGACAAAACGCCGCCACGGAGCTTTCAGAGGCCTTCTGGAAGGATATGACGATTGAGGAACACGTCGCGCGCTATATCGCCGACGGCATGACGAAGATGGACGCGATAAAGCTCTGCGCCAAGGACCGCGGCGTAGCGAAGAATGAGATTTATAAGGTCGTGAACAGCGGGAAGGCCTGAACGTGGAAATGCTTACAAAACCGGACAGCGGGTGGAGCGGCTTCAGGCTGGAAGGCACATCCTTGTGGGTACTCAGTTATATTACGGATATACCATTCGAATGGCTTTACAGGGCGATTCACGGGCTTGAGGCGGACGAACCGTTCTTTGTTGAAGCCTTTATGGAGCCGGGACGTTTTCTTTGCCGTGTGAGCCACTCCGGCTGTGAGATTGAGATTCATGAACCGGACGCCTGCGTGATAAAACAGCACTCATCCGTGGCGATGCCGGAATTCTGTCGGCATCTGCACGACGATATCATCAGGGATATAGACTGCTGGGCGTTATGGAATTGTCGGTATTCCGAGGAGTCTGACGAAGGCTACAGTATGCGGGATTTTGAGGAAAGAAAGAGAAGTCTTTCAGGCCTGCTTCGAAGGATTGAGGAACTGACGGAAAAAGCGCGGATGGGGGAAAAATGACCATCCATGGTAAGTCTCGGCGCGCGAGAGGTCACGGTCAACGAGCAGAATCCTCAGGCGGTCGGTTTCTACCGTCACATGGGCTTTGAGGCTTATAAGCGAACCGGCCTTGACGAGGAAGGAAATCCGTATCCGCTTCTCTATATGCGTCTTACCTGATTTTTACACGTCTGTTACATTTCTGAAAACAGATTTTTCCGCTTCTTGCAATCCGTCCCCGAATCTGGTATAATATAAGAACAACGTGTGGCGTTTTCCGCGTAAATCCGGTTGCGGGAAGACCACGCGTTATTTTTATGCTTGTGGGGAGTGGTGCGTTTATCTATGGGGTGAATTAAGGCAATACCGCACAATTCACGGCTGACGCCTTAAGCGCGCATCTGCTTGCGTCTTTTCCGTCATACGTCACAAAAATTCTTGACGTGGGACCTACCACGCCTGCGAATTTTTGTTTAGTCTGACGAAAAATCCGCTGGCGCATCTACGCGCTTAGAATTATGCGGCATTGCCTTAAATATTCGAATCGTGTTGCGGTGACGCGTAAGTCCGGATTCAGGGACTTGCGCGTTTTTTATTTTTTCAAAGAAAAGGTGATTTTTATGGATAACGGAAACCGTTTTCTCGGGACGGAGCGGGTCGGAGGACTCATGCGCAAATACGCCGTCCCGTGTGTGATCTCGCTTCTCGTGGGCGCGCTCTACAATATCGTCGATCAGATCTTCATCGCCAACGCCGACTACCTCGGCTCCTTCGGAAACGCGGCGAATACCGTCGTCTTCCCGCTGACCGTCGTCGCGCTCGCGCTTTCGGTGATGGTCGGGGACGGATGCTGCGCCTTTGTCAGTATGTCGCTCGGCCGCGGCGAGCCGGAGCGGGCGAAACGCTGCGTCGGAAACGCCGTTCTGCTGACCGTCGCGGGAAGTCTTGTCCTGACCGCGCTCTACCTCATCCTTGACGACGCGATCATAACGATGTTCGGCGGAACGGTGAACCCCGAGACCTTCGGATACGCGAAGGAGTATTTCTTTTACATCACGCTCGGGATCCCGTTCTATATGTTCGGTCAGGCGATGAACCCGGTCATCCGCGCGGACGGAAATCCGCGCTTCGCGATGATCTCGACGCTCGCCGGAGCCGTGATCAACATAATCCTCGATCCAGTCTTCATCTTCGCCTTCAGGTGGGGAATGACGGGCGCGGCCGTGGCCACGGTTATCGGTCAGGTCGTGACCGCGATCATTGCCGTATGGTATCTCACAAGGATGCGGAACATAAAGCCGTCGCGGCGCGACTTCGCCATTGACGGTGAGATCTGCGGCCGGACGCTGACCCTCGGCGTAACGAGCTTCCTTTCTCAGATAAGCCTTGTCGCGGCGATGGCGGCGATAAACAATATGCTTCGTAAGTACGGCGCGCTCGACCCGGTTTTCGGCATGGAGGCGTACGCGCAGATTCCGATGGCGGTCGTCGGAATCGTGATGAAGTTCTTCCAGATCGTGATCTCGATCGTAGTCGGAATGGCGGCGGGATGTATCCCGGTCGTCGGCTACAACATGGGCGCGGGGAAGAAAGCGCGGGTGAGGGAGCTTTTCACACGGCTTCTCGTCTCGGAGGCGATAGTCGGCGCGGCGGCTCTGATTCTGGCCGAGGTGTTCCCGCGTCAGCTGATCGCGGTCTTCGGCGCGAAAAACGAGAGCGTATACTACACCGACTTCGCGGTAAAGGCGTTCCGCGTCTATCTCTGCATGATGATCCCGGCCTGCGTGAACAAGGCCTGCTTCATCTTCCTTCAGGCGGTCGGAAAGGCGTTCGGGTCGACGATGCTTTCGATGTTCCGCGAGGTGGTGTCCGGCGTCGGCTTCGCGCTTCTTTTACCGGTCTTCTTCGGACTTGACGGCGTGCTTTACTCGATGCCGGTCTCCGACATCCTGACCTTCGCCATCGCGCTCGTCATCATAGTGAAGACTTACCGTGAGCTTGGCTCCGGAGAGACCGCGCCGGCGATCGATTCATAAACAAAAGAATCCTGACACGGAAATTCCATGTCAGGATTTTACTTTGCGTCGCGAATCAAATCGGGACAAAAATCGGGACAAAGCCGCTTATATAGGGAAATGTCCCTGTCCCTTTTTTGTCCCGATTTTCTCCGGCTTCCCGGTAGTCACGGTGGAACAAAGTGGTTAAGAACCACCACTTTGTCCCACAGCGCGTGACAAAGGCTTTGTCTCTTTTTGTTTTGCGTTTGTCCCTTTTTACAGCTCGTCGGAGAAGACCTTCTTCACGGCTTCAAGATATCCGTAGCCGTAGAGGTCGTCGGGTTCGAGATAGCTCGTCTCGGTCCACTCGTTCCAGCTGTTGACCGTGACGAGTCGGTGCTGATCGGGATGGCGGTCGAGGTAATCCTTCGCCATGCGCAGTGCCTTCTCGAAGTTCTCGGGAGTGTTGTTTCTCGTGACGCTTCCGCCGAAGTTCTTAAAGCGCGGGTTGTTGTCCCAGCCGATCGACGCGTGCGGGAAGTAGAGCGTCTTCGTGTAGTTCTTCTCGATCGTGTCGTACTGACGCTTGACGTCCTCAAGGATGTCGAGGTAGTCGCGGTTCATGTCGGTGAAGTGGGCGAACTGATAGTGAGTCGTGCTGTCAAAGCCCATGTTCTCGAACTGAGTCTTCGTGATGCCGTGGCCGTTCGAGTCGACGCCCGAGAGATTCGTTCCGTTCATGCCCCACGCCGCGGCCTGGAGATGAAGTCCGGGGAATCCGGCCTTTACGACCTCGTTCCTGAACCAGTCAAGCGCGAAGGCCGCCTCGTCGGGTCCTCCGAGACCCTTCGCGAGGTTTACAAGGTCGTAGAACATGAAGACCGGCTTTCCGTCGATCTTATAGTAGGACGGATGACCGAAATACATATCGATGATCCTGTGGACGACCTTCTCAAACTCGGGGCGCGGCTGTGAGCCTTCCCAGACGACGGTGCGCGGGAAGCTGTCCGAGAGGTTTATGTTCCAGACGTTGTTGGCGTCGTGGTTTGCCCACATGATGTAGAACTTTACGAGGTTGTTGTTCTTCGCCTTGAGGTAGCCGTTGTCAAGGCACTGCTCAAGGAAGGGACGACGGTCGTACCAGTACCAGTCATAGATGAAGACGTTGACGTTGTGATCATGGGCGCAGGCGATCTGACTCTCCATGACATACGGGTCAGCCTCGTTGACATAGCCCCAGAGCGGCTTGCGGTTCCAGAAGTAGTCCTTGTTCTTTCTGACCGAGTTCTTGACCGACTGCCATTCGCCGATTCCCTCAGGCCAGAACATTCTCGACCGGGGCTCGTCCCCGGTGTACGACGGCCAGATATAGGCCGCGACGTCGTATTTCTGCATTTTGCTTTCCTCTTTTTAATTTAATTTTTCGCGGAACACGATTCGGTTCACTTTGATGATTATACCATATCCCGCGCGGATTGTCAAGACGAAAGCGGATATTTTTTCCTCGCTCAGACGCGGCGCAGGAGGTAGACGTCGCCCGAGAAGTCGGCTCCGGCGTTCACGCGCAGAGTCTTTCCGGATATCTCCGAGCCGTCGGGATAGAGCTTTCCGGCGATTTCGTAGTCTCCTTTGAGCGCGATATCGAAGTCCTTCGCGTTTTTGAATCTGTGGACGACGACAAGCGCCTCGCTTTTGTCCTCGGAATATCTCACGACGGCCTGCGTTCCGGTCGGCGAGTGGAAGCTGCATTCGTCGGTGCGGTAGATATAGCTGTCTCCGCGCTTTATTATGTGGCAGACCTTCTCGTAGAAGTTCTCGGTCGCGAAGAGCTCGTCAAGCTGAGACTCCGAAAGCCCCGCGATATCGCCCGACCAGCAGAGCCGCCCTAAGAAGACCTGCGACATGATGTACGAGAATCTCTCCTTCGAGTACTCGGGGTGGAGCGTCGCCCAGATCTGATTCTGTCTTGGCGGCGTGAGGTAATGCAGATTCGCGCTGACGACCGCGCATTCATAGACCTCGTGCGTGTCGCTCGCCGAGCTCATCTCGGTTATGTCCATCATCGACGGTTCAAGACGGCATCCGCCCGACGCGCAGTTCTCGATGACGATCCCCGGGACGCCCGCTCTGATCTTCTTGAAATACTCTCTGACAAGCGACATCTGCGCTCTGAGGTTTTCCCCGGGCGAGTCGTCTCCGTCGATTCCCGCGCCCATAGACGCGTTGTAGTCGACCTTGAGATATCCGATCCCGGCGTCGTGGAGCTGCTTTATCACCTTTTCGTCGAGGTAGGCCACCGCCTCGGGATTCGAGAAGTCGAAGAACTTTCCGAGTCCGCCGTTTATGACGTGTCCGACGACCGCGTGTCCGTCCTTCTTCACCATGAGATCGTCGCGGGCGAAGATCTTCGAGACGTTGCTGCATCTCTCATACTCCATCCAGAGTCCGGGAATCATTCCGCGCTCCTTCACCTTGTCGCAGTAGGCGCGAAGACCGTCCGGGAAGGCCTCGGTATTGAGATTCCAGTCGCCGACCGTCTTTCTCGGCGCGTACCATCCGGCGTCCATGACGAGATATTTCGTCTTTCCGCGTTTCAGGATATCGGCCGCGGCGAGCATATCCTTTTCGGTCGGATTGCCCCAGCTCTTGACGTAATCGTTGTAGGCGATCGCCATGTCATGCTTTTCGCCGAGTGCGTCGATCGCGCGGTGGCGCATCGAGAGAAGACGGTTAGAAAGCTCGGCGATCCCGCCTCTTGCCGTCGAGACGTAGGCTGTCGGCGATGTGAAGCTCTCTCCCGCGCCGATACGCTTACTCCAGAGCCCGAAAACGCTGTCGGCGAGTCCGATCGAGAGCGACACCTCCTCGGACACTCTCGTGAGTTCCATCTGCCACGAGCTGTTCTGCGCGAGGTAAACGCCCCAGATAATACCGTTCTTCGTGTCCTCCAGCGCGCCGTAGGGGTGATATTCGCGCACGGGTCTTGAACCGATCGCGCCGAGCTTCAGACTCTCGCCCGAGTATCCCCACGCCTTTTCGAGTCCGAGTCTTGTCAGCGTGTCGGACTGGAGAAGTCCCTCCATCGACCATCCGGCCTTGAAGCGGTGGAAGACCATATCCTTGCTTCCCTCGTTGTCAAGGTAAGGCGAGAGCGCGTCAAGCGAGACGCTGGTCAGGTATTCGAGCCTCAGTTCGCCTTCCGAATTGTTATAGAATTCGGTTCTGATCTCAACGCCCTTTTCGCCCTTGCGGTAGAAGAGGATGTGTCTTATGCCGAATTTCTCGTCCGATTCCTCAGTGGTGGTTATCGTTACCGTCTCGCCGTCCTCTTTCGCGTCGATCGACTTGTAGGTGAGCTTGTCGAGCGTCTCCGAGAGCTTGAAGCTGTTCGAGAACATCCCGGCGTCGTCGCGCGAGAGCTGGAGATGAGCGAGCGACGAGCTGTCGCAGGCTCTGGAGTTCTTCGGGGAGGACAGGTCAAACTCGGCGTCCGAGGGGGTAAGGAAAAGGACGGCGCGGTTCTTTGAGTTCAGGACATAGCGCGCGGTCATGTC
Source organism: uncultured Eubacteriales bacterium (assembly GCA_934503195.1). Lineage (GTDB taxonomy): Bacteria > Bacillota > Clostridia > Oscillospirales > CAG-272 > Flemingiibacterium. The sequence continues at coordinate 24,001 of CAKSVM010000048.1, forward strand.
GCCG
>CAKSVM010000049.1 GCA_934503195.1 uncultured Eubacteriales bacterium
GCGAAGTACTTGATGGTGCGAACCATCTGGCTGGTGTAGGAGTTCTCGTTGTCGTACCACGAAACGACCTGAACCTGATAGGTGTCGTCGTCGATCTTGGTGACCATGGTCTGGGTAGCGTCGAAGAGCGAGCCGAACTTCATGCCGACAACGTCGGAGGAGACGATCTGCTCATCGTTGTAACCGAAGGACGCCGACTTAGCAGCCTTCATAGCCGCGTTGATCGAATCCTTGGTGATGTCCTTGCCCTTGACGACAGCGACGAGGATGGTGGTCGAACCGGTGGTTACCGGAACGCGCTGAGCCGAGCCGATCAGCTTGCCGTTGAGCTCGGGGATGACAAGGCCGATAGCCTTTGCAGCGCCGGTGGAGTTGGGAACGATGTTAGCGGCGCCCGCGCGAGCACGACGGAGGTCGCCCTTACGCTGCGGACCGTCGAGGATCATCTGGTCGCCGGTGTAAGCGTGAACGGTGGTCATGATGCCCGAAACGATCGGATAGGTGTCGTTGAGGGTCTTAGCCATCGGAGCGAGGCAGTTGGTGGTGCAGGAAGCGGCCGAGATGATCTGGTCGTCCTTGGTGAGGGTCTTCTCGTTTACGGAGTAAACGATGGTCTTGAGGTCGTTGCCAGCCGGAGCCGAGATGACAACCTTCTTCGCGCCTGCCTGGATGTGAGCCATCGACTTTTCCTTAGAGGTGTAGAAGCCGGTGCACTCGAGAACGACGTCAACGTCGAGCTTGCCCCACGGGCAGTCAGCGGCGTTCTTTTCAGCGTAGATCTTGATCTCCTTGCCGTCGACGATGATCGAATCCTCGGTAGCCGAGACGGTGTGCTTCTCCTCGCCGATCTTGCCGAGGAACGAGCCCTGAGCGGTGTCGTACTTGAGAAGGTGAGCGAGCATTGCGGGGCTGGTGAGGTCGTTGATAGCGACTACTTCGTAGCCCTCAGCGTCGAACATCTGACGGAAAGCCAGACGACCGATACGGCCGAAGCCGTTAATAGCAACTTTTACCATAATATTATCCTCCAAAAAATATAAAATTTTTTTGACTGTTTTCGCGGGACAGACACTGCGTTAAGAATTTAACACCCGCTTTTGTCCATCCATAATATATTTTACCTCATTTCCGCTTTTTTTACAAGAGGTTTTCGGGAAATTTCTAAATTTTGTTACATTGCATTCAATTATGGCCGGAACCGGTACGGATTTTATCCACTTTTCAGAGTCTTCCGGACGGATTTATTGAGACTTGCAAATTTCTTGAACATTTTGCCGGAAACCATTGACATACCATGAAATTTATAGTATAATATCTCAAATGGCTCAAAAGGAGGCGGTCAGAATCGACGGACGCTGTGAATACAAATACATACTTGAAAGCGGCACCGCCGCGAAGCTCCGCGAAAAAATCGGTGAAATCCTCTTGCCCGACCCCTATGGCGGCGGGGAAAGCTATGTCATTTCAAGTCTTTACTTCGACAGTCCCGCGCGGCATCTCTACCTCCAGACGCTCGACCGGGTTCAATGCAGATACAAGCTGAGACTCCGCGTCTACGGGGCGGAGCCGCGCTGGCTTTCCGGCGACCCGGTCTCGTTCTTCGAGATAAAGTCGAAGACCGAGGGACTTTCGGTAAAACGCCGCCTGAAACTCCGGCTCTCCGAAAACCTGAGACTTGCCGGGGGCGTCATCCCCGATACGCTCCCGCCCTCCGACGCGAGACTCGCCGCCGACATTTCGCGGCTGATACGCGCGGAAAACCTCTCCCCGGCCGCCGTGGTCAGCTACGAAAGGCTCGCGTTTTACGACCCGGCGTCGGATCTGCGCGTCACCTTCGACTCGGGACTCAGGATCCGGACGACCGACCTGTCGCTTCACTCGGGCTCGTACGGCGACCCGGTGATGGGTGATGAACGCGTGCTCGAGATCAAAAGCTCGGAGAACATCCCGCTTGAGATCACGCGACTCATCGGAAGCTTCGGCCTTCGCAATTCCTCTTACTCAAAATACGGCAGGACAAATTTCAATGTTTCAAAAGGAGAATCACCATGTTTGACAACTTCACCGGAGTCGCCGAAAGCGTCGGCTCGATAAACACGGGGGCGATCGTCGTCGACGTCCTCATAACCCTTCTCATAAGCGTCGGACTCGGAATAATCATCACGGCCTTCTACGGCTTCATGAACCGAAAGAGGGGCTTCGCGCCCGAGTTCGCGGTGACGATAACCGCCACCTGCGCGGCGATCTCGCTGATCATCGCGATAATCGGTACGAATATCGCCAGCGCGTTCAGCCTCGCCGGAATCATGTCGATAGTCCGCTTCCGCTCGCTTCAGCAGAAGACGTCGGATATTGCCTTTCTCTTCGTCGCGATGGCCGCGGGACTCACGACCGGACTCGGACTCTTTCTCCCCGCGCTCGTATTCGTGCTGGTGATCGGCTTTCTGCTCGACCTCTTCGCCGAAATTCTCGCGAAGGCGCGTCCCGAGACGAGACTTATTAAGATCTGCGTCCCCGAGTCGATGAGCTTTGCCGGGCAGTTCGACGACGTCCTGAAGGCTCACACGATGACCTATGATCTCAAGCGAGTCCGCCTGATAAGCTCGGGAAGCGTCATGGAGCTTTCCTACACCGTGACCCTGCGCGACCTCTCGGACGTCGATAAATTCCTCTCGGATATCCGCGAGAAGAATCAGAATTACAACGTCGTCTTAATGTACGACTCGGACGACGAGAGATGAAAAGGCTCGTCTTCCTTTTTCTCGTGCTGATGCCGCTGATTTTTGCGGGATGCGGCGCGGCCGACGCAAAGAAGCCGCTCTTTTCCTTTGAGACCGAGCCGGGAATCTACCAGAGCCGTTTTAAGCTCGGGCTTATCATAAACGATCCCGGAATCGAGGTCAGATACACGCTCGACTCGTCGGTACCGACCATAGAATCGAAGCTCTATGACAACGAGGGGATCGACATCTCATATCGCGGCGGAGGCGGCTCGGATCCGTCAAGCGTCAATATCGTCCGCTGCGCGGCCTTTGATTCCGACGGGAATCAGATCGGCGGCGTTCTCACCGGAACCTACATTCTGGCCGATCTCCCCGAGGTCAGATACTCGACGATGATCGTGTCGGTCGTCGCCGAACCCGATGATCTCTACGGCTATGAGCGGGGAATTCTCGTCCCCGGAAAGATACGCGACGAATTCGAGAAAAACCGCCCGTCGACATGGACGAACGACTCGCTCAAGGACGCGAATTTCTTTCAGAGCGGGCGCGATTGGGAGCGTCCCGCGCATATCGAGTTCATGTCGGCGGACGGGGAAATTCTCCTGTCGCAAAGCGGCGGAGTCCGTGTCTCGGGCGGCTGGAACCGCAACAACGCGTATAAATCGCTCCGTATTTTCGCGAGATACGAATACGACACATATAACGTCTTCTCGTTTGACGCCTACCCCGGACTTCTCAGCACTACCGGAGTTCCGGTGAAGGATTTCAGGACGCTGATCTTCCGCACCGGAAGCAACAATTTCTGGAACACGGTCATCCAGACGCAGTTTTTAATGAGCCTCGCCGAGGACAAGGGACTCGACACGATGCGCTACCGTCCGGTCTGTCTCTATGTCAACGGAAAATATTACGGCTACATGGCACTTTTCGAGGACTACTCGACGACCTATTTCGAGACGAACTACAACATCCCGAAGGACGACGTGACCTGCATAAACGGCGCGGGCTACATCGACGGCCGCCCCCGCGCGTGGCAGCTTGATAACGGAGACGAGAGCGAGCTTGCCGAGTTTAAGCGCGTCGTGAACTTCGTCTCGGCCTGCGACGTTGAGCAGAAGAAGTATTATGACCTCGCGTCGGAGCTGATCGACTTCGACAATTTCATTAAATATATGTGCTTTGAGGGCTATATCGCCAACAGCGACTGGCCGCAGAACAACGTCCGTCTCTGGCGTTACAACGGAAAGGGAAAGGACGGCTATAACGAGCGCGGATATAATCCCGATGCGGTAGAATACGGCTTTGACGGCCGCTGGAGATTTCTCTTAAAGGATCTCGATCTCGCGGCCGGGTACGGAGACAACGTGGCCGACAGCGTCTTCAAGCGGCTTGACAGCGACGACGGCGGACTCAGACTCAACGCGATGTTCCGCAATCTCTTCCGCCATCCCGAGTTCAGGAAAAAGGTCTTTCTCTTTCTCTGCGACCTGCTTTCCGACACGATGAGGGTCGAAAATGTCATGTCAAAGCTAGGCGAATGCGAAGCGAGCGCGCTGCTCGAAATGCGCTATTACACGAAGACAAGCGGCGCGGGCGGCGGCTCGAACGAGAAGTGGCATCAGAATCTCCTTACCCCCGCGCGGTTCTTCGTGACGCGGTACGACAACGTGAAAAAGGAGCTTTCGAAGAAATACGGCTCGGAGTTCGCCGATCTGAATATCGTCATCGAGGGCGAGGGGACGCTGAGTGTGAGTACGCTCGAACCCGAAAACGGCGATAAGCTCTGTTATCTTTCGGGACTTGAAGTCCCGGTCGCGGCGTCTCCGGCGAAGGGCTGGCGGCTCGCCTCGCTGAAGGTCGGGCAGAAGCAGGTCTCGGAGAGCTTTTATATCCATAACGGCAGTCAGACGCTGACGGCGGTTTTCGAACCCGATCCGGATTACACAAAGCCCGCGCCGACGGTGATCTTAAGCGAGATAAGCTATGAGCGTCCGAGGAGCGGCGAATCGCCCGACAGAATCGAAATCCATAACGCGACCGAAAAACCCGTCTATCTCAAGGGCTGGCGGCTGATCCGCGAGCGTAGCACCGGCGGAAAACTGAAGACCGACGAATATGTCATCCCGGCGTATACGGTCGGAGCGGGCGGATATCTGACACTGCCGCTTTCAAAGGAGATTTCGGGATTCGGACTCGCGTCTGGCGACAGACTTATTCTCATCGACCGGATCGGAGACGGGATCGACTCGGTGACCCTCCCGCCGTGCGGAAACTATTCGGTTCTCGCGAGGAATGACGACGGCTGGTACTTCGAGCCGTACGAGACCTTCGGCGTGACGAACGCGGAGTGGGACGGCTACAGACTGTCCGACGTCATCGACGACCGGCTGCGGGGAATCTACATCCACAAGGGCAAGATCATCGGGGATTTTGCCGAGGATACCGGATCCGGCGCGGTGATCACCGAGCGGAAGATCCGCGACGAGTTCGGAGCGGAGAAGTTTGAGAAGAATTCCGGAAAGTTCCGGAAGCTCGGAAAGGGTTACGACCTTGACAGCGTGCTTGACGCGCTCGGATACAGACGCTGGCGCATTGACTCGCTCGGGTCGTGGGTCATCTTCAAGAAATGACGCCGTAAGGCGCGACACAGACGTTGAATTATTCGAAAGGAGAATCGAAATGCGCAGAACAAGCCGCGGCGGAAGCTTTATTTTCAGTCTTCTCATAAATATGCTCCTGAATCCGGAGGGATTTATTGTCGCGGGAATACTCACGGCACTTCATTTCATATTTGGATTATCTCTCTGGTGGGCTGGCGCGGTGTTTGTCCTCTGGATCGCGCGGCTTGTGATCGGGATGCTCTTCATGGGCTGGGCAATCGGGTGCGGAAAGCGTTCCGACCCGCCTAAGGAGAACAAGAATCCCTATTCGGTGAAGAAGGGGGACGAATGAAATCCGCCGGGACGGCTTTCGCGGCCGTCCCGGCCTTTTGCGCGTCCCATGAGCCGCGGAAAAAAATCCTTTCCGGAAGCCGGCGTGTTTTCCTTGCGCGGTTCCGGTTTATGTAGTATAATAATCATGTGAAATCAGCGTCGCTTGGAGGTGACCCGATGAAAGAAGACGTTATCTATATCATGACCCAGCCCATGACCAAGAACTCATACTGGGCGGGGCTTATAATAAGCGGTATCCGCGAGGCCGCCGCCGTATATCACGACACTGTGATGCGGATTGATCCCGATGATCCCGCGCACGACCCGTCCGGCCGCCATGTCCTTGTTGTCGGAAACAATATCGACTGGGTCGGAGCCTCGGCCACAGGGCTTTCGCGGCGCGGAGCCTTCCCGATGATAGTCAACGCCTGTATGCTTCCGGTCGGAAAGCTCAGATGCAGCGGCGTGACCTTTGAGCTTGAGGAGATGATCGAGCGGCTGACCTCGCTTCTCGCCGGGGCGGGGAGAAAGCACACCGTTCTGCTCGGCGTGAACCCGAACTCGCTGGCCGACAGCGTAAAGGCGGATTTCTTCGCGAAATCGGTTCCGACTCTCAATCCCGGCGACATAATCTGGTCGCGCGGAAGCCTTGAGGAATGCGTTGAGGAATTCGCCGCGGGACTTTCCGGAAACTTCCGCGACGCGGTCATCTGCTCCAACGACACGGTGGCGATAAGCCTTGTGAAGCGGCTGACCGCACTCGGATACAATGTCCCCGAGGATATCTGCGTGATCGGCATGGGAAACTCATACGTCGGCGCGAATATGAAAAAGCGGCTCACAAGCGTCATGTTCGATTATCACGAGATGGGAAAAATGTCGGTCGGGCTCTATCACGACCTCATCCGCCGCGAAACTCCCTGCCACATGACGCTTTCGCTCCCGTGCGGACTCATCGTCAGGGACACCGCGCCGCTCCCCGACAGGCCGGTGATCCCGGAAACGCCGCGGGCAATCGGCGACCCGCCGACCGGGTATTTCGACGGCGATGAGGTTCAGAACATTATCAGGGTCGAGACGATGCTCCAGTCGTGCGACGCGTTTGACCGCGAGATAATCTTCGGAATCTCGCGCGGGAAAAGCTGCGACATGATCGCCGAGAGTCTCTTCTTTTCGGGACGCGCGATAAGATACCGCCTCTCAAGGCTGATACGCGAATACGCCTTCAGGGACCGCGCGGATCTCGAAAGCTCTGTCCGCCGCGCGCTCGGCGAGATTTCTTCAGAAAAGGAGACATAACAGATGGTAAGAACCGAAAAGATAACAATCCCCGCGGCCGGTCTCGGAAAAAACAACCCGATGCCCGACATAAAGAACGTGAGCTACATCCACGCCGGATTCGAGCTTACCGACCGGATTTCGGACGCCGAGAGAAAATACATCGGCAAAGGGATGATCCCGACAATGCTCCCGTATCTCACTCAGGACGGCTACGACCGTGAGAAGCGTCCGCGTGAGTTTGACGCGGCGGTAGTCGAGAACTCCCACATAAAGGCGACCTTTCTCCCCGAGCTCGGCGGAAGACTCTGGTCGCTCTTCGACAAGGACAAAAACCGCGAGCTTCTGTACGTGAACCCGGTCTTTCAGCCGGGAAATCTGGGACTGCGGAACGCGTGGTTCTCGGGCGGAGTCGAGTTCAACGCCGGAATAAAGGGTCATAACCCGCTGACCTGCTCGCCGCTTCACGCCGTGATCGACAAAACCCCTGACGGCGACGTTTTAAGACTCTATGAGTTCGAGCGGATCCGCGGCGTCGTATATTCAGTCAGCGCGTGGGTCGACGGGGATTCCCCGGTGCTGTATTTAAGGTGCCGGATCGAGAATCTCTCGGACGACGACAAATATATGTACTGGTGGTCGAACATCGCGATCCCCGAGACGAAGGGAACGCGGATACTCGTCCCGGCGAAGGAATCCTTCATAAGCTTCTACAACGCCGACCATTACGTCGTCGACAAGACGCAGGTTCCGGAATCGGATGGAATTGACGTCAGCCGCCCCTCGAACATCCCGACCTCGCGCGACTTTTTCTATAAGATTCCGGAAGAGAGCCGTAAATGGATCGCGGGCGTCGACGAGTCGGGAAGCGGACTCTTGCAGTGCTCGACCGACCGCCTTTTCGGACGCAAGCTCTTTGTCTGGGGAATGTCTCAGGGCGGACGGCACTGGAACGAGTGGCTTTCGGAAAAGGGCTCGGCGTACATAGAGATTCAGGCCGGACTCGCGAACACACAGCTCGAACACATCCCGATGAGGGCTCACGAGACGTGGGAATGGGTCGAGGCCTACACGGGAATTTACGGTGATCCGGACGACTTCCGCGGCGATTACGGCACCGCGGTCGGAAAGGCTGAGGAATATCTCAAAAACCGTATCGGCGACACGCGGACGCTGAAATTCCCGTCCGACGACTCGGTGATTTCAAGCGAATTCATCGCGTACGGCTCGGATTTCGGAAGCCTTGAAGAGTCGGTCAGAGGGAAGAGAATCAGCCGGACGCTCGATTTCCCGAGAGTTTATTCACCCGAAACCGCAATGTGGCGTGAGCTTCTTGAAAATAACACCTTACCGTGTCCGACGACCGATTCCGAACCCGTAAGCTACATGACCGGGGAATTCTGGGAAAAGAAGCTCGAAGGACTCGGAAAACAGAACTGGTACAGTCTCTTGCAGCTCGGCGTGACCCGCTACGAGCTTTACGCCCGCGGTAAATACGATTCGCCCGACGCCGCGCTCGACGCTTTTATGAAGTCAGACGAAATGACGCCAAATCCGTGGGCATTGCGCGATATCGCGATGCTCTATAAAAACGAGTATAAGAACCCCGGAAAGGCCGTGGAATTCATCCTCGCGGCGCAGAGAATGAAGCCCGACTGCCTGCCGCTCTGTATCGAGACGGCCGCGATTCTCACCGAAAACGGGGAGGACGGAAGGTGGCTTTCGATCTTCGACTCGCTCCCCGGAAAAATCCGCGAAAACGGGCGGATAAGGCTCATGAGGGCGGTCGCGCTGATACACACCGGAAGACTTCATGAGGCGGCGGAGATTCTTACCCCCGGCTTTGAGATGCCCGACATAAAGGAGGGCGAGATCTCGGTCTCAAAGCTCTGGTCTGAGCTATACCGCCGGATTTACGCGGAGGAGCGCGGCGTCGCGTACGACCCATCGGACGAAAAGCTCATAAAGGCGGCCGACGAAAAGTATCCGCTTCCCGCGTCGCTTGATTTCAGAATGCACTGAGAAGGAGAAAAGCAATGAGAATACCACAGCCATTCATACCGCTGAGAGCCGAGACGAACGGCCTCGAACACACAGTACACGTCATCGGCCGCGACTACACGATCGGCGCGGACGGAATGATCACGTCGATAAAATCCGAGGGGGTCGAGCTTCTCGCGTCGCCGACGCGTATTGTCTCGGTCGAGGACGGAGAGGAATCGAACTGGGACAATGATTATCCCGCCAACGAATCCGAGAGCTTCATTCAGAGCCGCTCGGACGCGGAGATCGTGATCTGCGGCGCGAAGCAGTCGGACAGGTTCATAATCGACACCTGTTATAAAATCGACTACGACGGCTGTATTGACATCGACTTAAAGCTCATGACCCGCGGAAAGACGGTCGCGCAGTGCTTCGGTCTCACCGAGACTAAGCCGACGCTTTTTAAGCTCGATCGGCTCTGGTTTGAGATCCCGCTGCGCGCCGGGGCGATGACATTATTCCATATGTATCCGAACAGCGCGATAAAGCTCTCCGACGGCACCGAGCGCGCCCATAACGATATGTCGATGAGCGGCAGAATCCCCGACAAGACCGCCATGCTGCCCTTCAAGGCTCTTCTGTGGCTCGGAAACGAGGAGCGCGGACTCGGATGGTTCGCCGAGAACGACAGAAACTGGCAGCCGGAATCGGCCTCTGACGCGATGGAGCTTGTCCGCGACGGCGATACGCTTATTCTGCGGATACGTCTTCTCGACAGTCATCCGGTAGAGTGGAGCGGCGACCCGAAGAACGGAATGTATTCCTACACTCCGATAAGCTTCAGCTTCGGACTCCACGCGACCCCGGTAAAACCCTTCCCGAAGCAGCCGTATATCCACAACGCCTTCCACCTCGACTGCGGAATCAAGGTGAAGGGAAACTATGCCGACGTCCTTGCCGGGCGGTATGACGAGCTTAAGGAAAAGGGAGTCACGACGCTGATTCTGCACGAAAAGTGGAACAAATCGCAGAACTGGTTCGAGCTTTCCGAGTTCACGAAAAGGCAGATAATGACAATCACCGATGAGTGCCACAAGCGCGGGATAAAGGTGCTGACCTATTTCGGCTATGAGATCTCGTCAATGTCGCCCGAGTGGAGCGAACTTCACGACCGCGTGGCCTTCAAGGGTTCGATAAACCAGATGACCGGCGGATGGTGGCGCGTTCCGTTCCAGCGCGATTATGTCGTATGCTATAAGAGCGGCTATTCGGATCTCTTCATCGACGGAATAACAAAAATCATGGACGAGTGCCACACCGACGGAGTCTACCTTGACGGGACGCATCACGCCAGACTCTGCTATTCGACCGAACACGGCTGCGGATGGTACGACCACGACGGAAAGCTGCACGGAAGCTACAGCTGGAAGGCGATACGGAAGCTCTTCAAGCGGCTATATGACGTCGTTGAGCCGCGCGGGGGCGAGATAAACGTCCACGGGTTCGGATTCGTCAACTTCACGGCGATACCCTACATTCATCAGAACTGGTACGGTGAGAATCTTCAGTTCGCGCTCAACAAGGGTTCGACGGCCGACATGAATCTCGACTATTTCCGCGCGGAATATCTCGGACGGAATATCGGCGCGCCGGTCGAGTTCATCGCCTACGCCAATCCGCCGCTCTGGACCTTTGAGATGGCACTCGCGTCGTCGCTTCTGCACGGAATCCTGCCGCGGCCGAACGATCTCGGTCATCCGCTTGAGCTGATGAGCCGCGTCTGGAAGATCTTCGGCTCCTTCCCGATCGACCGCTCGGAGTGGCTGCCCTACTGGAAAAACGACGTGAAGACCTCGCACGAGAAGGTCAGAGTCAGCTATTACCGCTTCACCGATCTCTCCGGCGATCCCCAGCTTCTGGCGTTTGTCGTCAATATCTCGGCAAGCCCGGTAAAGGACGTCACGGTCAGGTTCCCCGAAAACGTATCGACGCTCATCGACGCCGAGCGCGGGGAGAGGGTCGGAAATTTCGACCTCGAAGGCTACGGCTACCGGATCGTCTTCGCGAAATAATTTTATCCGGAATCACGGAAAAAGCTTGACATTCCGGAGACGATGTGATACAATTGTGACAGAATATATATCACGGAGGACAGATTATGTTCACGATAAAGAAACCCGCGGGACGCGATCTGCGCGTCCTGAATCTCACCGACACGCACCTCACCGCCGATGAATGGGAGGGCGGCGAGTCCGACAAGTCGGGCGGAAAGAACCGCGAGATTCTCGAATACACGATAGACGAGCTTATGAAAAAGACCTCGCCCGATCTTGTCACGGTCTCGGGCGACATAACCTTCGCGGATTTTCCGCGCGCTGACCTCGCCTACGGGAATTTCGCCGATCTCATGGAATCGTATAAGACGCCGTGGGCGTTCGTCTGGGGAAATCATGACAATCAGGCCGGCGCGGCCGAGGCCTCGCGCCACGCCGACATTCTCATGTCGCGTCCGCACTGCCTTTTCGAAAAGGGCGACCCGGAGCTCGGCTGCGGAAATTACGTTATCAGGATCGACGAGGGCGGAAAGCCGGTCTACGCGCTCTTCATGATGGACAGCCACGACCGCTTCGACTTCACCGACGCCGACGGAAAAGTATCGAAAAAGTGGGGGCATCTCACAAGGCCGCAGCTTGAGTGGTACAAAAACGAGGTCGGAAAGCTCGGCGGGCTGAAATCGACGCTGATCATGCACATTCCGTACTACGCCTACCGCGACGCCTTCGACGCGGCGTGGAATCACGACTACGACCCGATGAAGGTGACCCCGGCCGAAGGATACGACCCAAAATACTGGAACGAGGGCTATAAGACGTCTTACGGCTCGAAATACGAGGGCGTCGGCTCATATCCGGCCGACACCGGCGACTTCGATTTCATCCGGAGTGTCGGCTCGACCGAGCTCACGCTTGTCGGCCACGAACACGTGAACAATTACGTCATCGACTACAAGGGGACGCGGATCGCGTATTCCCTGAAAACCGGGGCGGGCTGCTACTGGACCCCGGCTCTGAACGGCGGAACGCTCCTCTCGATCTCGGAAAAGGGCGCGGTGCCCGAACATATCTTCGTGAATGTCGATCATATAGTAAACAGCTGAAATGAGCCGCGGCGCGACGCGCCGCGGCTTTTGTGCTGCTTTTACAAAATCACCGCGCGGTTTTTGTTCATCCCGCTGATTTTTTCGGAACACAAAAAGTTTTCTCCGGAATCCGGGAACAAAACATCTCGTTTTCTCGTCTCAATACGTGAAAACAACCGGAGGTATCATATGAAAAAACCGCTCATTTTCGCGCTGACGCTCGCTTTATGCTGTCTTTTTCTCTTTTCCTGCGGCGGGAGGACCAGGCTTTCAAATGCCTTCCGCGCCGACGTGGTTACTCTGCCGGACGAACTTTCCGGCGTCTTCCCGAACAATATCGCCTCGTACGGCGGGACGGCCTACAGCGTCGTGAGGGTCGGGAATTCCGTGAAGATCATCGGAATTTCGGATAAGGTCACGCTTCACGACGCGAGGATAACGATTCCCGAGGGGGGATACTTCTCGGTCGGGCAGGCCGCGGCCGGGGATGGCTCGGTCTGGTTCTCCGCGAGCGGCACCGAGCCGGACGGGGATGGTATGACGCCTTTCACGAGAATCTACCGCTTTTCGGGCGGTAAAACGACGGAAATCTATCTTGACGACGGCTCGGGCTTCGTCTCGGGCATCGCGGCCGACGGCGATTCGCTTGTGATGGCCTACGCGGGTCTTCTGTGGCGCGTCACGCCGGACGGAGAGCTTTCGGAATTTCCGTCGGACGACTCGTACATCGTGAACGGCGTTGTCGTGACCGGAAGCGGTGCGTATGCCGACGCGTCGGCGAACGATCAGGACGGCGGAAGGGTTCTGATACCTATAAGCGGCGATTCCTTCGGCGGCGCGGTAAAGGCCGACGGCGTGAAATCCTTTGTTTCGTCGGGCACGGAGAAAAAATTCTCCGCGCTGACAAATGCCGGGATAGATTCCTGCGCGGTCGCCGATGGTGAGATTATCCTGACAAGGACGCTCGATTTCGTCTCGTCGGATATCGATCCGGATCAGGTGAGAGCGGCCGCGCCGCTTGACGGCGGACGGTTCGCCGCGCTCCTTTCGGGCGGGAGACTGTGCGTTCTCTCCCCGGTTCCGGAGGATGAGCTTCCCGAAAAGGAGATAATAAAGGTCGCCGCGACAAACCCGCGGAAGATACGCTCGGAGATTATAGAATTCAACAAACAGAGCGCGGACTATCATCTGACGCTCGTAGACTACTCGGAGTACGAGGACGCGGCAAAGCGGCTCGGAGCCGATCTCGTCTCGAAAACCGCGCCGGATATCCTTGTCGTATCGGACGACATCGACTTTGACGGATACGCGCGGATGAACCTCTTCGCCGATCTTTACACGCTTATGGGCGGCGATTCCGGCGACTATCCCGGAAATGTCCTTGAGGCTTATGAAAAGGACGGAAAACTGACGTCAATAGTCACCAGATTCAAGGTCCAGACCTTCGCCGCGAAGAAAAAGCTTGTCGGCGATATCGGTTCCTTCACGACCGAAAGCTTCGTTTCCTTCGCGGCTGAGCGCGAGATAGATATGCTCCCCGCGAAGATAAGCCGCGCTGAATTCCTCCGTCAATACATAAGATACAACCGCGCGCGGCTCTCGGAAGAGGGCTTCGGCGACGACGAGCTCGGACCGATTCTGAAGTTCGCGAAGACTCTTCCGGAAAACGCGGAGGGCGGCGATTTCCGCGACGACGAGCTGTTCATCGAGGAGCGCGTTCTGCTCTCGGACGAGGAGATAGGCGGATTTTCGGACTATGAAATCACGAAGGACATGACATTTGACGGCGACGACGCGGTTTATCTCGGCTTTCCGACGCCGGAGGGCGGCACGCGCGGACTCATCTCGGCCGGGGAAAGCGGATACGAACTCGCGGTTCTTAAGAGCTCAAAGCATAAGAGCGGCACGTGGGAATTCATAAGTTATCTTCTCTCGGAGGAAAAGCAGGCACCCGCGAAGAATTCCTCGGGCGATTATGTCGTCGAATCCGGCTTTCCGGTCAGAAAATCGGCATTTGAGGAGGTGTATGAGATCTCGGTGGAGAACGATCAGATCGCGGAGGCCGACGCTGAGAGTCTGAGGGAATTCATCCTGTCGGTCGATTCGGTCTGCCGCGACGACCCGGATATGCTCTCGGTGGTTTATGAGGACGCGTCGGCGTATTTTTCGGGCGCGAAGACGATTGACGAGACGATAAAAATCATACGCGACCGGATCGGGACACTTCTTTCCGAGCGGAAATTTTGATACATTAAAAATCTCATTTTGTACATTGCAATTCTCCGCGTGATGTGATATCATATAATCAGCTCATCCCCGACGACGGGAGAAAGGATTCAATAAATGAGAGAAGTACTCCTTATCGGCGACTCAATACGTATGTTCTGCGAAAAATCACTGCGCGAAAAGCTCGGCGGCGGTTATCACGTAAGCTCGCCGTCCGAAAACTGCCGTTTCGCGGCCTACACGCGCAATTCGCTCAGACTCTGGCTCCCGGAATTTCCGAAGCCTGAGATAATTCACTGGAACAACGGCCTCTGGGACGTCGCCAGACTCTATGGCGAGAACGAATGCTTCACGCCGCTTGACCGCTATCTCGACGATCTTTGCGGGATTCTCCGCGTCCTGAGATCGACCGGGGCGAAAATCATCTTCTCGACGACGACCCCGACCGACCCGAGGAAGGAAATTCCGCGCGTGGGAATGACGTCGGTTCATTTCAATTCCGACATAATAAGCTACAACGAGGCCGCCGTGAAGCTCATGCGCGGGAACGGGATTCCGGTGAACGATCTTTTTTCGGTCGTTTATCCGCGCGTCCATGATTATATCTCGGACGACCTCATCCATCCGAACAATAACGGAATTGAGGCGATCGCGTCAGCGACCGCAGATTTTATAAGGAATTTCTGAAAGACGTCAGACGCTCGCCGAAAGGCGGGCGTTTGTTCGTTACACTGCACAAAATATCGGACGGGAATTTAGTCATATCGCTGAATTCTATTTTTTTGAAGAAAATCGGAACAAACCGTAGGAAATTTACGTCTATAAAAGTGAAGCCGGAAATTATCCGGCACGAAAGGAGAATATAAAAAATGTCAATGTCAGGTATCATTATCACAGGCATCCTTGTTCTGGGGATGATCACGCAGAATTTCGCGACGCTTCCGGCTGAGAAGCCCGACGCGGGTGAGCAGTTTTACGGGATGACCGACTACTTCTCCGAGAATGGCCTCTGCGAGGACGGTTATGAGTTTCCCGACTTCTACGCGGGCGTGAAGGTATCGGAGGACGGAAAGACGCTGACCGTTTACGTCATCGACGACAGCGACGAGGTGAAGGAGCTGATAGCGAAGGCCACCGGAAATCCGGAGATCACGATTGTGAGGGTCGCGAATTCGTACAACGCCCTCGTCGAGGCGAAGGATAAGATATTTGAGGCCTTCTCCGCGCCGTCCGATGATCGCGGGTTTGTCGTTAAGTCGGCGTCGGTGAATATCGGCGAGAATCGCGTCGATGTGACGCTTTCGAAGGACAGCGACGCTCACGCGGCGGCCGGGCGGATCGCGGAAATCGCGATAAATGTTCCGGTTAATCTCGAGATTGAGAATCCATACGCGTTTCTGAACTATTCCACTGAGGATGATTTTCTTTCATATCAGACGTGGTACGATTATTTTATGAGTGAAAATGACAGAATGCTCTACGAGCTTGACCTCGACCCGGCTGATGGTAAAATGACATGGAAGATCGGATATTTTGAGAGCGAATGGAAGAACACTTTTTCGGGTGCGTACACCAAGGACGATAGCGGTGTATATCATGGCAGTCTGTATGACGAAATCCGTGACGTCAGGCTTGACGTTGATTTTACGCTCGAAATAACCAAAGTGAGTTACGGCAACGGAGAACTCATTTTCACATTTAATGATGTGAGCCTTGAAGAATACAAGCCGCTTATTGGCAAAGCGATAAAATTCACGCAGAATTCCGCACCCGATTATCCGGCTTGAACGCGCATGGAAATCAATATCAACACCCTTAAGGATGAGCTCGCGCGGGAAATCTTCAATGAGTCTAATGACCATGATATTGACTTTGCCATCATAGATATCACAATTTCCGACGGAAAACTCATACCCTGACCGACAGCAGAAACATTCACCGCAATGTTTCTGCTTTTTTGACGGAAACCTATTGTAAAACCACGGTTGTTCTGGTATAATTGAGGAGAAGACAAGCTCGACCGAGCAGAAAGGCAGTGTGACTGAATGTCAATAAAACACACATCAGTAAGCTACTATGGAATGAACTATGAGGAACACGCCCGCGCCGACTTTACCGAAATGCTGGCGCATGGCTGTGACACCGTCATCCTCGCGATAACCGAATTCGACATGGATTTCTGGTTCCCGAATCTGAACAACATCATAAAAACCGTGCACGACGTCGGACTCCGCTGTATAGCCGATCTCTGGGGAATCGGAAAGTTCTTCGGCGGCGAACAGGTCAGTCTCTTTCTCCAGAACAACATAAACAACCGTCAGGTCTCCGCGCTCACCGGCGAGCCGCTCAACGCCGCCTGCTTCAACACAAAGTCCTTCCGCGATTATTTCACGCGCCTCGCGCTGAAGATCGCGCAGAATACCGAGATCGACGGCTTCTTCTGGGACGAGCCGCATTACGCGCTTCCGAAGTCCTACGCGTCGATCACAGGCGGCGCGGGCGAGGACTGGGCGTGCAGATGCCCGGTCTGCCGCGGGAAATTCGAGGAATATTACGGCTACGAGATGCCGAGGCTGATGACCGACGACGTAAAGCAGTTCCGCTGGAGAGAAGCTCTCACGATGCTCTCGGATGTCTCAAAGGCGATAAAAGAGGTGAATCCGAAGCTTGAGATCACCTGCTGTGTCCACGCGACGCTGAATACATATTACGTCACCGAGCTTCGCGGCTACGACAACTGGGACGCCGTCGCCGCCTGCCCCTATTTCGACGTTTTCTCGACGACGATAATCAACTGGGAGCTTCCCGAAAGCTTCTTCCGCGACATCACAGAGCGCACCGTCAACATGGCGAAGAAGTACGGAAAGGAATCCGAACGCTGGCTCATGGGCTACAACAAGCGTCCGGCTGACCTTTCGCAGATTGACCGCGTGGTCGATCTCTACGAGTCGCTCGGAGTCGACCGCCTCGGCACGTGGACATACCGCGGCGGATACGGAACGTCGGTCGCGGCGAAGGATCCGATCCTTCTCTGGGACCGCATAGGCGACAACTACAGACGCGTTCTGAAAAAGTGAGGAAAATATCATGCAGGATTTTGGCTACTACAAGAAAATAATCGAAAACCTCGAACAGGTGAACAAAACCGAGGAGCCGAACATCGACGCGGCCGCTTCGCTGATGGCTGACGCGATCGCGAACGATCGGCTCATCCACGTATACGGCGGCGGCGGACACACAACGCTTCCGGTCGGAGAGATGTTCTTCCGCGCCGGGGGACTCGCGAATATTGACCCGGTGATGGAACCCGCGCTGTCGGTCTTCAATCAGGCTCTGAAATATCTCGAACTCGAACGTACGGTCAATTTCGGCGCGTCGATCGTCAAGTACTATAAGCTTCAGAAGGACGACGTGCTGATAATTTTCCACAACATCGGGATTAACCCGGCGACGATCGACGCCGCCGAGGAGGCAAAGCGCGAGGGCGCGAAGATAATCGCTGTCTCCAGCTCCTACTGGCAGGAGGAGATGCCGAAGGATCACTTCATCCGTCACCCGTCGGGGAAGAATCTTTTCGATCTCGCCGACGTCTGCATCAACGATTACAATCCGGTCGGCGACGCGGCGGTCGTCGTCCCGGGCTTTGAGACGCCGATCGCGCCGATTTCGAACATCGTCGACTTCTACATCGCTCATATGCTCGAGATAAAGACGGTCGCCGAGTGCGTCAGACGCGGAATAAAGCCTCCGGTCTGGTCGAGCGCGAACGTCCCGGGCGGCGACGAGAAGAACGCCGCTCTGATCGAAAAATATCGTCCGCGCGTCAAGATGCTCTGATGAAAGAGAGGAAAAACAGCTATGCTTCAGGAAAAACTCGATCTTCTGCTTACAAAATACGAGGTCGGCAAATCGGCCGGGGTCGCGAAGACGGCCGACGGATATACTCTTGAAATCGGCGGAAAGTCGGTGAGACTTCTCCCGCACCGTTTTGAGAGACGCTTCACCGAGCTTCGCAAGATGCTTTCGGACGGAACCGTCA
Organism: uncultured Eubacteriales bacterium; assembly: GCA_934503195.1. GTDB lineage: Bacteria > Bacillota > Clostridia > Oscillospirales > CAG-272 > Flemingiibacterium. The sequence goes on from CAKSVM010000049.1 coordinate 18,322, forward strand.
CCGGAATCTCGGCGGTCAGATGCTCGAATATCTCGCCATCAGACATTCCGCTTGAGTCGGTGATCCGCCGCGAAATCGATCTCGCGCGCTTTGTGACCGGACGTGAGGTCGTGAGCGTCGCCGCGTTCGGAAACGGCAATCGCGCCGTGAATCTCCTCGCTGTGCTTGAAGGCGGGATCAACGCGATAATCGAGGTCTCGAACACGCTTCCAGCCGGCGGCGAGGTGATCGACAAGCACGAGATCATCGGAAGCCGAGGATTCGTCTGCGACCGCGTGGTCGACACGCAGGTTCCGCAGCAGTCGATTTATCTCTTCGGCGAAGAGGGCAAAGCCTATACCGACGTCGATTTTGAGCTTTACGGGCTTAACCCCGAGGAAGTCTCGGCCGTCCGCGCGGCTATGGCTCTGGCGTGCGACGAAAAGCTCGTCTCCGAAATGATTTCAGAGGGCGAAAAGCTCGACAGAATCTGCGAGGGCGTCAGAGAATCCGAAAAATCGGGAAGAAAAGTGATCATCGAAGGGGGAAAATTCTGATGGAGAAGTTAAGTATCGCGATGATGTCGATGACTCACGGACACACGCGCAAATATTATCAGGTGCTTAAGGAAAATCCGAAGCTCAACTGGGTCGCCGTCTCGACCGCGAACGAAGAGGTGAAGAAGAACTTCCTCGACAAGGTTGAGGGAATCCCCTGCTATGACTCCGACGAGGCGATGCTCGACGCGCATCCCGAGATCGAGGCGGTCGTTCTCGCCAGCGAGAACTCGGAGCATTTCCGTCAGATGAAGCTCTGCGCCGAGCGCGGGATTCATATTCTCTCGATGAAGATTCCGACCTTCGACATGGACGAATACGACAGGATGATCGAACTCTGCGAGAAGAATCACGTCGTCTGTCAGGTCGAGCTTGAGCTTCACTACAATCCGGTGGTGAAGCGGATGAAGGAGATCATAGCGTCGGGAAAGCTCGGAAAGATTCTCTCGGTCAAGGCGACCAACACGACGCTCTCTCCGGTCTGGGCTTTCCCGTGGCAGGGAATGCCCGAAAAGAGCTACGGAAAGAGAGTTCCGCTCCGCGACGGCGACAACCGTTTCCGCGGCGGCGCGCTCTGCGACCATCCGCATATCTTCGATCTTATAAGAGAGCTTGTCGACAGCGAGTTTGACACACTCTACGCGTCGCCCGCGCCGAATATCCGCCCCGATATCGAGGAAGAGGATATGCTCAACGTCGTCGGACGGATGAAGAACGGCGTCGTCTTCTCGCTCGACCCGTCGTGGTCGAATATGGAGGAGCGGCTGAAGGTTCCGGCTCCGGGCTGGGAGGTCGCGCCTAAGAGAATGGAGGTCAACCTGATAATCTCGGGTGAAAAGGGAACGCTCATGACCGACTGCTTCGGTCCGAACACCTACCACAACGGCGCGCCGAACGACCGCTACACCGTAAACTACACCTATTTTGACGAGTGGGTCGGACTCATCGACGAGTTCGTCGACAATATCCGAAACGACCGGACGCCGAAGATCAATCTCCGCCGCCACCGCGAGACGATACGCGTGATGAACTCGGTTTACGAGAGCATCGCGTCGGGCGACTCGGTCAAGCTCTGATGGCCGGAAATGGAAGAGTCTCCGGGCTTGCCGACCTTATCGCGGAGGAGATACGCTCAGGAAAATCCGGCGTGTCGGGCGACAGATTCTTAACGGCAAGGGAACTCAGCGCGAAATATGTCCTCTCGCCCGAAAACGCCTGCAAGCTGCTTTCGGAGCTTTCGGAAAGGCATCTTCTGCGGCTTGACGGAAAGAATTACTACATAACGACCGGGCGCGCGGCGATCGGCTCTCCCTATGAAAAGCGGCTCTCGGTGTCAAGGAGGAATTTCTTCGGGCTGATACTCAACACGATCGACAATCCCTTCTTCTCGTCGCTCGCTAAGGAACTCAGCGTGGCGTGCGACAACGCGGGATACCGGCTCTTAATCTCATCGGCGCGCGGCGACGCGCGCCTTGAAACCGGGATTCTCGATGAATTCCTCGAACTCGGCGCGTCGGGAATATTCACCTGTCCGGGAATGGACGCGGAGCTTGTCGAAATCTATTCGTCCTGCCCGCTCCCGGTCGTCTCGCTCGGACACGATATCGGAATCCCCGACTGCGACACGGTGCTGGTCGACAATTACTCGGCCGGAGCGCAGGTGGCATCGCATCTTCTTGAAATCGGCTGTACGCGCTTCGCTTATGTCGGGATACGCGACGTTATCGGCGACGATCCGAGAATAAACGGCTTCAGCGACCGTCTCTCGAAGGCCGGACACGGACTTTCCGACGACTGTGTGATAACCGCCGAACGCCTTCCCGACGGGTGGCACGATCCCGAGTCGATCGCCGGATCGCTCGGAAATCTGCTTCACAGGCTCCCCGAGGGCGAAAAGCTCGGAATTTTCTGCTATCACGATCTTCTGGCGGTCGAGACTCAGCGGTTTGTCAAGCACTGGAAGGCGGGTCGGCGGATGCGGATTCCCGACGACGTCGCGATTGTCGGCTTCGACGATCTTCCGGTGACCTCCGAGGTGACGCCGCAGATCACGAGCGTTTCGTACAGATTCGTGTCGATGGCGAAAAAATCGGTCGGGTTGATGCTCGATATGCTGTCCGATCCCGCGCACAAGGCGGGGAGGTATGAGATTTCCTCGTCGCTCAGAGTCCGCGAGAGTACCCGGGTCGTCAGAGAGACGCGGATGGAATAAGAAATCAGTCCGATGCCCCTGCTCTTCCGGCGATTCATCGGACTGATTATTTCTGTAAAAGCGGCCCGCCCGGCAATGCCGGGCGGGCCGCTTGGTGGATTTTACCGACCGCCTGTGATTTTTACGGGTGCGCTTTTCAGGCCGATGATGTTATCTCGACTTCTTTCGCGAAGCGGTGAAGGCCGCTGCGCCTGCGACGCTCATCATAATGAACGGAACGACGATGAGGTCGGGAGTCTGAGCCGCGCTCGCGGGCTTTTCAGCCGCCTTGGGAGCCGCGCCGAGCGTCAGCTTGCCGAAGTCCTTCGAGCCCTTGTAGGGCGCGAGATCGCCGTTCGCGGTGTCGACGTTCCAGCGGAGAGCCGTCGCGAAATCCTTGTCCTTGGTTCCGCAGTTGTACATGAACTCAAGACCCATTACCGCGCCTTCCTTGGCGTTTTTGGTAGCCCACGGAATCGAGCCTTCGAGAATCCAGCCGTTGTCGGTCTTGGTGCTCTTGCAGACGGCGTCCTTTCTCGGATTGAACTCATCCTTGAACGCGGGCGCGGAGGCGTCGGACTTGAACTTGGTCTGCGAGGTTCCGGCGTCGTAGTCTCCGGTGTTCTTTACGTAGTTTTCGTCAAGGTAGATCTCGACGACGTCGTTTTCGAGGTTGAGATCGGTATCGACGACCTCGGCGAGGAAGTAGATGTTCTTGGAATCCCAGAGGAGCTTTACTTTGAGCGAAGCGTCCTTGTATTCCTTGCCGTCATAGGGCTTGTCGACGTTCGTCCACTCGGCGTTCTGCCAGATGGCGTCGACCTTTCCGTCGATGGTCGGGGTTCCCTTGGGAGCCGTGTATTCGCGTCCGAATACCGCGCTCGTGCCGATTGCCGACATCGAGACGAGCGATGCCGCGATGAGTCCTGCCGCGATTAGTTTTTTCATGATGTGTTCCTCCGTTTATGATAATTTATTTTTTTTGGGCCGGCCGGAATATGGATGATTTGCACGAGATTCATTCCTGCCTGTGATTAAAGTATATCACATTCTGAATCGTGTGTAAATAGGATTTTTCAAAAAAGCGAAAAACATTTCCGCCAATGTTTTTGCAACCGGAAGTTGTCAAAAAAGCCCGCTCAGATGATTGACATTACGCGCGCTTCGTGATATAATCAATACATAAAGAACGGAGGTATCGCAAATGAATCTTTCATCAATGATCGGAAAGTTCCGCACTGAGTCGGGGCTTTCGCAGGAAAAGCTCGCCGAGCTTATCGGCGTCACAAGACAGGCTGTGCAGAAATGGGAATCCGGCGCGGCGACGCCCGACATCGACAAGATGATAAAGCTCTCGAAATACTTCGGGATCTCGCTTGACGCGCTTGTCTTCGGCTCGAATCACCGCGAGACCGAGGAACTGACCTTTGAAAAGCAGCTCAGCCCGGATTACAGCGCGCTTCACAAATGGGAAAACTATTCGATGGGACTTGAAACGGAGCTTCTCCAGTCGCTTGAGGAGGGAAAGGACATCGACGTTTATGTCGATATCTTCAAGGCGGCCGCTAAGCTCCCCGACGGCGAGGCGAAGGTGAAGATCGCCGACACGCTTTTCGAAATCGTGATAAATTCCCCGACGCGTGCCGGATATCAGTACAACGAGCCGTCGGATCTTGAGACGATAAAGCTTCTCCGACCCGAAAATCGTCCGGGATCCGGCGAGGTCGACGGCGATCTCTATGACAGGATTTATGGCGGAATTGTCGGAAGAGTCTGCGGCTGTCTTCTCGGAAAGCCGATCGAGGGAATCCGCACGAACGAGCTGCATCCCTTCCTCAAAGCGACAGATAATTTCCCGATGCACAGATACATTCTCTCGTCCGACGTGACCGACGAGCTTGCCGACAGGTTCAGCTTCCGTCTCCGCGGAAAGTGCTATCCCGACACGCTCGACCACGCACCGTCCGACGACGACACGAACTACACGGTGCTTTCGCAGCTTCTCATCGACATCTACGGCCGCGATTTCACACCGTGGGACGTGTCGAGACTCTGGCTTGACAAGCAGCCGAAGAACGCTTACTGCACGGCTGAGAGAGTCGCGTTCTGCAATTTTGTCGCGGGCTACAGACCGCCCGAGTCGGCGATCTATAAGAACCCCTACCGCGAGTGGATCGGCGCGCAGATCCGCGGCGATTACTTCGGCTACATAAATCCCGGCGACCCTGAGAAGGCGGCCGAAATGGCTTGGCACGACGCGTCGATTTCCCACGTGAAGAACGGAATCTATGGCGAGATGTTCGTCTCGGCGATGATCGCCGCGGCCGCCG
>CAKSVM010000050.1 GCA_934503195.1 uncultured Eubacteriales bacterium
GTTCCGGCGCGCCGGAACACGCGAAGCGCGGCGTTTGCCGCGCTTCGCGCCCCTTCTGGGGGATTTTTGCGTATTGAAAATCCATGTGCTGACGAAAATCTTTATGAAGCCGGCTTCGAGCCTCTTTTCATAGCGCGGCCGGAGTGTGAACTTTTCAGCCGATTTCAGCTTTTCGTCGATTCCTCGAACGCCTTCAGAAGGAACTTCGCGACGCTGTCCTCCTCGTTAGAGCCTATCACGGCGGTCGCGGCCTTTTTTACCGTATCGACGGCGTTTGCCATCGCGTAGGCCTCGTCGGCTACCTCGAAGTTTGAGAGATCGTTTTCCGCGTCGCCGAAGACGACGATTTTTTCGCATCTGAGCGTTTCCGCGAGCTTTTTGATCGCCTGCGCCTTGCCGGAACCCTTCGGCAGGATCTCAATCCACTGATCCTTCGTGTAGACGTCCTTCTGGAACATCACCGTGAAATCGGCAAGCTCGGGAAGAAGCGGGCGGAGTTCTGACTCGCTTCCTATGGAGATCACGTAAAATACGCTTCCGATATCCTCGAAGAGCTTTTCATGGGGAGACGGGAACTTACGCGGGTCACCCGGATGTGAATCGACGAACTTTTTTTCTTCCGGGGTTATCCGACCGGGATCGTAGCGGTAGATCTCGTTGTCTTCGTGTATCGAGTAGACAAGCGGTTCGACGCCGTGACGCTCAAGGATATCGCGGATCTTTTCCGCCTCGCTTTCGGTGAACAGCATCTTCGCGAGATATTCGCCCGACTTTTTCCGGATGAACGAGCCGTTGTGAAGGATAAGCGGAATTGAGGAATCAATCTCACCGATTGCCAGCGTCGCGGTGTAAAGTGATCTCGCCGTGGCGAAGGATATCTTCATCCCGGATTCAAGCAGATGATTTATCGTTTCAAGCGAGAAGCGCGAGAGCGTTCCGTCGCGCCGGAGGAGCGTTCCGTCAAGGTCGGATACGAAAAGTGTTTTTGTAAGGTCATACATACCGTTTCACCTCGTTTTTTTGTTTGATCAATTATATCACATCCGGCCGGAAAAATCAAGGAATCAGTGTTAATGCTGAGTTTACATATAATTAACATCCGTCAAATTCTGTTGACACAGAAATATGATATCATAAGAATAAAAAATGTCAGAGGTAGGTCGGATGAAAAAGAAGAATCATTCGCGGATCGTTTCGGTCACGATTTTCGCGGCAATTCTGGTGCCGCTTGTGAACGTCGCGCTTCTCGGTTCGCTTTCGGTGATAACCGGGACGGACGTCGTGTATCCTGAGATACTCTCTCAGGCGATTCAGTATATAAAGGAGCTTGTGAATATTCTCTGCGTCTTCGCCGCTTCGGGGTGTCTTGCGTTTTCACACGTACTCGGTCGGAAGGCGCGGGCAGTGAGGATTATCTGTGTCGTGTCGGTTCCGGTTACATATCTTGCCGCGGCATTTGTCGACATGGCGTTCTACGGCGGGCGGGCGTTTGACTCGGTATATCTGATTCCGATGCTCATAAACTCTGGTTTCGAGATCGCGCGGTATCTGATCGTCGTACTCATATCGCTGAGAATAAAAAAGAGCGCGGTAAGATCCGGACGGGAATTCTCGCTCGAGCTGTTCTCGCTTGAGGGAACGTTCTCGCGCGCGGCGGTATTCACGACGCTGACCGTCTTCGCGACGCTTATAATAACGAGTCTCACCGACACGATATCGCTTCTCATCGAGTACGGCGCGCCGCTGAACTCCGGCGAGCTTACATATCTCATCGTTCCGTATCCGATGGCGATAGTTTACAGCGTGATCGGATATTTCGTGATCTTCCTTGTCGGAAGGAGCTTTGTGACGGTGAAAAGAGCGTAAACTCCGGTGTCATAAGGATGAGAAGCGGAAAAATTCACGATTTTTTCTGAAAAAATCACGTTTAACCCCTTGACAAAACCTGTTTTCTGTGGTATAATACTATAGTAAACGAAGAAGGACTCTCTCCTCACCGCCTCAGAATGATGACAGCGGTCAAAAATGATCATAAAAACGCTATGCGTTAATTTGATTGTGCGGAGAAGTCCCTTCGCACAATCTTTTGTTTTATTTGGAGGTGCTCGCTATTAGCACAAAAGAACTGCAAATCAATGAGGAGATCCGGGCAAAGGAGCTTCGAATCGTCGGCGAAAACGGTGAACAGGTCGGAGTAATGTCCTCCCAGTCCGCGCTCGCTATGGCTTATGACAAGAATCTTGATCTTGTGCTTATCGCTCCCACCGCTCAGCCGCCGGTCGCACGTATCATGGATTACGGAAAGTACCGCTTTGAGCGCGACAAGAAGGAAAAAGAGGCCAAGAAGAAACAGACTGTTGTCGAAGTCAAGGAGATACAGCTTTCCTGCCGCATTGATACACACGATTTCGAGACCAAGGTAAAGCACGCCCATCGTTTCCTGGGCGACGGCAACAAGGTCAGGGTCGTTGTGAAATTCAAGGGACGCGAAATGAGCCATCTCGATATCGGACGCGATATCCTCGGCAAGTTTGAGGAAGCCTGCGCCGACGTCGGAACGGTCGAAAAGCGTCCGGCACTTGAGGGGCGTTTCATGAGCATGATCGTCAATCCCATAAAGCCTGCCAAGTAATTGTTGCTTTGCCGTCCTGACGGCTGACAGTACACCAAAATTCACGCGAGGGTGAAATATCCCTCCATTTGTTCGAAAAAGGAGAAAAATAAAATGGCAAAAATAAAGACTCACAAGGCTGCTGCCAAGAGATTCTCGACCACCAAGAGCGGACTCGTAAAGCTCAACCACACCAACCGCCGCCACAAGCTCGGCATCAAGACTCCCAAGAGAAAGAGACAGCTCCGCGGCAACGCATATCTCTCGAACGCTATGGCCGCAAACTACAGAGCACTGCTCGGCGAATAATTCTAGGATTCGCTGAAGAAACTTTCTAACATACGGAGGATTAGATAAAATGGCAAGAGTTAAAGGCGCGATGATGACTCGCAAGAGAAGAAATAAGGTTCTTAAGGCCGCTAAGGGCTACTGGGGCGCAAAGTCCAAGCACTTCAAGATGGCCAAAGAGCAGGTGATGAAGAGCGGTAACTACGCTTTCGCCGGAAGAAAGATGAAGAAGAGAGACTTCCGTTCTCTCTGGATCGCTCGTATCTCCGCTCAGGCTAAGGTCTGCGGCATGAACTACTCGACCCTTATGCACGGTCTCAAGGTCGCCGGCATCGATCTCAACAGAAAGATGCTCGCCGAGATCGCCGTCGCTGACAAGGATGCGTTCGCTGCAATCGCAGAGCAGGCTAAAGCAGCTCTCGCAAAGTAATTGCGTTCATTATAAATGACCGGCTCTGCCGGTCATTTTTGATAAATCACTATGATCGAAAAAATCACAAGCCGCCAGAATCCGCTCATCGTCCGGCTCTCAAAGCTCTCAGACAGGAAGGCGCGCGACTCGGAGGGACTCTTCCGCCTTGACGGCGTAAAACTCTTTGACGAAGCAAAAAAAAGCGGGATTTCATTAAAATACGTCTTCGCGACAGGTGAAATGCTCGGAAAAGCCGGCGATACCGACGCCAAGATCTTCGAGGTCACGGGTGAGGTGCTTTCAAGGCTGACCGACGAAAAGGCTCCTCAGGGGATCATCGCCTTCGCTGAGAAATTCCCGACGCTTCTGCTCGGGGATGAGCTTCCGGGATCCTTCCGCTCACTGCTTCTGTCGTCGATACGCGACCCCGGAAATCTCGGAACGATCGTACGGACGGCCTACGCCTTCGGAATCGACCGGATATTCATAAGTCCCGACTGCGCCGACATTTATTCGCCGAAGGTCATCCGTGCCGCGATGGGAACGATATTCCGTCAGAAGCTGACGGTCGCGGACGAGGCGGGGGTTGTCGCGTCGCTTAAGAGAGCGGGCTGCACAGTCTACGCGGCGGCTCTCAGACCCGGCGCGAAGGAGATCGGAAGCTTTGAGCTTCCGGATAAAGTCTGCTTCGCCGTCGGAAACGAGGGACACGGACTCTCGGACGAGCTTATAAACGCGGCCTCCGGAACCGTTATAATCCCGATGGTCGATGACTGCGAGTCGCTCAACGCCGCCGGGGCCGCCGGAATACTGTCGTGGGAAATGAGGAGAAAAAGATGAAATTCACAAACGCTCTTATATACGATACCGAGAACCGCCGTTTTGTGCCGGGTGATCTCTGTGTCGGAAACGGCATCATAACCGAAACTTCGGACGGCGGGATCACCGACCTCGCCGGAAAGCGCGTGATCCCCGGAATGATCGATATCCACACGCACGGTCATGGCGGATATGAGTCGACGTCGGTTGACGTTGACGGAATGCTCGCGATGGCGAAGTCCTACGCGAGCGTCGGAACTACCTCTTTCATGGTCACGATGATGTCACAGCCGCTTGAAATCCTCGAAAACTGTGTGGACGTCACGGCAAAGGCCAGGGAGTCGGGCTGCGCGAACATCCTCGGCGTCTACCTTGAGGGACGCTATATAAGCCTCGCGAAAAAGGGCGCGCACAATCCCGCGTATATCGCCGCGCCTGACGCCGATGAGATTGAGTCGCTGATAAAGCGCGCGGAGAAGGCCGGAAAATTCTACACGATCTGCGCTCCCGACGTTCCCGGAACGAAGGAAATGGTCGAGAGAGCGAAAAAGCTCGGCGCGGTCGTCAGCATCGGCCACTCGAACGCGACCCTTGAGGAGTGCGTCGAATGCGTGAAGTGGGGGGCTGAGTCGTATACGCATCTTTTCAACGGAATGAGCGGATTCACTCACCGCGCGCCGGGATGCGCTGGAGCGGCTCTGTCGGGTGACACTTATGTCGAGCTTATCTGCGACGGAGTTCATGTGGTTCCGGCGGCCGTCAAGGTAGCGTACCGCGCTAAGGCCGACAAGCTCATTCTGATCACCGATTCCGCGCCCGCGGCCGGACTTCCCGAGGGGAATTACACGATGGGCGGAGCCGATGTCGTCGTCCGCGACGGCGCGGTCTATCTTACCAACGGCACGCTGACCGGAGGCTCGATCTCGCTTTTTGAGGCGATGAGAAATCTCACGAAATTCGCCGGGATCCGGCTCGAGGACTCGATCCCGACAGCGACCGAGCATCCGGCAAGGCTTCTCGGAGTCTATGACAGGGTCGGCTCGCTTGAGGCCGGAAAGCGCGCGGATTTCATAGTGCTGGACGATAATGACGATATCTCCGCGGTCTATTCGGGCGGGGAGAGAGTTTAAGATTCAAGGAGGAACAAATATGTGCAACTGCCCCGAGCATAACAAGGGAAAATTCTATATCACCACGGCGATCGCCTACGCGTCGTCAAAGCCGCATATCGGAAACGTTTATGATCCGGTCATGGCTGACTGCATCGCGCGCCGCAAGCGTCAGGAGGGCTACGACGTCTTCCTCATGACCGGAACCGACGAACACGGTCAGAAGATCGAGGAAAAGGCGAACGCCAAGGGAATCTCGCCGAAGGAATATGTCGACGACGTCGCTTCTCAGGTCAAGGCGGTCTGGGACTCGGTCGGAACGTCCTACGACAAGTTCATGCGCACCACCGACGATTATCACGTCGAGACGGTTCAGAAGATCTTCAAGAAGCTCTATGATCAGGGCGACATTTACAAGGGCTCCTACGAGGGCTGGTACTGCGTTCCGGATGAGTCCTTCTTCACCGAGAGTCAGGTTGTCGACGGCAAGTGCCCCGAGTGCGGACGCCCGGTCGTCAAGGCCAACGAGGAAGCTTATTTCTTCAGAATGAGCAAGTATCAGGATCGCCTCCTGAAATATATCGAGGAGCATCCCGACTATATCGAGCCCGAGCTTCGCAAGAAGGAAATGATCAATAACTTCATAAAGCCTGGACTTCAGGATCTCTGCGTCTCGCGTTCCTCCTTCACCTGGGGAATTCCGGTGACCTTTGACCCGAAGCACGTTGTCTATGTCTGGCTTGACGCGCTCTTCAACTACGCGACCGGAGTCGGACTCAGATTCGACGACGACGGAAATCTCACCCCGACCGAGCAGTACAACAAGCTCTGGCCGGCAGACGTCCACATCATCGGCAAGGATATCATGAGATTCCACTCGATCTACTGGACGATTTTCTTGATGGCTCTTGATCTCCCGCTCCCGAAGAAGATTTTCGGCCACCCGTGGTTCAACTTCGGAGCCGACAAGATGTCGAAGTCGCGCGGAAACGTGATATACGCCGACGATCTGGCCAAGCGTTTCGGTGTTGACGGCGTGAGACATTACTGCCTTTCCGAAATGCCCTACGCGTCTGACGGAAGCGTGACCTATGAGAACATCATAACCCGCTACAACGCCGATCTCGCGAACAATCTCGGAAACCTTGTCAACCGCACCGTCGCGATGACTCATAAGTATTTCGGCGGAATTATCCAGTCCGGCGAGGTCAGGGAACCGCTTGACGATGAGCTTAACGCGGCCTGCGCCGAGGCGGTCTCGGCGGTTTCGAAGTGCTTTGACACCTATCATCTGGCCGACGCGGACGACGCGATTTTCGCGCTTTTCCGCCGCGCCAACAAGTATATCGACGAGACTACGCCGTGGGTTCTCGCTAAGGACGAGGCAACTCTCCCGAGACTCGGAACCGTGCTCTACAATCTGCTCGAAACGATCAGAATCGGCGCGATACTCCTTGAGCCCTTCATGCCGTCGACCTCGAAGGCGATACTCGACGAGATCGGAACCGACGTGAGATCGCTTGACAGCGTCGGAAAGTTCGGCGGACTTGTCGCCGGAACGACTGTCGGCGAGGCAAAGCCGCTCTTCGCCAGAATCGACGAGGAAAAGCTCATGGCTGAGATAAACGCCGAGCGTGAGGCCGCGAAGAAGGCCGCCGAGGCCGCCGAAAAGGCTGTCGAGAAGCCCGAGGGCTGCGCCGTTATCGGCATCGACGACTTCATGAAGGTTGAACTCAGAACGGCGAAGGTCATCGCCTGCGAGCCGGTTCCGAAGGCTAAGAAGCTCCTGAAGCTCCAGATCGACCTCGGCTATGAAAAGCGTCAGGTTGTCTCTGGAATCGCGAAGTTCTACAAGCCCGAGGATCTCATCGACAAAAAGCTGATCGTCGTGGCAAACCTCGCTCCGGCAAAGCTCTGCGGCGTTGAGAGTCAGGGAATGCTTCTGGCGTCGGGCGAGGAGCGGGTCAGGGTCGTCTTCCTTGATCCCGAGACCCCGCTTGGCGAGAAAGTCAGATAAGTCAGTTCACCGTTACACGGTGTCCCCTCGCGGGAGAAAGATTTTGTGAAATGAAATTCGATTTTGAGCCGAAAAGCGCATACCCGCTCTTTGACTCCCACGCGCACTACAACGATCATAAATTCGACGTGGGCGCGGAGATCGATAACGGGCGGGAGGAGATTCTTCCCGCCCTTTTTTCGGGAGCGGTGAAATATATAGTAAACAACGGCACGAATCCGGTGACGAACGACGAGTCGATCGCGCTCGCCGAAAAGTATCCGGGAATCTACGCCGCGGTCGGAATCCACCCGGAGGATATCGATCCCGAGTGGAATATTGAGTCAACGATGGATGAACTGAAAAAGCGGCTCGCGCATCCGAAGGTCAGGGCTCTCGGTGAGATCGGGCTTGACTATCACTGGGACACGGTTCCGCGCGATGTGCAGAAGGTCTGGTTCAGGCGCCAGCTTGAACTCGCGCGGGAGGTCGGAATGCCGGTTGTGATCCACGACCGCGAGGCGCACGGGGACGTGATGGATATCCTTCACGAGTATCCCGATGTGACCGGAGAGCTTCACAGCTTTTCGGGTTCGGCCGAGATGGCGCGTCAGCTTGTGAATCGCGGCTGGTACGTGTCGTTTTCGGGCGTGATAACCTTTAAGAACGCGTCGAGACTCGCGGAAATCCTGCCGACGATACCACTCGAACGCGTGATGATCGAGACCGACTGCCCATATCTCGCGCCCGTGCCGTTCAGAGGAAAGCTGAATCACTCTGGACTGATGGAGTACACCGCCGCGAAAGCAGCCGAACTCTACGGAATCACGACCGGGGAGTTCTGCAAGCACGCGTTTGAGAACGCGATGAGGTTTTTCAGGATATGAGGTCAATGCCACTCGCGGCGTTAATCAGAGATATTATCTTCGCGATAAAGCAGCGGAAAGCCGAGCTGCTGACTGTCAAAGCCGAGTTTATCCGGACAGAGGAAGCACACGATCCATTCAGACACGATCCGATAAACTGGGGTAGCCCGCCCCGAAGGCTCGTCTTCCGGACCGAGCGCGGCGAGGAGGTCGGCTTCGACGTCGGTGAAAAGACGCTGGAATGGCTCAGTGAGGGCGACTCCGGACTGCTCACCTACAAGGGCGGACTGCTGGTGACCTTCGAAAAGGACGCCGACAAGCGGAAGGTCGACAAGTACAAATATTTAGAGGAATAAAATGTTCTGGATGCTTTTCACGATAGTATTCATAATAGTCGCTGCGATTTTTATCTACGTCATCGTCGGCGGGATAACCACGTATGTAAAAAACAACAACGCGCCTGTGGTCGAGTCGGCCGCGAAGGTCGTCGACAAATACCGCAAGGTCATACACCACCATAACCGGGTCGGCGTGAGCCGCCACCACGTCTGGTATATCGTCTTCGATTCTGACGGCGAGAAACAGGAATTCAAGGTCGGAAGGGACGAGTTCGACCGCCTGAATGTCGGCGACACCGGCACGCTGAAGGCTCAGGGCACGCGTTATCTCGGGTTCGACGTGAAGTAAAATATAATAGACCTGTTCGATAATCCGACCTTAGCGTATGAAAATGGCGATGAAATCGGCATTTTCATTTACAAATCGGGAGGGTTATCGAACAGGTCTAATATCGGCGTGAACGATTCAGATGAACGTTCACGCCGACGCTGTTTGGTTGTCTTATTCCGCTTTCTTGGTCAGATATTTCACGACTCCGGTATAGTACTCTTCAACCGCCGATTTGTCGGCGGTGATCTTGGACGCTATCGACGACGAGTCGGTGATAAGCGCCGGGAGCTTCATGACCCATCCGTTGAAGCCGTCGTAGAGATACGCGAAGTCGATCACACGCGAGTCGAGGATCTTCCGGAGCATCTTTACCGACTCCTCGTCGCGCGTTCCCTTCTGCTCGAGCGCGATATTGCAGTAGGTCGGGATGACGTCGGAATAGCTGAGCGCGGACATTGACTCGACGACCGCGCCGATGATCTCACGCTGCTTGTTGCTTGTGGTCGCCGGGATGAACATGATGTTCGCGCCGCCGTCGACGACGGTGTAATATTCTTCCTGAGCCTCATCATATTTCGGGAGCGGGAGGACGCCGTATTCACTTCTGAATCCGCGCATTTCGTCCACGATCAGGTCATTCAGCTGAAGCGGAGCGAAGAGAACCCTGTCGGCCACAAAGAGCTTTGTCCGCTCACTGCCGAGAATCTTTATGTTGTCGCTCGCCCTTACCGAACCGTCATTTTCGTTGAAGAGTCTCGCGAGCTTTGTGAGAACGTCGATCGACTTTTCCGAAGCGATGTCGGTCGTGATTTTCAGATCGCTGTCAATGGTCGATAATCTGACATTGTTGGCGTAGACAAAGGCCGCGAGCTGGCATCCGCCCTTATGCGCGGCAAAGCCGAAGAAATCGTCAATATCGCGCTGACCGTCTCCGTTGAGGTCATTGTAGAGTCCGGTGATGAGCGTGTTCATTTTGTCAACTGTCCACTTGCCCTCGTCCACGAGTTTATACAGATTGTCGATTTTATACTCCTCAGCCTTGGTTTTGTTATAGGCCATGAGCCATGTCTGCTCGGCGTACATGATGCAGAGATCGCTTTCAATGAGAAAGAGCCTGTTTCCGACCGACGCGTTCTGTATCGACTTCGTGTACCACGGTTTGGAGAAGTCAACATAGGGGATGGAGTTCCAGTCGACATATCCGCCGTTTGCCGCCGATCGCGCCGAGGTGAACATCTGACCGAAGACAAGATCAAACTCGTCGGATCCGCTCATTATCGAGCTTGTGACCATCTTGTCAAGGGCGTCATATTGGATTTTCAGGGTTTCAGCGAACTTCACGCCGAAACGTTCCTCGGTCTTTGAGTTGCGGCGGTATACCGCGTCGCTGACATACTCTCCGGTTTCCTCGGCTGAGTAGAAGCTGTTTTTTGTGGATTCCTGCTCGATTGTTCTGAACTCATAGCCGCCGAAATTCAGTTCCGGGACAGAGTCGGCGTATCCGGTTGTCTCGTCGTAGGATCCATCAGATTGTGAGTCGGTGGAATCATTTGAAACGGAGCCTTCCCCGCACGATCCGAGCAAAGACATGAGAATGAGCAACGAGATAATGCTTTTTGCGTGTTTCATGTTGTTTTTCCTTTCGACTGATCAGTAAAAATATTATAGCATAATGTTCACGGAATTACCATTGACGCTGTAGCGAAAAACGTTGACGCGGTGATGCCTTTCTTGACAAAACATGAGGCACATGATATAATAGTGAAAAAAGGGAATGCTGTCATGGACGAAATGATAAAAACAACAGATAAGCATCTGAGAATCACGCACAGGAATGATTATGTTTACGCGGACAGACTGCCAAGATTTCCGCATTCGCATGAATTTCTGGAGCTTTACATACATATATCCGGAAAGGCCGAGTACATGGTCGAGAACGGCGTCTGGCCGATAGAGTACGGATCAGTGGTCGTGACACGCGAAAACGAACTTCATTGCATAAGGATGGCTGAGGACTGTGTGTTCCAGAATGTCTACTTAGAGCTTGGGCGAGAGGTGTTTGAAAACTTCGCGCCGGAATTATTGGCCTGCTTTGATGAGCGTCCGATCGGGCAGAAATGTGTGTTCACGCTTCCGCGCGATATAGCGGACCGGTGTGTCATGAAGCTTCTTGAGGCGCGCGCGGCTTCACTGACGGCGACCCCGCTCGGCTTTTACGAGGAATGCGGTGTGGTCATGTCGGTACTAGCCGAGGTGAATCGTGTCTGGGAGGCTTGGTATGGCTTCATCAAAGATCCGGACGAGTCGTACAAGCAGAATTCTACGCTTTGCAGAAAAGCGGTCGCGTTGTTTTATAAGCACTGCGCGGATATCAGAAAGGTCGGGGATTTCGCGAATCAGCTCTATGTCTCGCGCGAGCATCTCTCAAGATGCTTTTCGTCCGAACTCGGCATTTCGGTCAGAGAATTTATGGTTCAGAGCCGGGTAAGGCTCTCAACGCTCTATCTGAAGCAGGGAGCCGGTCTTGAGGAGGTCTGCGCGAAGTGCGGATGGAATGACTATTCATATTTCATAAATGTTTTCAGGCGCGAGGTCGGGATCACGCCTGCCAAGTACCGGGAAAAGTATTTCGGGAAAAGATAAGAAGGCGGCGATCGATATAAAAAAACGGAACTATTTTCAAAAAACCTTGACAAATCGAAATTATGTGGTATAATATAAACAACACTATTTCCGAAAGGATGAAAATACGATGGAACAACTTAAACGAATCGGCAGGATCACACCGAAACGCTCGCTCGACATAAAGGAGTCAAAGCTCGGAATCGGCTTCGAAAAGCTCGACCGCAACGTCTTCGACCCCGAAAAGGCCTATGACAAGCTCGAACTTGTCGGCGTCAAGTGGGTCAGAATCCAGTCTGGCTGGCAGAGAACCGAAAGAGTCAAGGGGCAGTATGACTTCGAGTGGATCGAGAAGGTCGTTGACAATCTCATTTCGCGCGGAATGAGGCCGTGGATCTGCCTTTGCTACGGAAACGATCTCTACAACGAGGAAGCTAAGGAGATCTTCGGCGCGGTCGGAGTGCCGCCGATCTTCACCGACGAGCAGAAAGCCGGATGGGCAAACTATGTAAAGGCGACCGTCGAGCATTTCCGCGGCAGGGTCGATCACTACGAGATCTGGAACGAACCCGACGGAAAATGGTGCTGGAAGCACGGCGTTTCGGGAACCGAATACGGAAAGTTCTGCGTCGACACTTCGGCGGCGATCCGCGAGGTAATGCCTGAGGCGACGGTAATCGGCGGCGTGATCTGCACGTTCGGATCGAATCTGGCGTTTATGAATGAGGCTCTGGCGGCCGGAATGGACAAGGCGATCGACGCGGTTTCCTTCCACGAGTACACGCCCGACGAGTCGAAGCTTTTCGTACATATCCCCGCGCTGAAGGCACTCGTGCATTCGTACAATCCCGATATAAAGATCATTCAGGGCGAATCGGGTTCGCAGTCGAGAAGCGACGGCTGCGGCGCGCTCCGCGGCGGCGCGTGGACTCCGCTCAGACAGGCAAAGCAGTGTGTCCGCCACGCGATCGCCGATCTGATGATCGACGTTGAGTTCACGTCCTACTTCTCCTGCATGGACATGATCGAGGCTCTGAACGGTAAGGTCGGTGATCTCAACTCGTATCTTGACTACGGTTATTTCGGAATCCTCGGTGCGGATTTTGACGAGAACGGCTTTGCTTCGGGTGAGTATTCGCCGAAGCCTGCGTATTACGCTTATCAGAACGTCTGCTCGGTTTTCGCGGAGGGAGCGGAGCCGTGTGATCTTCCGATTCTCCGCCTTGTTCTGCCGTCAAAGCGGCTTCTCGGCGCGGATTATCAGGGCGATCTCATTTTCAAGGGCTTCAGGAAGGACAATGGCTCGGCGGCGTTCGCTTACTGGAACTCCACGCCGCTTCTGACGACCGATTTCGAGTCGACGGTAAGCTTCCGTGTGACTAACATGAAAGGCGGGATCCGCGTGGTAGATCTGCTTCACGGCGACGTCTATGAGCTTCCGGCCGACATGATCGAGGAATCCGGATTCGGAACCGTGACGGTAAAGAACATCCCCGTGACCGACTGGCCGATGCTTTTGACCTTCGGCGATTTTGCCGACTTCGAATAAACTTTCTGCCGTTTATCTGTCACACGTGACAGAGTGTTTCCGAGCGTGGCAAAAAGTTTCCGCGAATTAACGGTATCTTAACATATAAAGATTCAAAATATGGTAATATAATAGTGTCGTTTTTCCGACACTATTATATTTTTTCTGGGAGGTATCAGATTTTGGCTAAGGCTCTCTTCGCAAAGATAAGGGAAGCGCTTGTCTCGGTACTGCCGGTGTCGCTCATCGTCGCGGTACTCTACTTCTCACCGCTCGTCAGTCTGACGGATACGGAGCTTATCGTGTTCCTTGTCTCGTCGCTCATGCTGATACTCGGAATCGGACTTTTCAATCTCGGCGCGGACATGGCTATGACCCCTATGGGTGAGCATATCGGCGCGGGACTCACGAAGACCGGAAGTCTGCCGTTACTTTTATCGGTAAGCTTCCTCATGGGACTCTTCATTACGATCGCGGAGCCGGATCTCACGGTGCTGGCGTCACAGGTGAAGGATGTCATAAGCGAGGGACTGCTTGTGACGGTGGTCGGAGTCGGAGTTGGACTGTTCCTTGTTCTGGCGGTTGTGAAGATTATTTTCCGCAAGTCGCTTCCATCGCTTTTGATGTTTTTCTATCTTCTGATGTTCGCCATGGCGTCGCTCGTCGTGGTCAGCGGAAGTCCGGAATTTCTTCCGATGGCGTTTGACTCGGGCGGAGTGACGACCGGACCGATCACGGTTCCGTTCATAATGGCACTCGGCGTTGGCATCGCGGCTACACTCGGAGGCAAGGACGCGGGCGAGAACAGCTTCGGACTGATCGCGCTCTGTTCGATCGGACCGATACTCGCGGTCATGTCGGCGGGAATTTCGTCTGATGGCGGGCTTACATATAATCTGCCTGACTATTCGGTCGAGGCGTATCTCGGTATCGGGCTTATTCACACGGTGCTTTCGGTGGTCGAGGAGGTTGCGATCGCGCTCGGACTCATCGTGGTGTTCTTCATCATTTTGCAGATAGTCTGTCTGAAGCTTCCGAAGAAGACGCTCGGGCGGATCGCGGTCGGAATCGTCTACACGTTTTTAGGGCTTGTGGTATTCCTTACGGCGGTCACGGTCGGATTCATGCCGGTCGGATACCGGATGGGTGTCGAGCTTGCGGCGAACGCGCCGAAGTGGGCGATTGTGCTTTTCGGATTCATAATCGGAATGGTGGTTGTTCTCGCGGAGCCGGCGGTACACGTTCTTAACAAGCAGGTCGAGGAGATCACGGGTGGAACGGTTACAAAGCGGTCAATGATGATCGCGCTCTCGGCCGGTGTCGGGATATCAATCGCGCTTTCGATGCTGAGAATAATCATCGGATTCAACATACTTTACTATCTTATTCCGGGATATCTGCTCTCGCTGGGGCTTTCGTTCTTCGTTCCGGGAATATACACGGCGATCGCGTTTGACTCGGGCGGAGTCGCTTCGGGACCGCTGACGTCGAGCTTCATACTTCCGTTCGCGGTCGGTGTCTGCGCGAGTGTTTCGGGCGTTGAGTCGATACTGACCGACGCGTTCGGAATCGTTGCGATGGTCGCGATGACGCCGCTTATCACGATACAGCTTCTTGGTTTCAAGGCGGTAATGAAGCGGAGAATCGCGGAGAAGATCTCTATGCGTCGTATGCTTGAGGCCGACGACGAGCAGATAATCGAGTTTTAAGGGGGGAAGCTGAATGGAAAACATAACTAAATCGGCGGCTCCGAAGAAGCTGAAGCTGCTTATCACGGTGGTGAACCGGACAAAGGCCGAGCTTTTCTGCGATCTTCTCGGCGGCTGCGAGGTGAATATGCAGGCTGTGCTTTTAGGCGAAGGCACGGCGAGCGACGAGACGATGCGACTCCTTGGTCTTTCGGACAAAGACAAAGCGGTGATTCTGAGTGTGATCCGCGAGGACAGAGCGGCGGGCGCGCTTGAGATGCTGTCGTCGAAATTTGAAACAATAAAAAACGGGAAAGGAATCGCGTGGACGGTACCGTTTGACAGCACGATCGGCGTGGCGGTCTACAGATTTCTCTCGAACAGTCTGGAAGGAGCTGAGACAAAATGGAATTCGCACACGAAATGATAATCTGCATAGTGAACACGGGATTCAGCGTTGAGGTAATGGACGCGGCAAGGTCAGCCGGCGCGCGCGGCGGAACGGTTATAAACGCGCGCGGAACAGCGGGAAAGGAAGCCGAGAAGCTGTTCAACATTTCGATCCAGCCGGAGAAAGAGCTTGTTGTGATTCTGGTCGAGCATAGCATTCGCGACGCCGTGCTTCACGCGTTATACAAAGGCATAGGACTAGGCACAGCGGCACAGGGTATAGCCTTTGCTCTCCCGGTAGACGCCGTGGCGGGCGGCGAGCCGCCGGTGGCGGACATCGCGAACAACGCTTAGCGGCATGCCTCAGGCGTACGATTTCCGCGTCGTCCGCGATTTGTCATC
Organism: uncultured Eubacteriales bacterium; assembly: GCA_934503195.1. Lineage (GTDB taxonomy): Bacteria > Bacillota > Clostridia > Oscillospirales > CAG-272 > Flemingiibacterium. The sequence goes on from CAKSVM010000050.1 coordinate 15,401, forward strand.
GAGGCGGCCGGGAGCGGTCAGGCGGAGAGAATTATAATAAAAAGATCAGCGTAAACGGTATCGGAATCGTTTACGCTGATTTTGCATTTAATGAATTTTTATTCCGCTTTCTCGGTCAGATAGCTGACAACGCCCTTGTAGTATTCTTCAACGGTCGATTTATCAGCGGCGATCTTCGACGCTATCGAGGAAGAATCGGAGACAAGCCCGGGGAGCTTCATAACCCATCCGCTGAAGCCGTCGTAGAGGTACGCGAAGTCGATCACACGCGAGTCGAGGATCTTTCTGAGCATCTTCACCGATTCCTCGTCGCGCGTACCCTTCTGTTCAAGTGCGATTCCGCAGTAGGTCGGGATGACGTCCCTGTAGCTGAGCGCGGACATCGACTCGACGACCGCGCCGACGATTTCACGCTGCTTATCGCTGGTCGTTATCGGAATGAACATGATATTCGCGCCGCCGTCGACAACGGTGTAATATTCCTCCTGAGCCTCATCGTACTTCGGGAGCGGGAGGACACCGTATTCACTCTTAAGGCTGCGCATTTCATCCACAACGAGGTCGCTGACCTGAAGCGGCGCGAAGAGAACCGTTTCATTCATGAAGAGCTGCGTGCGTTTATCCACCGCGGTCGCGATGCTGTCGGATTTCTTTATCGAGCCGTCATTTTCGTTGAAGAGCTTTGCGAGCTTTGTGAGGACGTCGATCGACTTTTCGGACGAGATATCGGTTGTGACTTTGAGATCCTTATCGACCGTCGCGAGTCTGACGTTGTTCGCGTAGACAAACGCCGCGAGCTGACATCCGTCCTGATTCGCGCCGATTCCGAAGAAGTCATCGATATCGCGCTGGCTGTTTCCGTTGAGGTCGTTATAGAGTCCGGTGATTAGTGTGTTGAGCTTATCAATCGTCCACTTGCCGTCGTCGACGAGCTTATAGAGATCCTCGATCTTATATTCGTCGGCCTTGGTCTTGTTGTAGGCCATGAGCCATGTCTGTTCGGCGTACATAACGCAGAGGTCGCTCTCGATAAGGAGGAGCTTGTCTCCGACCGACGCCTCCTGAATCGACTTTGTGTACCACGGGTTGCTGAAATCGACGTAGGGAATCGTATTCCAATCGACATAGCCGCCGTTCACCGCCGATCTGGCCGAGCCGAACATCTGTCCGAAAACAAGGTCGAATTCGTCCGAGCCGCTCATGATCGAGTTCATAACCGTTTTGTCAAGCTCGTTGTAGTTCTGTCTGACTGTCTCGACGAACTTTACCCCGAAGCGATCCTCAGTGTCCTTATTGCGGTTGTAGATCGCGTCGTTGACGTATTCTCCGGTCTCTTCCTCGGCAAAGAAGCTGTTTCTTGTCGAGTCCTGTTCGATCGTGCGGAACTCATAGCCGTCGAAATTCATTTCGGGAACCGAGTCGGCGTACTTTGTGGTTTCGGGTTCCGTTTCGGAGGTCTGAGGGTCGGTCACAACTGGGTCGGCGGCTCCGCCGCCGCACGACGCGAGAAGCGAAACCAAAAGAAGCAGGGAAATAAAGCTGTACTTGCGTTTCATTGGTATCTTCCTTTCGTAATTTTTATGATCAATATTATTATATCACGTCTTTATATAAGATTCCATGATTCTTGTGGCAAAAAACTTTGCTCATGTGATATCTTTCTTGACAGAACACCCGAATCGTGATATAATATCCTCAGAAAGGGGATGAGTGAATGAAGAACCCGACCGGGAAGGTGGTAAAATCCCTGAGGATTTCGCGCACCAACACCTATACTCTCGCGAAGAACCGCACGCATTATCCGCATTCGCATGAGTTTCTCGAATTATACATCCACATTTCCGGCAAAGCCGAGTACATGATTGAGAACGGAATCTGGCCGATCGACTACGGCTCGGTCGTGATAACGCGCGAAAACGAGCTTCACTGCATAAGAATTTCCGAGGACTGCATATTACAGAATATTTACTGCGAGTTTGAGCGCGGGCTTTTCGAGAATTTCGCGCCAGAGCTTCTGTCCTGCTTTGACGATCGTCCGCTCGGACAGCGTTGTGTGATTTCGCTTCCGCGCGAGACAACTGATCGGTGCGTGGCGAAGCTGCTTGACGCTTGCGCGGCAGCCGAGGAGGCGTCATCGATCGGAATGTACGAGGCGCGCGCCGGATTCATGTCGGTGCTCTGCGAGGTGAACCGTGTCTGGGCGAGACAGGATATTTTCGGCACGGCCGAGAGCGTTCCGTTCAGCGCGCGCTCGATGCTTTACGGAAAGGCGATTTCGATGTTCTACGAGCACTGCGCCGACATAAGAACGGTAGGCGAGTTCGCGGATCGGCTTTACGTCTCGCGCGAGCATCTTTCGAGGTGCTTTTCGGCCGAGATCGGCATACCGGTGAGCAAATTCATGGTTCAGAGCCGGGTGAGGCTTTCGACTTTCTACTTAAAGCAGGGATTCGGACTTGACGAGGTCTGTTCCAAATGCGGATGGAACGATTACTCATACTTCATAAGTACTTTCCGCCGTGAGATCGGAATCACTCCAGCAAAGTACCGTGAGAAGTATTTCGGGAAGAGGGGCGGAGGATGAGCGGCCGTCCGGTTTTGCAAAAAATTAACACTCCTTACTTGAAATGACACGGCCGCTGTGGTATAATCATCATGACAGCCAAAGTGCCGTCAGTGCTTTTCAAAATAAAAGGAGATCATGAAATGAAAACCCCGTTCATAACCAAATCAGAGCTTGAAGAGATCACGAAAACCTACCCCACCCCCTTCCATATCTACGACGAGCGCGGAATCAGAAAGCGCGCCAGAGACCTTAACTCCGCCTTCTCGTGGAATAAGGGCTTCCGCGAATACTTCGCCGTCAAGGCTACGCCGAACCCCGCGATACTGAAAATCCTCAGGGAAGAGGGCTGCGGAGTCGACTGCTCGTCGCTCACCGAGCTTATGATGTCCGAACGGGTCGGATTCACCGGACACGAGATCATGTTCTCGTCGAACGAGACCCCCGCCGAGGATTTCATCCTCGCGAAAAAGCTCGGCGCGATCATCAACCTCGACGATTTCACGCATATCGATTTTCTCGAAAAGGTGACGGGCGGGATCCCGGAGACGATCTGCTGCCGATACAATCCCGGCGGAGATTTCAAGATCAGCAACCGCATAATGGGCAGCCCGAGCGAGTCCAAGTACGGAATGACGCCCGATCAGATCATCGAGGCGTACAGGATCCTGAAGGAGAAGGGCGCGAAGAGATTCGGAATCCACGCCTTCCTCTCGTCGAACAACACCGACAACGCTTATTATCCGACGCTCGCCGCCGAGCTTTTCAGAATGGCTGTCAGAATCAAGGAGGAGACCGGAATCGCGCTTTCCTTCATCAATCTCTCGGGCGGAGTCGGAGTCCCGTATCTTCCCGACGCGGCGGAACCCGATATCTTCGCGATCGGAGAGGGCGTGAAGAAGGTCTACGACGAAATTCTCGTCCCGGCCGGACTTGACAATGTCTCGCTCTTCACCGAACTCGGACGCTGGATGCTCGCGCCGAACGGACACCTCGTCACCCGCGCGATCCACGAAAAGCATATCTACAAGGAATACATCGGAGTCGACGCCTGCGCGGCCAACCTCATGCGCCCGGCGATGTACGGCGCGTACCATCACATAACCGTCATGGGCAAGGAGAATTCTCCCCGCGACCACGTCTACGACGTCGTCGGCGGACTCTGCGAGAACAACGACAAATTCGCCGTCGACCGTAATCTCCCGAAGATCGACATGGGCGATCTGCTTGTCATCCACGACGCCGGGGCGCATGGCTTCTCGATGGGCTACAACTACAACGGAAAGCTCAGATCGGCCGAGCTGCTCTATAAGGACGACGGAAAGGTCGAACTCATCCGCCGCGCCGAGACTCCCGAGGATTATTTCGCCACGCTTTACGTCAACGATTTTTTCAGAAAGTAATGGATATAGATTCGTTTCTTGACTTCCTTCACGCCGCCGAAAAGCTGAAATGCGCCACGCGTCACTGCGACACGACCTCGGGACGGCGCGAGAGCGTCGCCGAGCATTCGTTCAGACTCGCGATGATGGCTGAGCTTGTCCGCGGAGAATATCCGACGCTCGACATGGATAAGGTCGTTAAGATGTGTATTTTCCACGATCTCGGCGAGGCCGTGACCGGAGACATCCCGGCCTTTTTCAAGAACGATTCCGACCGCAAGGTCGAGTCTGACGCGGTTGACTCGCTGATAAAAATTCTCGGCGAGCCGGAATATTCTGAGCTTAAGCCGCTTTTTTCCGAAATGGAGGCACTTGAGACTTCCGAGGCGAAGCTTTATAAATCGCTTGACAAGCTGGAGGCTCTGATTCAGCACAACGAGGCCGACATTTCGGGCTGGCTTCCGCGCGAATACGAGCTTCAGCTGACCTACGGCGAGAAGGAATGCGATTTCTCACCCTTCACGAAAAGGCTCCGCGAGAGGGTGAAGGCCGACTCGGCCGCGAAAATTTCGGCTGAGAGGAAAAAATTACACGAAAGTCCTTGAAATCCGGGGCAATGTGTGGTATAATGTTCATATCGGATAAAATCCGTCCCGAATAGGGCGGAACGTCCGGTTTGCCGATCTCCTGTCGGCACAATAAATTCAATATTCACGGAGGAAAAATTTTATGGCACTTCCTGTTGCGTTACAGCTTTACTCGATCCGCGACGAGGTCGCGAAGGATATGAAGGCGGCTCTTCTCAAGGTAAAGGAGATGGGCTACGCCGGCGTTGAGTTCGCCGGACTCTACGGACACACCCCGGCTGAGGTCAAGGCTATCTGCGAGGAGGTCGGACTCTGCCCGATTTCGGCTCATGTCCCGATCGACGATATGGTCAAGGCTCCCGAGGAGACGGTCGCCGCTTACGCTGAGATCGGCTGCAAGTTCATCGTCGTTCCCTACGTCATCGAGGAGAGACGCCCGGGCGGCTCGAAGTTCGATCAGACCATCGAGGACATGAAGATGATCGGCGAGGTCGCGAACAAGCACGGCATGACCCTTCTCTATCACAACCACGACTTTGAGTTCGTAAAGCTCGACGGCGAGTACGGACTTGACGTCATCTACAACCGCGTTCCGGCTGACCTTCTCAAGACCGAGATTGACACCTGCTGGGCAAACGTCGGCGGCGTTGACCCGTCCGCTTACCTTCTCAAATACACCGGCCGCGCTCCGGTTGTCCATCTGAAGGATTTCTCGGGCGAGAAGTCTGACGATATGTATGAGCTTATCGGCATCGAGAAGAAGGGACCGAAGCGTCCTTCGAACTTCGAGTTCAGACCCTTCGGCTTCGGCTATCAGAACGTTCCGAACATCCTTGACGCGTCGGTAAAGGCGGGCGCGCAGTGGGTCGTCGTCGAGCAGGATCAGCCCTCGATGGGCAAGACCCCGCTTGAGTGCGCCGCTATGAGCCGCGCTTACTTAAAGCTCCTTGGCTGGTAAGTTTTCGGGTTATCTGCTCTGTTCCGATTTTGACGGGACGATAACGACCGACGGCCGGAGTGTCACGCCCGAAAACCTCGACGCGATACGTTATTTCACGTCCGAGGGCGGGTATTTCACGATGGCGACCGGAAGATTTCCCGATCATTTCATCCCGATGGAGAGCTTCGGGATAAACACATACGTCATCGCGCTCGGTGGAAGCGTCATCGCCGACATTTCGGACGGCGTAAAGATCGTCTCCGAGCGGAACATCGACCCCGAGATCATAAAAAAGCTCGGCGTGAGATTCATGGGCGGGGAGATCCCGAACGTGAAAAGGCTGGTCATCCATTCCGACTCGGGCTCGGTTACGCTGACTCCGGGAGATCCGGAAAATCTCACGAACCTCTCGGCCGCGCTCTCGCGTCCGGTCTGCAAGTTCATCGTGATGGAGGAACCCGCGGTCGGAAAAGAGCTTCGGAAGTACATGATAAGCGAATTTTCCGAGCTTGATTTCGAGATGAGCTGGTGCGCGGGACTCGAAGGATTTTCGAAGGGCGTCAACAAGGGCAGCGCGGTGAAGCTTCTCCGCGAAAGACTTGTCGGAATACACACCGTCGTCTGCGTCGGCGACTATGAAAACGATATCTCGATGATAAAGTACGCCGACATCGGCTACGCCCCGGCAAACGCCTTTGATGGCGCGAGAGCGGCGGCCGACCGGATAACTGTCCCCTGCCGCGAGAACGCGATCGCGGCGATAATAAACGAACTTGGCGCGTAAAGCCAGAAAAATACGGCGGGCCGGAATTTTCCGATCCGCCGTTTTTACAGGAGAATGACATGAGAATCAAATATCTCTACAAGGACGGAAAGAAAAAAGCCCTCACGATGAGCTACGACGACTGCCCGCCGGAGGATATCCGTCTTGTTGAACTCTTCAACAAATATCACATAAAAGGCACGTTCCACCTGATTTCGTCAAGACTCATGAATCCGGACTCGGCGATAAAGGCATCGGACGTCGCGACGCTCTACGCCGGACACGAGGTCTCGGCGCATTCGATGACCCATCCATTCTTTGATCAGATTCCGAAAGAGGAGCTTCTCTATGAGATGCTTGAGGACAAGAAGAATCTCGAAGCGGCGTGCGGCTATCCGGTGCGCGGAATGTCTTATCCGAACGGAATCGTCACCGACGATGTGCTTAACTGTCTTCGCGCCTGTGGATTCCAGTACGGACGCACGACGATATCGACGAACGGCTTTAAGCTCCCGGCGGATTTCATGCAGTGGACTCCGACCTGCCATCACCGCGGAGATATAATCGGCAAGATCGAGCAGTTCCGGACGGCGTATTACGCGCTTCCGCTCTTCTACATCTGGGGGCACGCGTTCGAGCTTCCGAGAAACACTCCCGACAGCAGCTGGGCGATGATGGAGGAGTTCTGCGACAAATTCACCTCGACCTTTGAGGACACGGTCTGGTACGCGACGAACATCGAGATCTTCGATTACGTCACCGCGCTTCACAATCTCTCGCTCTCGGCCGACCGGAAGATGATCTGGAATCCCTCGGGAATGTCGGTCTGGTTCGAGGTCGACGGAAGCCCGGTTGAGATAAAGCCGGGTCAGAACAGACTCTGATAGAACACTTGATAATTTCCGGGCGAATTCCGCCTGAGGCCTCCCGCGAAGGATTTCGGTGGGAGGCCTTTGTTTTCGGACTTGAAATCTTCACATTGATACAGTACAATAAAAGTTGACAACGAGTCTCCAATGAGATATAATAAAAATACCACCACTCAAAAGGAGAAGAGAAAATGGGAAGCAGAAAAAACTACGATGAAGTGGACACTATCTGACACGCTCGATACAGCTCCGGTTCTTGACACAGTAAAAGAAGCTGTCGGACGGTATGGAGTACCGGCGATAATCAATTCCGATCAGGG
>CAKSVM010000051.1 GCA_934503195.1 uncultured Eubacteriales bacterium
GAGATGAGAATCAGCACGATGCAGATCGGCGCGATGTACTTTATCATCACAACGAAGAGCTTTTTGCGCGGGAATTTTCCGGTCAGCTCGATCTCCTCAGTCAGCGTCTCGGGCTTGATGACGTAGCCGACAAATACGCAGGTCAGGAAAGCGACGATCGGCATCAGCACGCTGTTGGACATAAAGTCGAAGAAATCGAGGAACTGGAAGCCGAAAATCGTGACATTAGCCAAAGGTCCGTAGCCGAGCGAGGACAGAAGTCCGAGGACAATCGAAATTCCGAGTACCACAAACGACGCGCCGCGGCGTCCGAGCTTCCACTTATCCTGCACGATCGAGACGACCGTCTCCATCAGCGAGATCGACGAAGTCAGCGCGGCGAAGAAAACGAGGAGGAAGAATAGTGCGCCTATGACAGTTCCGCCCGCCATGCTTTCAAAAACTTTGGGCAGAGTGACGAACATCAGGCCGGGACCCTTTCCGAGAGCCGCCTCGTCACCGCCCGAGAACGCGAAGACCGACGGGATGATCATGAGTCCGGCGAGGAACGCGATTCCGGTGTCGAAAATCTCGATCTGCGCGACCGACGACTCGACCGAAACGTCCTTTTTCATGTAGGAGCCGTAGGTGATCATGATGCCCATCGCGAGCGACATTGAGTAGAAAAGCTGGCCCATCGCCGCGAGGACGGTCGTCGCCGAGAATTCAGCGAAATTCGGCTTGAGGTAGTAGATGACGCCTGCGCCCGCGCCCGGCATACAGACCGAGTAAATCGAGACGATTATCGTCAGAATGACCAAAATTGGCATCATAATTTTGGACATTTGTTCAATTCCCTTATCGACGCCGAGCAAAACGATGATCGCGGTCAGTCCCATGAATACCGCGAACCAGAGGAGCGGTTCTCCGGTGCTGGAGATGAATGAAGAAAAATAATCATCCGAGGTCGTTTCCATCGCCCCGCCGCTGACGAAAGCGAAGAAATATTTCGTGACCCAGCCGCCGATGACCAAATAGTAAGGAAGAATAATCATCGGGACGATTGACGCGAGAAGGCCGATGAAACCGAATTTTTTGTTCAGCGACTTGAACGCGCCGATCGCGGACAGTCCGGTTCTGCGGCCGAGCGAAATTTCGGCCGACATGAGCGCGTAGCCGAACGTGACGGCGAGGATGATGTAGACGAGGAGGAAAATTCCGCCTCCGTACTTCGCGGCGAGGTAGGGGAATCGCCAGATGTTGCCGAGTCCGACCGCCGATCCCGCCGCCGCGAGAACGAATCCGATCTTACCCGAGAAGCTGCTTCTGTTTTTATGACTCATACAGATGCTCCAAAAGAAATAAAATTTGTCTATAAAGCCGAATTTGTAAATTTTTTTCGTAACTGAAATCAAGAAATCGCAGGAAGGAAAAGTTCATCAAAATAAGCCTTGACAGTGATGTATATATTATAGCACATCTGTTGACAAATTTCAAGGGGTTTTTGAAATTTTCTCGAAATTTTTTTCGGGTTTTTTGGAAGCTCCGTAAATTTTGCGGTGCCCGTCGGATTCGCGGAAATTATTTCTGCCCGACGAAAAGAGTTCCGGCCGGGCGGCCCTCGATGACGTCATATATCGTCTCGGGACGGCGGCCGTTGGTGATCGTGACGTCGCAGCCCTGCGCGGCGGCGAGCGACGCGGCGCGGATTTTTGTCTTCATCCCGCCCGTTCCGCGGCGCGAACCGGCTCCCCCGGCAAAGCACCGCGACGACGGCCGACAGCATATCGTTGTCGCCGAAAAGCCGATCCTCCGACTCGATTTCACTGTAGCTGACCGAGTCGTTTTCGTTCACTATTGGAATTATTCCGCTTTCGAGCAGCGCGTCGAAGGTGTTCGTCAGATTTTCCTGACGATCGGGTTGTGCAATATCTTCAGCGTTCAGCAGAATCTGCGCGATATTTTTGTCATAATCAGAGAAATATTTGTCGTAGAGGAACATCAGACTGCACTGCCCCACCGCCGCGGCGGCCTGTTTGAACTTCATCGCGTCGGCCGCGACTTCATCCCGAGCTTGTTCGCGCCGACCGCGATCGCGCCGGAAGTGACAAGTATTACCTCATTTCCCATATTGTGGATGTTCGAAAGGACGCGGACGAGCCGTTCGAGGGCGCGCGGATCGCACTTCCCAAGCTCGTTTGTCAGCGTCGAAGTGCCGACTTTGACGACGATTCGGTTGTTGTAGCGACTCATTTTTGAAAAATTCCTTCCTTATTATATATGTATGATTTCGGGCGATTTCCCGGCGTGGGAAAGGATTCGCTTTACATCGGTCGTGCGTAGCTTCATGTACCCGGTCGTCACGCCGTCGCTGCACCCGATGAACTCCTCGCGCAGGACGTCAGCGCCAAAAATCACGCGCACGTCGGCCGTCGACTCAAGCAGGACGCTGAAAAACGTCGCCGAGCTCGAACGGAATTTTCAGCTTGTCGAGCGTTTCGTAAACGAGTTTCCTGAGCGGCGTCTCAGGATTTTCGGGCGTGGTCGTATAAATTTCACTTGCATTTATCATTTTGTTCACATTCTTCTCTTGAATTTCAGATGTGAATATTGTATCATATATTTATAGATTTGAATAGCGCATATATCTCATGCTTTGTATGCGATTTTCGCATAATCGGAGGGGTAAAATGGATCTTCAAAGCTGTTCGGCGTTTCTTAAAGTTGTGGAATGCAGGAGTTTTTCGCGCGCGGCCGAGCTTCTGCACTATTCGCAGTCGGGCGTCAGCCGGATGATCATCGAGCTGGAGTCGGAACTCGGCGTCGTGCTGCTCGAACGCGGGCGCGGCGGCGTCCGCCTTACATCCGAGGGGACGCTGATTTTTCCGAAGCTGAAGGCTCTCGCGGACGGGTACGAGAATCTCAGAATTTCGGTTGACGAGCTGACCGGAATCAAATCCGGACTTATACGAATCGGTTCTTTTTCGAGCGTCGCGACGCACTGGCTTCCGAAAATCATAACAAAATTCCGCGCCGATTTTCCGGGGGTCGACTATGAAATTCTGCTCGGCGACTACACCGAAATCGAGGACTGGATCGCTGAAGGACGCGTCGACTTCGGCTTTCTGCGCCTACCGACGAGGCCCGAATTCGAGGCGAAATTTCTCGAACAGGATCGGCTGCTCGCGATTCTGCCGGAGGAGCATGAATTGGCGAAATTGCACAAAATCCCGGTTGATCTTCTCTGCAATGAGCCCTTTATGCTGTTGGAAAAAGGCGCGAAGGTCGAAGTATCGGCAATTTTTGACCGCATGGGTCTGAAGCCAGACGTCAAATTCGCGACATGGGACGACTACGCGGTGATGTCGATGGTCGAAAACCGGCTCGGAATCAGCATTCTTCCCGAGCTGATTCTGCGCCGGATCCCGTACAAAATCGTCGCGCGCGAGCTTGATCCGCCCGCCTTCCGAAGCATCGGAATCGTCACAAAGGACAAAAAGTCTCTCCCGCTCGCCGCGAAAAAGTTTATGGAATACCTTAATTTCAGAAGTCAATGATTTATATGTTTCGGTTCTTTTAGTTCAGAGAAAGGATAATACATAAATGGGAATTTTCACAGATTTTGACAATCACGACGTCTGCCCATACGACATAACGGCCTTCCGTGTTGTAAACACAACCGCCGATTCGTCGACAATCCACCGCGTGTCCGGGCGCGAAAATTACGCTTTGACCTATGTGGTCGAAGGTTCGTTTATCTATTATTTTGACGGCAGCGGCTATTCGTCAGATTGCACAAACCATGTTTCAGCAGACAGCCAGCCGAGCTTCGAATGCCAAGCGGGCGAGATGACATTTCTTCCGATCAGCTCGCTCTACCATCATCGAAATCCCGGTCCGGCCGTGATGTACGTGCTGTATTTTTCGCTGACGCCCGATTTTCGCCCCGAAGGTGTCGGAAGTCAGCCGATTTTGTTGAAATCGGCAAACCCGAAGCATTTCCGCCTTCTTTTCGAGGACGCCGTCAATAAATTCTTCAGTCTGAAGCGTTCTAATCTTGAAGAAAAATCGTCACTTTGCACAATACTTTCCGCGCTCGCGAACGAGGAAAAAATGTCCGCGCTGAGTGAACACGAGCTGTCGATGATCTCCCCTGCCCTCGAAATGCTCTCGCGCCCGATTTCGAAGGACACTGACGTTCCAACCGTCGCCGACCTCGCGCGCCTTTGCAGCCTCAGCGAATTCGCGTTCCGCGAAATATTTAAGCGTTATGCCGGAATTACGCCGAAAAAGTTCATAATTCTTCGGCGGATTGAACAAGTTGAATCGCTTCTTTTGTCCGAAGACATAACGACCACCGACGCCGCACTCTCATGCGGATTTTCGGATCCGTCATATTTCTTCAAATTATATAAACACGTCCGAGGCCGCACGCTCGGCGGAACGAGATGATTTTGTGCATTATGACGAGAGCTTGATTCCATACGCGTTACGTTAATTTTATAACACTGTTTGCGATTATTACAGTATTTACTGCGATAATCGCATTTATTTTTCGGAAAATCTGTGCTATAATTGATACAACGGTACCGTAAAGGAAAATATTTTTATGCAAAACAAATACGACATTATCGTCGCCGGATGCGGATGCGCCGGATTCGCGGCGGCGGTTCAGGCCGGGCGGCTCGGCAAAAAAGTTCTGATCATCGAAAAAAACGGTATGCCCGGCGGCATTCTGACGGTCGGCGGCAACAACGACATCGCGCAGTTCTATGCCCACCAGAAGCAAATTATCTCGGGAATCGGCTGGGAATTCGTCAATCTGCTCAAAGATGAAGGCGGCGCAGCCATTCCGGATATGCAAAGAACCGGAGTTCCGCACTGGTATTACGGCGTTCACGTCAACATTCCGCTCGCGGCGGCGAAGATGGATGAAATGCTCCTCTACGCCGGGGTCGACATTTGCTACGAACAGTTCGTTTGCGCGGCGAATGTTGAATCCGATCACGACAACAATCGAATAAAGAGCGTTCTCGTCACGTCGAAGTCGGGACTCGTCGAAATTGAAGCTGACACTTTCATCGACTGCACCGGAGACGGGGATCTTTCGGTCTTCGCGGGCGCGGATTATGAGTGCGGCGAACCTACCGAAAAAGGTCTTTCGTTACAACCCGGAACAATCAGAGCTTTTCTCGGGGGCAAAATTTCTGATGATTTAGCCAAATCTATAGATTCTTCATTAAAAGATTCTATAAAATCCGGAGAACTTTTGCCACCCGACACCAAAGGTACGGGTATTCGTCAGCTTCTGAATTCGCGCTACAACAACATAAACCACATCTCCGGATTCAACGGCGCGGACAGTCACGAAAAAACCCTCGCCGATATCGAGGGGCGGCAATGCGTGAAACGTCTGTTTTTCGCGCTGAAAAAGGCCGGAATTTCGCCGGATCTCGAATCAATGTCGCCCGAAACGGCGATGCGCGAGACGCGGCGGATCGTCTGCGACACGAAAATTACAGTAGATGACTATATTTCGGCGCGGAAATACCCCGACGGAATCTGCAATTCCTTCTACCCGATCGACCTCCACCGCGACGGAATGGGCGGAATTTATCAGATTTTCCTGACTGACGGGCAGGTTCCGTCGATTCCGCTCTCGGCAATGACCGTTCGCGGACTGTCGAATCTCTTCGTCGCGGGCCGCTGCGCGTGGGGCGATCGGCTCGCGAACTCGGCGTACCGCGTCAAAGCGTCCTGCATGGCGATGGGTCAGGCCTGCGGAGCGGCCGCGGCTCAGGCTGTTGACGAAAATTCGGGACGGACACGCGGACTCGACATTCAAAAATTGCGCGATACGCTCGTAAATAGCGGCGCGATCGTGCCTGAAGTGTAGGATTTGTGCAGTATGCACATATCTTAAAGTGAGGAAACAACATGAAAAAATCTATCTCAAAACTCCTTCTCGCGGCAATTTTGCTTTCGCTCGTATCTTGCTCTAACGAATCGCTTCCGTCAGATTCAACAAACAACGATTCGTCTGACTATGATCAGACCTCGGAAACTCTGCCAAGCGGAGAGTCGTCCGGCGTTCCGGAGGGCACAAACTTCAACGGTGAGACGGTCAACGTTTGGTACACGGCCACGGCGAACGCGATCGGCGAATCCTTCATCGACATCGCCGGAGAACTTACAGGCGACGTTCTTTCGGACAAAATCTACAATAATAACCGCGTTGTTGAGGAGAATATCGGCATAAAGTTCAATTTCTTCAACTCCGGAGTCCCGAGTAATCAGGCCGGAAATACCGTCAGGACACTTGTAATGTCCGACGACAACACCTACGACGCGTTTTTCACGATCCAGTACAACTCCGCGAAACTCGCCGCTGAGGGGCTTTACCTCAACGTCGCCGATATGCCTTACCTCAGCTTCGACAAGCCGTGGTGGGACGCCGATTACATGAAAGAAATGACGATCGGAAACGGCGTGATCTACGGTCTGGTCGGCGACTACGCGATTGACCGGACGCGCTGCCTAAGTTCGATGTTCTACAACAAGAAACTCAGCGGCGATTTCTACGGCGACCCCGACGCGATTTACAACGACGTCATCGACGGAAAATGGACGTTCGACCGTCTCGCGAAAATCTCCGCCGAGGTCTATTCTGACATAAACAACAACGGCAAAGCCGATCGTGGCGACAGAGTTGGTTATTGTGTCAACGATTACAGCAATCTCGACTGCCTTTTCTACGGAACCGGAGCGCGCGCGACGACCCGCGACAAGGACGATCTCCCGATAGTTTCGATAAACAACGAACGCACGGCCGACGTCTGCGACCGCCTTTACCAGCTCGTCTACAACACAACCGGCGGTTATTTCCAAGGCCACACCAACCGCGCGCAGGAGACTTTGAACAATCTGTTAAATTTCAGTGAAGACAACAGTATGTTTCTTTTCGGCTTTTTGTACAACGCCGAGGGCCTCCGCGACATGAAATCTGACTTCGGCGTCATTCCCTACCCCAAATTTGACGAGGAACAGGAAAATTATTACAGCATAACGCACGACATTATGCGAATCATGTTCCTCCCGCGCAACTGCAAGAACCCCGAAACCGTCTGCGCGGCTCTCGAAGAGCTCTCCTTCATCGGCTGGAACGACAATCTGCCCACTTATTACAACACAATTCTCAAGAATAAGTATTCGCGTGACGAACTGACCGGACAGATGATCGACCTGATCCGCGACGGCTGCACGGCCGACATCGCGTTCATCTACAACGACGCCTTCAATTCGGTCGGCTACATTCATAGAACGCTGATTCAGAACGAATCGAACACCTTCGCCTCGACCTTAGCGAAGAACGAAGCCAAGACTGACGAAAAAATTGCCGAATTCATCGAAGAATTCAGCAAGTAATCGAATAAAATATTGCGGATGTTCATCGAAATGATGAACATCCGCATTTTTATTTACGCGGTGACGATGTTTGCGTCGGCCTGAAGGTTCAGGTACTCGACCGCTTCGTCGCGCATTTTGTACTTGAGGATCTTTCCGGCCGCGTTCATCGGGAAAGAATTTACAAATCGTACATATCTCGGCGTCTTGTGCTTTGCCATATGCGTGCGGCAGAAGTCCTTGATCTCGTCTTCGGTCGCGGTTTCGCCCTCGTTGAGGATCACGCAGGCCATAATTTCCTCGCCGTACTGCTTGTCCGGCACGCCGATGACCTGAACGTCCTTGATTTTCGGGTTCGTGTAGAGGAAATCCTCGATTTCCTTCGGGTAAATGTTCTCGCCGCCGCGGATGATCATGTCCTTGATGCGCCCGGTTATCTTGAAGTAACCGTTGTCAAGCCGCCGCGCGAGGTCGCCGGAATGGAGCCAGCCGTCCTGATCGATCGCGTTCGCCGTCGCTTCGGGCATCTTGTAGTAGCCGCGCATGATGTTGTAGCCGCGCGCGCAGAACTCGCCGTCGACGTTATCCGGCACTTCCTCGCCGGTTTCGGGGTCGACGATCTTGCACTCGACGCCGAAGATTGCCGAGCCGACTGTGTTGACGCGGAGTTCGAGCGAGTCGGTCGTCTTCGACATCGTCGTCGCGGGCGACGCCTCGGTCTGGCCGTAGGTGATACAAATTTCGGGCATATGCATCTTCTCGACAACTTCTTCCATGACCTTTATCGGGCAGGGCGAACCCGCCATGATTCCGGTTCTCATGTGCGAGAAGTCGGTTTTCGGGAAGTTTTCGTGTCCGAGCATCGCGATGAACATCGTCGGGACACCGTGGAAGCAGGTAATTTTTTCCTTATTTATGCAATCGAGTCCAAGTCGGGGCGAGAATGCCGGGATCGGCGACATAGTGACGCCGTGCGTGACCGACGCGGTCATCGCCAGCACCATGCCGAAGCAGTGGAACATCGGCACCTGAATCATCATGCGGTCCTCGGTCGACAGATCCATGCAGTCGCCGATCGCCTTGCCGTTGTTCACGACGTTGTAATGGGTCAGCATGACGCCCTTCGGGAAGCCGGTCGTGCCGGATGTGTACTGCATATTACAAACGTCGTCCTTGCGAACGGCCTTCGCCATCGCCTCGACAACCGTCAGAGGAACGCGCTTGCCGAGTTCGTTCGCCTCGTCCCACGTGAAGCAGCCGGGCTGTTTCGAGTCGACCGTGATTACGTTTCGGAGCATCGGGAGACGCGCCGAGTTCAGCTGACCCGGCTTCGAGTCTTTAAGTTCCGGACAAATTTCGTTAATGATTTCGACATAGTTCGAATCCTTGCAGGAGTCGATCATGACGAGCGTATGTGTGTCAGATTGCGACAAAAGATACTGTGCTTCGTGAATTTTATATGCAGTATTCACAGTCACGAGAACCGCGCCGATTTTGACGGTCGCCCAGAAAGTGATGTACCAAGCCGGGACGTTGGTCGCCCAGATCGCGACGTGATCGCCCTTTCCGACCCCCATCGCGATGAGCGCGCGGGCGAAATTGTCGACGTCGTCGCGGAACTCGGAATAAGTCCGCGTGTAGTCGAGCGTCGTGTAGCGGAAGGCGAATTGGTCAGGAAATTCCTCGCAAATTTTGTCGAGGAGCGCACCGAAAGTATAGTCGATCAGATGCTCTTTCTGCCAGATATACTTGCCGACGCCGCGCGCGCTGGTCTGGAGCGGGGGCTTGACGTCGCCGCGATGCTGGCGCATATAGGCAGCGAACTGCGGGAAAACTATGCCGCAGTCCTCAATGTCGGGAGCCCAACGCTTGACCCATTCAAGCGAAATATATCCTTCATATCCGATCAAGCGGAGCGCGGCGAGCATCTCGGGAATCGGCATATCGCCGTACCCCATCATGCGGTATTTTATCGTTTCAGATCCGTCAGAATTGTGCAGCATGACGGAATCCTTTACATGGACGTAACGGATGTAACCGCCGAGATTCTTCACAGTCTCTTCGGGTGATTCATGCGCGAAACGATACGGATGGTGCATATCCCAGAGCGCGGCGACCTGCGGCAGATTGACCGCGTCGAGAAGTTTGCGGAGTCTCAGCGTGTCAGAATAGACTCCGTTCGTCTCGATAAGCAGCGTAACGCCCGAATTTTTTGCGTGCGCGGCGATTTTTTTGATCGTTTCGACCATATAAGCATCGTCGATCTCATCGACAGGCGCAGGCTCAAGGTCGGCGAGAACGCGTATGAAGGGGGTGCTTAGCTTTTTCGCAAGCTCGATGTACTCGATAAGCTCGGCCTCAGTCTCCGCTAATTTGTCGGCGAACTTCAGGCAGCAGCCCGAAGTGAGACAAGGGATTTCAAGTCCGAGACGGTCGAGGGTTGCGACGGTTCTGTCGATCTGACTGTCGGTGAAAGGGCGCGCGTGGATGGCCGAAATGTCATTTCCAAGTCCGCGGACCTCGATTCCGTCGAATCCGAAGTCCTTTGCGACCGAGTAAATGTCCTGCCAGCTGAAATCCGGGCAGCCCAGTGTCGAAAATGCTGTTTTCATGTTTACTTTTCCTTTCTTTTGGGATAAGATATATTATAGCACAAAGCGCGCGAAAATGCAATATGCAACTTAACATTTTCACATGGCTGAAAATGGGAATTTTTCGGGAATTTGACCGTCACGCATCTTTTACAAAAAATCGCGAAAAATCGAAATATAAGTCAACAATATCGCAATATATTTGTAGACAGCGCGCCGTTTCTGTGCTATAATATAATGAAAGAAATTTTTAAGGAGGCAACAAATGAAAAAGAATTTCATTTCCACCGTTTTACTGATGTCGATGCTGCTCACGACCGCCGCCTGCGGTGATTCGGGAAGCAAGCCGTCAGATTCCACCACTTCCCCGTCGGACCAGAGCGAAACCACCGTCGCCGAGGATCCCGCGACGAAGCTTGAACTGCCGTCGGACATCAATTATAATGGACAAACGTTCACGATTCTGACAACGCAGCACGCTTCCTACGAGTACGACGCGGTCGAGGAGACCGGAGACATCGTCAATGACGCCGTTTTCCGCCGCAATCAGGCCGTCGAGGATCAGCTCGGGATCAAATTCAACTTCATCATCCAGCCCGGACAGTGGAACGACCGCGAAAATTTCAACGCGACCGTCAAAAACAGCATCGTCGCGGGCGATAATTCGTTCGACCTCGTGAACGGTGTCGTCGTCATCGTGCTTCCGATGGCTTCCGAGGGGCTTTTCATCGACGCGAACAAGCTTGAATTCGTCAATTTGAACAAACCGTGGTGGGTTCAGGGAATGAACGACAACCTCGCGATCGGCGGCAAGCTTTACGGTTTCATCGGCGACGCGTCGCTTTCGCTCTACAAGGATCTCTCGGTTTGCTACTTTAACAAAAAGCTGCTTACCGAGTACAAGCTCGAAGACCCGTACGAGCTGGTCAGAAGCGGCAAATGGACGGTTGATAAGATGATCGAAATGATCAATTCTGTCTCGGGCGACCTCGACGGAGATGGAAAAATCACACCTGAGAAAGATCTGCTCGGCCTGATCTCCTGCACCGTCCCGACCCGCGCGTTCCAGACTTCTACCGAAGTAAAGGTTATCGAATACGACTCCGACAAGAACCCGATGATCGCCGATCTTTCCGAAAAAGACGTCGATTTGTACAATAAGCTGTATAATGTGTTCATGAAGTCTGACAATGTGTACAACAATGGTAATAATGAGCACCAGAAATACACCGGATATTTCGCCGAGGATCGCTCGCTGCTGATGACGACCTTCCTCTACGCGACCGATTATCTGCGCGACATGAAGACCGATTTCGGTATCGTTCCCTACCCGAAGCGCGACGAAAACCAGGAAAAATATCACACTCAGATCGGAACCTCGACCTCGATGTTCTTCGTTCCGCAGACGACGGCCGACCCTAAACTGACCTCGATGGTCTGTGAGGCACTGTCCTACTACAGCCGTAAAGATGTCACGCCGGCCTACTATGAAGTGGCACTAAAGGAAAAATATACCAGAGACGAAGAGGTCAAGGAGATGCTCGAAATCATCCGCGACAGCGCGCAGATGGACTTCACGTTCGCGTATTCGACGGCTTTCTCGCCCTTCATCAACACGCTTTTCGAGTATTATCCGGGCGAAACCGAAAAAGCTGACCACATCGCGTCCTTCTACGCCTCAAAAAAATCGGCTTGGGAGGCAACTCTGGCCGATATCGTCAAGGCTTATAGTGAAATTGACTAAATAAAATTGCAACAAATATCCCGCGCATATGCGCGGGATATTTGTATTTTCCTACAATTCACTCAGCGTGAACGGAGAGTAAATCGGACAACTGATCGGCGTTTGAGACCGAAGTTATCGGAATTATCGGCGAAGAATTCAGTTTGATCGAGCAAATGTATTCGAGCAGAGCCGTCTGAACCGAGCCGCCGCGCGCCTTCAGCTTTTCAAGCAAATGAAGATTTTTTTCATTTTCGAAGACTTTCGCGAGTTTTTCGGAGACCTCGCCATTCGCCCTTTTCGCGAACCAGCCCTTCGCCGTCGAGCTGTACGGAATGAACGCGAGATTTGATTTTTCGAAGAGTTCAAGATCCGAATCATCGAATCGGACGAGCGTATCGTCGCCCGAAAGCGGCGTGCCGGGATTCTCAACGGCCGGCGACCACATATTCGAAACGACCGAGAATCCCTGACAATTGTGCGATTCAGAGAATTTTATCGACTCTTCGAGCCGTGATTTCGTATAATTTGACGCCGCGTAATGCCTGATCTTTCCTTTTCTGACGAATTCTTCAAGGATTTCAATGATTTCGCCGATCGGCTTCGACTGGTCGTCGCGGTGGAGATAATAGAGGTCGATCGCGTCGAGTCCGAGCGATTTCAGGCTTTCGTCGAGGTCGCGCTCGATTTCTACACGTGACAAACGCGGCGTGTGCATCGTTTTCACGTTCGGATGCCCGCCCTTCGTCGCGACGACGAGCGAGGATTTTCCACGCGATTTCAGGTATTCGCCGAGGATTCGTTCACTTCTGCTGAACCCGTTTTCGAAATCACGCGCGTAAATGTTCGCTGTGTCAACGAAATTTCCGCCGGCGTCGCGGAAGCGGTCGAGCAGTTCAAATGCCGCGTCGCGATCGAATTTCGTGCCGAAATGATCGGCTCCGAGGCAGATTTCCGAGACCTCAAGCCCGCATTTGTGCAATTTGACGAGATTCATTTTACTTCTTAACCTCTTCAAAAATCGCCGGATCAATCTTCCGGTTCTTGAAATAGTACTCGCGGTCACGATCGTTGATTTCGCGAACTACTCTGCAAGGCGTTCCGAACGCGACGACGTTCGCCGGAATGTCGTTCGTGACGACGCTTCCCGCGCCGATGACTGAATTGTCGCCGATCGTGACGCCCGGAACGACGATCACACCCGCGCCGAGCCAGCAATTTTTGCCGATATGTACAGGAATATTGAACTGCGTGACGTTTTTGCCGCGAAGTTCGGGTGCGATCGGGTGTCCGGCAACCGAAACCGTGACGTTCGGGCCGAACATCGTGTAGTCGTCGACGAAAATATCGCCGTCATCGACAAGTGTCAAGTTGAAATTCGCGTACACGCCCTTGCCGAAATGCGTGTGGCAGCCCCAGTTCGCGTGGAGCGGCGGTTCGACGTAGCAGCCCTCGCCGACCTCAGCGAGGAGTTCGCGCAGAAGTTTCGCGCGTTTTTCGGGTTCGGAGGGACGAGTCTGGTTGAAATCGTACAATTTTTCAAGGCATTTTCCCTGCTTTTCAGCGAGTTCGTACGAAGCGCAGATATAAACCTCGCCCGAACGCATCTTTTCATAGTCCGTCATTTCGCATAACATTCTTTCTTATTTTTACAATATTATTTAATATTTATCGTATATTTTGTGACCATGTGCCGGAATTTCGACATATTTCCGTTCGCCGAAGACCTCAATTTCACCCTTAAAATCGTATTTCGGGAAGAATCCGGCAATCCGGTTGTCGGCAAACACGGCGCAATCGGCGTCGCACATGATCGTCACGCCCGCGGATTTCGCGAGGTCGCGCAGATTTTTCGCATCGAGCGACGGCGTCGCGCAGACGACATTTTGCCCGAGTTTCGCGCAGTTCACCTCGCCTGAATCGTAACGGCTGATGACTTCCATCCCGTCCGCCTCAATCGCGAAAAGCGGAAAATCTCCCGCGCGGCGTTTGTGAGATTTGTCATATTCATAGAACTTTGCCGGATATCCGTAATAATCTTCGTCGGTTCTCATGATTTCGTGGAGTTTGAATCCGGTCAGAGCAGTAAAATTCGCCTCGTCATATTCGGGCGCGCAGATCCCGGCGGCATAGTTCCAGACGCAAAGCTTTCCCTTCGTCAGCTCAAGCAACCGCTCGCGCTGCCCCGATTTCAGGCAAAAAACGTTCGCGAAAACTATCATCTTATAATGCGACAAATCTGTAGTCTCGTCAAAAAGATCGTCGAGCCGCAGCGTGTCGATCGGCGCGCCGATCAGCTTCAGCTCACTGTGAAGTTGGTACATCAGCCCGACGCAAAGCCCGTAGCTGATGCTCATCGCTTCGAGCGTGTGTTCGTCGACGACCAGCAGGACCTCGGAAGTTGAGATATGCTGAACTTTTCCGAGCCGTTCCTGAAGCTTCGTGATCTCGGCAATCGTCGCCATGAGTTCAGGGCAGCCGAACCAGCCTTCGCCGAGATCCATCCACCAGAACCCCTGCTCATGAGTAATATTTTTGGTCGCCTCGCGCCAAAGTAAGGTGATCGATTCGTCCAGATTTGCCGCACGTCCGTCGGGGCGGCGATCGAGGTGCGTGTGATTATCGATCTCGTCAAGCCAGACTTTCTTGCGCGCGATCGACTCGGAAGGCCCCTGTTCCCCGCCCGGATCGCCGGCCAGACACCTGAAATATCCCTTTGGCGACGACATAAAATCGACGTAAGGCGAATCGATCAGCTTTTGAATCGCGAGATGCCCGGTGTTCGGCGACTGCGGCAGATACATATAGCCATAGAAAGCCCCGGCCGCGAGTTCGTGGTCGAAAAGTCCAGATGACTCCTTAACTATTTTGCAGAATGCTTCAATCGCGTCGGCGTTTGTTTCTGAAACGAATTCAAAATAATCGCGCGATTTGTCGCCTTCTTTGAAGAAAAGTTCAGGTAGTCTGGACTTTTTACCCTCGCGTTCAAGCGGCGTCGGCGGTTCCGGATCGCCCCATTTTTCGAGCATAGCCGATTCCGATCCGTATTTCCGGACGCCGAATTCGGCAAATCGGCGCCGGTTTGTGATTCCGAAGTCGCCGCGGTGGCCGAAAAGTCCGGTTCGCTCGTTGTCGAGCGGCGACCAGCCGCCCCAGAGATTCGTCTCGCCGCACATTCCGTACGCGATGTGAACGCCGATTATTTTATCTCTATATTTACTTTCGGCAAGATGCACAAGAAGTCTTCTGAGGGTTTCGGACGCGTCTTCGACCCATTTTTCGGACGAAAAGCTCTGGAGTCCGATCAGTCCACCGCGATTCACGCGGTCGTCGCGCCAGACGCCTTTACCGCCGTTGACCGCGTATCCGTCAGTATCGGCGCCAAAATAGTCATGCTTTTCGGTGCAGGCGAGCGCGGCGATTTCGTCGGCTTTCCGCGGGCCGAAAAAGTAGACAAAAGTCTCCTCGGGGTGATTTTTGCACCAGTCGGGCGGAACGTTCAGCTTGACGCGCGGCATATAAAAAATGTCAGGATTTCCCGAGAAAATTTCGTCGAGAACGCGGTCGGTCAGCGTGTAATCCCACACCCCGTCGGCGACCCAGCCGCTGTGGAGAATAGTCGTGTGGAACTTCACTCCGGCGTCGGCAAAATCGCGGTGAACGCGATTGTATTCGTCAAAATCGTAAGAGAATAGTATCTGTTTTCCGTCGGCTCCGGCGCGCGGCGGGTCATAGCAGAACCCGAGCCGCGACCAGAAAAACGGCGTGTCGCGGAATTTTTTCTGAAGATCGGTCATAATAAATTTCCTTTCGGTGGTTTTTTATTTTATTATAACAGATTTTTCGCGGATTGTCAACAAATATATTTCGGAATTTTTTGCGTATGTTTCGTTTTCAAAAAGCGCGATTTGTATTTTTTACGCTTTCCCGAAATTGCTTTTTCTTTTATTTCTCAGCGAGCTTTTTTGAGAACTCGCAGATGTCGCGTGTCGAAGTTGGTTTTGCAATCAAACTTATCGCCTCGCGCATGACGTCGAGCCGCTTCGGATTCGAGAAGAGGTGGAACATCACCTCGTCCAGCGGGAGCGTCGGCGTGACCGCCATCGCGACGCCGTTGTTCGTGAGGAATTCGGTGTTGCGGTCCTCCTGCCCCGGGATAGGGTCGACGATAATCATCGGCAGTCCCTTCGCGAGAGCCTCGGACGAGGTCAATCCGCCCGGTTTTGTGATGATGCAATCCGACGCGTCCATGAGTACGTCAACATAGTCAACAAATCCGAGGTTAAGTACGCGCTTTTTGGTCTTCATGCCATCAATTTTCGCCTTTGCCGCCGAATTGTTGCCACAGACTGTAATTATCTGGAAATCATACGGCACGCGGTCGAGCAAATTGACTGTCTCCTCAATGTTGCCGTAGCCCATGCTGCCGCTCATCAGAAGCACCGTCCGCTTGTTCAGATCGAGTCCGATCTTCGCACGCGCCTCGGCTTTGCTTATATAATTGGAAAATTTCGGGTGAATCGGGATGCCGAGCGGCAGAACCTGTTTTGCTGAAAAACCTTTTTTCAGTGCCTGCACAGTCAGCTGCTCGTTCGGAATGACGACATAATCAAGGTTCAGTCCTTCCTCCCAGAACGGGTGAAACGCGAAATCGGTCAGAATTCCGATGCACTTCGCCTTTGTTTCGCGCTTTTCTTTAAGTACGTCGAGGATGATTCCGGCGAAAATATGTGTACAGATTATTACATCTGGATCGTAACTATTTATAAATTTGAGCAATTTTACCGCCATCAGATCCGCGCTCACACGGGTCGGCGAGGCGTAGCTTTTGGACTTTTTACGCTTTTCGGCGAGCCTGTAGCCACTTTTGTAAAGCAGCTTCGTCTTGCTCGATGTGAGTAAGTAGCCCTTCGAAACCGTTTCGCCGAGGATCCGGTTCAGATAGTTAAAAGTATCAAGCATCTCGGCCTCACAGCCGATCGACTCAAGATATGCGCAGATCGCCTTGGCGGTGGCGTTGTGTCCCTGCCCCGCTGTGATTGAAAGTACTAAAGCTTTCATAAATTCTCCAATCAATATTTACATAATTATCGATTTTATGCGTCACATTCGTCAATATGACGATTATTCCTTCGGAATTTTGCCGTCAAGATAGGTCTGAAGCGTCTCGACATCGGTCGAATCATTTATGCTGTAACGCCGCAGAAGATACAGACTTTTCGGGTCGCCGCGCCGGATCCGGTTCATTCCGACACGCGTGGTCAGCGTCACCTTCGCGCCCATCGACTCAATCACCCGCTCCGAAAGCTCGGAATACTGACCGTTCGGATAAGCGAAAATTTCTACGTTTTGCCCAAGATTATCGTTAAAAAGCTCGGACATTTTGGCATAGTCCGCGCGAATCGACCGGACAAAATCTGACTTTGACTCGTCGTCAAACGGGACAACCCCGGCGCGCACCCTGCCCGTTTCGAGCGGCGCGTACTGGTGCATATCGTAAGTGTGACTTCCGAGCGCGATGGTTTCAGAATCGCGCATTTCGCGCGCCTGATCCCACGAAAAGTAAGGCAGCATCGGCACTCCCGTGTCCTTGTAGGTGTTTTTTCCGACGCACGAACCGATAAGACAAATCGTCGCCTTGTCCCCGCGCGCCTTCAGCTCAGGATACGCGAGCAGATAGTTGGATTCATAACCGTCGTCAAAGACAATCGCGACCGGCTTTTCGGGAATATCCACATCTTCTCCGTTCGCGTACGCGATAATTTCGTCAAAGCTCACAGTTTCGTAGCCGTTTTCGTCGAGATAATCGAGCTGTTTTTTGAAAAGCCCGGTCGAAACCGTGACAACCGAATCGCCGACGTCGGCGACGTGATGATACATCAGCACCGGAAGATCGATTCCGGGCGGCTCCATCAGCGCGGCCGCTGTCATCGCGCAGGAAGCGACAAAAAGTGTTAAAATCGAGGAAATGAGCGCGGTTTTTACGGGTTTCATATGAACTCCTTGTAAAACGTAATGTTTGTCCGCGGCGCGGACGCTGCGCATATATATTGTACAATATTTTCGCGAAAAAATCAAGCCCTTTGCGGAATATTTTTTAAGGCAATATAAAATTTCGCCTCGGATCGGCATGGCTTTTGAAACTATCAAAACGAACTGATCAGCCTGCTTATTCAGATCGTCCGGCGTCACGGATCGCGCTTTTTCCCCGCTCCATCGAAATATGAGACCGTATCTCCCTGAAAAACGTCCGCGCGGTATTTTTTCGGCGTGACGCCGTTCTCCTCGCGGAATCTCCTTATAAAATACGCCGTACTCGAAAACCCGCATCGGTCGGCGATCGTATCGATATTGTGGTCGCTCGACTCAAGCAGGAAGCGCGCCTTCTTCATCCGCGCGCCAAGAATGTATTCGCTCGGCGTGACGCCGATTTCCTGCTTGAAAAGCCTTGTCAGGTGATCGGCACTGAGTCCGGCCATCTTCGCCAGTTCTTCGACGCGAAGCTCCTGCTGACACTCCTTGTCGATATATCGGCAGGTCTCGAAAACCGAGTTATTAAGCGGCTCGGGAGTTCCGGCGCGCTCGCGCACCGCGTCCGAACAGAGCAGAAGCAGCATTTCAAGAAGCGTTTCGTCGAGCTTTTTCAGCATTGAGGTCTCGCCGCCGTCGAATTTCCGCGAGTAGATCTCTATCCTTTTGAAAAGCTCGGTCAAATCCTCACTGTGCGACGGGACAAAGACCGGGGGAATGTTGTCGAGCAGCGGGGTCTCTGAATTCTTCTGTACCGGCGTCGTGCGAAGCCTGTGCTGACGCCCGTATTTTTTGACTACCTCCCCCGACAGATCGAACGTGACCATCCGGCAGTAATAATCGCCGACGGCGTATGACACCTGCCCCGGACGCCGCATCACCATCGTACCGCGCGTCACGGGATAATTCACGTTGTCGATCGTCTGCACCGAGTTACCGTAATAATGGAAGTCGAGTTCGTAATCGTGTACCAGCCGCGGGATCGGAACTATCCTGCACGCCATGCACTCGTAGGAGAGGAACTGAAGCTTCGCGAATTCACTCATAAGCGGTTCTCCTTTCGGAAAATATCGGAAATCTTATATTTTGCGTCGCAACCGACACTTGACCGCGGCGTTTTTTTACGCTATAATAATTACAAGAAGATATATCTTTCGGAACCATTATACCGCAAATCTGACGAAATGTCAAGTGGTATGAACATTTTTGCGCGCGAAAAAATTCATGCAAAACTATTTTTGAAAGGATTTTTTATATGAAACGCGTTCTTTCGCTATGCCTGCTTGCGGCTCTCGTTCTGACATCGTGCGGTTCGACACCAGTCGATGAGAAAACGACCGCCGATGAGTCGGCCGCCACGTCCGCGCCTGAGACTATCGATCCCGCGCGCGAATCCGCGCTTCCGGATGAATATGATCTTGGCGGATACGAGGTCACCGTCGTGCGCGCTTCGCACGAGGCGAATTACTGGGCACTCGGAACCTTCGCGTATGTCGAGGAAACCGGAGAGGTGCTCGACGACGCGATCTACAGACGCAATCTCGCCGCGACCGAAAAGTACAATTTCAAACTCCGGGAAGTGAATTTCGAATTCGACCCGGTCGATAAGGTGAACGCCTCTGTGCTTGCCGGAGACGACGAGTATCAGATCGCGATGAACTGGCTGCGAAGCGTATCGAAAGCGGTCGACGGCTGTTATCTGAATCTCTTTGACATAGACTGGCTCGCGCCCGAAAAATCTTAGTGGGATCAGGGCGTAAAACGCGACCTTTCTGTGAGGAACAAGCTTTATATGCTGACCGGAGACATTATCGTCGCCGACAACGACGCGATGATGATGACGATGTACAACCGTCCGCTCGCCGACGACTACAAATTTGAAAACCTCTACGACGCGGTGCGCGAGGGACGCTGGACCTATGACCTGATGATCTCGCTGGCAAAGCGGGTTTCGGAGGATCTCAACGGCGACGGCAAATACGACGAGAACGACCGCTACGGACTTATGTTCGTCGACAACGCCTCAGCTGAACCCTATTTCGCCTCGTCCTGCACATATCTCTATCAGATAAAAAACGGCGAGCCGGAATTCACCGCCGACTCCGAAAAGGCGCATGACATCTTCGAGATGATGAACAGCGTTCTCTCAGACAGCATGGTTTCATATGACTGGAGCCGGATAGGCTCGAACATCTCCGCGAAAATCGCCGATATGATCGGCAATAAACAGATTCTCTTCCAGAACATGGTGCTTTCGTTCGTCAGACGAAATTACCGCGACATCGAGCTTGACTTTGGACTTCTGCCGCTTCCGAAATACGACGAGGAGCAGGAGAACTATTCCACGATGATCAATCTTTCGACTCCGTTCATTTTTATCCCCGCGTCGGTCGCGGAACCAGATAAGGTCGGATTCGCGCTTGAGGCACTCGCCGAGGCTTCGGGCGAGATCACCGACACCTATTACTCGGTCTGCATGGAGAGCAAATACACGCGCGACGCCGAATCCTATGAGATGATAAAGCTCGCCTGTGAGAATATCGTCTACGATCCCGGATTCATTTATGACTGGGGAGGACTCGGGAGCAAGATAAAAAGCGCGATCATGACCGGAAACAGCAATTACGCTTCCCTTCTCGCCCAGAACGCCCCGGCGTCAACGGCGGCGATGGAAGAATTCATGAAAGAACTTGAATAACAATGAAAAAAACAACTTCAAAAACCAAAAGATGGCTGCCGCTGATACTTCTCGCGGCGATAATGGCACAGTTTGCCTCCTGCGGCGCTAATGGGGTTCCGGGAGAGACAACGGAATTCAACGACACGTCGTCCGCCGCCGACAGCAAAGCGGCTTACGAATATCCCGACATTGATCTTGACGGAAAAGAATTCCCGATCCTCACCGGGACCATCAGCTGGGGCGGATTCATGTGCGAACTCGATTTTGAGACAATCGACGGCGAGACGCTCAACGATACGATCTATGAGCGCAATCGGGTGATCGAGGATGAATTCAACCTGAAGCTTGATATCATCTATGAGGATCTCTATGTCACCGACCAGAAGATCCGGCAGGCGGTTATGGCGCAGGAGGACATCTACAAAGCGGCTTTCGTCAGGGGAACCACGCTGGCGGCACTTGTCGGTGAGGAATATCTTTATGACCTGACAAGCATCGACACCTTTCAGCTCGACCGTGAGTGGTGGGACAGCTCGGCAAACTCGGAGTCAAGACTCGGAAAAAACGGCAGGCAGTATTTTGCGCAGAGCGATATTTCGCTTGTCGGATTCCAAGGCTCGGTCGGCGTTTACTTCAATGAGGAAAAAATAAAGGCTCTCGGGATGGAGCTTCCGTATCAGCTTGTCCGCGACGGAGGATGGACGCTCGACGAGCTTTCGAAATACATGAAGGCCGGGGCGAATCTCAACGGCGACTCAACCTTCGCGTGGAATTCCTCGGCCTCGGCCGAATACGGACTCGCGACATGGACCACCGGAGTCAGCGCGTTCATAACGGGCTGCGACGAATCCTTCATCGACCGGAATGAAAACGGCGAACCGGTATTCGGATGCCGCGATAACCGCTTCTTCGACGTCACGCAGAAGCTCGCGGGAATGTTCGCGAATGAAGGCGAATTCCTTCTGACAAGCTCCCCCGGAGCTGATCACTACGAGACGATCTTCGCGAACCGACGCGCACTGATGCTTGTCGCGGAGCTGAAAGCGGCTTCGAAATACCGTGACATAGATTTTACGTTCGGTATCGTCCCGATGCCTAAATATGACGAAAAGCAGGAGGGCTATCACACCTATCAGTGGCACGACGCGATGCTGCTCTGCGTCCCGGTCACCGACGCAGATCCTGCAACCACCGGAGCGGTGATCGACGCCATGACCTATCTCTCCTACAGGGACGTTCTCCCGGTGTTTTATGAGAACACGATGTCGCAGAAGCTGCTACGCAACGACGAGTCGATCGAGATGCTGGCGATAATCCGCGACAGCCGCGTATTCAACGCCGGACGCGTATTCGGCTGGACGGAGCAGTTCTCGCTCGACCTTGAGGCGGCTCTGAAGGAAGGAAAGACCGACATCGCCTCGCTCATCGACAGCAGACGCCCGCAGATAGAGGAGACGATAAAGGAAACAATGGAAATAATGAATAAATAGAAGGAACCCTCTCAAATGTCAAAAATAACCATTACAAAACCCGCCTACGCTCCGGTTTTCGCCGGGCTGGGCTTTCACAACAGCGAGGCGGGAATGTACCGCCTCATCACGGAAAAGAGCTTCAATGAGAAGATCGCAAAATGCTACCGCGAGATCTCGCCCGGCTTCATGCGCTGTTTCTTCGGATTCTCCGACCAGACGAAGGAGGTCATGGACGACTTCGCCGATTACTACGAGCGCACGCAGAAGCTCACCGACACGCCGATCTATATGACTCCCGGCCGTGGAAAGCTGCACAGCTCCGAAAAGGACATGGAGTCGTACGCCGATGAGGTCGCGAAAAAGCTTGAATATCTTGTAAAGGAACGCGACGTGAAGCATATCGCGTATTACTGCTTCTCCAACGAGCTTTCCCAGCTGACAAACGGCGCGCTCAGAAAGGATCTTCCGCTCTTCC
>CAKSVM010000052.1 GCA_934503195.1 uncultured Eubacteriales bacterium
GCGGTCGCAGAGCGTTCCCGAGTTCTTCCAGAGTCCGACAAACGCCGCGAATAATCCCAGCGCGATGCTCTTTGGTTCATTCGTTATCTCAACCGCCGGAACTCCGAAGCCTCCGGTGTATATTCCGGCCTCGACATCGCTCTGATCCCTTACAAGTACGCAGTAGTATTCTGATACCATCATAGAGCATTCCCGGTGAAGCACGCAGCCTATCGCTGGGTCCCTCTTCCTAAGATCGCAGATCACTACAGCCTGCTTATCTTCCATAAGCTGTCTATCCAGTGAAGAGGCGGAGTCGCTTTCAAAGATAGGGTTAGTGAAGCCGAAGTCCTTTATCGCGGTGCGGGTCGCGGTTCGGAATTCCTCCGAGCTGCTGTGAAGAATGATGCGGGTTTCGTTGTAAAGCATTTTTACGACAGACCTTTCCCATAAAAGTATTTTTTTTTACTCGAAGAGTACTTTTCTTAATGACATAACTATTATAAACCTTTTTTCGCGATATGTCAATAGGCAGGCCTGATGATTATTTTGGTCACAAAATGAAGCTGAGCAGGCAATAGCCTTTGTGGAATGATAAAAAAGAAGTCAAAAACAGAAAATCATGGTGATAACCACTTGATATCACACGTCGGAAATGTCAGAACAGTAATATTTGCAGCAAAAGATTAAAAAAGTTAAAGCCTCGATAGTTAAGTAAATAACGATTTCGTCCTCGAAACCGACGCAATCTTAGCCGTTTCTTAGCGAGGTTTCGGGGGCTGTAATACGATTTTTCGGGCGGAATATGGGGAAATTTTAATTTTAACTCAATGACAGCGATAAGACTGATTCCGATTGGTCGATAATAGGATCTGCTATTGAAGTGCCGCCGTGCGTCAGCAGATTCATAACCGCCGTCGTGAAAGGCTTGCAGACAATCTGTCTCACAGCCTGCCTCAGATCAAATTCCATGAATACCTCCGTCTAATCACTATATTTGATCGCGTACATCTCGCTGAGTTCATACGATACAAGCTCGGCTGAGTAAAAGCGCGACGAGCCGGAATAAACTGTGTTTTTTGCCTTGTCATCAAGCTGAACAAGCTTTATCCGCGCGCTTATCACCGGGGAATTCTCGTTCGAAAGCTCATATGCGTTCACTGTGAAATAATGCTCGCGGCCGACGTATCCGGTCGTATTCTGCGATTCGTCGAGGATCATGTGATACCCGACGCCCGAGCCGAAGGGATTCAGATTCATATACCCGTCGTTCGCCAGCTTCAGCTTGTCGCCGAATATCCGGTGATCAAGATCGTCGCCGCCGAAAGGATTCTTTGAGCTTGCGACCGACAGCTGAGTGTCGCCCGACTCGGACACGACCTCGATTATTCCGCCGTCAAACTCAAAATAGAAGCAGAGATTGAAGACCTCGGAATTGATTATCGGCGCGAGAAGGTGCGGTTTGCCGACTTCAAGCGGGGCGAAGACAAATCCTTCTTCCTCCGGCGAGTTCGGGTCGGTGACGTTCTCCTTGAACGAATAAGCGCGGATCACAAGCTCTGGAATCTCGTCCGGAGCCGACTTCGGCGCGGCCGGAATCAGAAGATTCACGCCGACAATACAGACTACCGCCGCGATAAATATTACAAGAAACTTCACTTTATCATCTCCTTTCTATAATTATAGCACATTCCGTTCGAAATTGCAATAGCCCTCGGGAAAAAGTTTTACATTTTTCGAAAAAAGCCATTCGCGGCAAACGCCGCGAATGGCTTTCACATATATGGTTTATCAGTCACCGAGCGCGGCCTTTTCAAGCTTCGCGAGGAGTTTTCCGTAGAATTCGCGTCTTTCTGAAATCGCGTCGCCTTCGGAACAGAAGCTGTCAAAGAAGGGAGTCGTGCGGAAGAATCCGCTGTCACGCCGCGTGATCTCGGATTCGAAGCGTTTTTTCGCCGACGCGAAAACTTCGTCTGCGCTCCCGGCGTCGCCGAGCTTTCTGAACGCGAGGAGCTTGTAAATATCGAGATCGGGAAGCGCCATGTCCGAGAAGAAGTCGGTAAGAAGCCCGGTTATCCACCTGAATCTTTCGTCG
Source organism: uncultured Eubacteriales bacterium (assembly GCA_934503195.1). Taxonomy (GTDB): domain Bacteria; phylum Bacillota; class Clostridia; order Oscillospirales; family CAG-272; genus Flemingiibacterium. The sequence goes on from CAKSVM010000052.1 coordinate 2,075, forward strand.
GCCTCGGATTTTCTCCCGAGCTTTTCAAGGCAGAGTCCCTCGGCGTATTTCAGCGGAGCCTTTTTGGCCTCGTTCCACCAGCCAGAGCCGAGATTTTCGGGGAGCGTTTCGGCCTTTTCATATAGCGCGAGTGCGGATTCATAGCCGCCGTCCGCGAAGAAGCTGTCAGCGAGAGTCGAGTTCGCGAGAATCCACGCGTCAGCGACCGCGCCCTCGCCGCCCTCACAGGGGATGTATTCGTGCGATTCCATGAGCCTTACCGCCTTTTCGGCCTCGCCGCGTCTACAGAGCGCGATCGCGTACTCGGTGCAGATATCGTCGCGGATTTTCCGCCCTGAAAGCAGCTCTTCGGCGTCGTCGGTCGGCGCGCAAAGTCGGTTTTCGACCCTGAAAAGCTCCCAGAGAACCTGATCGTCATCCGGCATAAGCTTTGCCGCCGCACGGAGCTTTTCGAGTGCGCCTTTCCTGTCGCCGAGCTTCCAGAGCGCGACCGCGGCGTTCCGCTTTCCCTCCGGAAGGCCGCATTTTTCGGAGAAGAGCAGAGCGAGCGGCCATTCGCGTCTTCCGGCGCAGAGACAGCCGAGGAGATATTCCGCGAATTTGTCGCCGCCTGCCGCCGCCTTTTCGAGTGCCTTCCGCTCACACTCGCGGCGAGGAAAGACTCCGGCGATGTCATGGTTTTCCGGCTTTTCGCCGAGAAGATACGAAATCACGCACGAGTACCGCTTTCCCGACGCCGTGAGTCCGCGGAGAAGTCTTTCGGCCTCGTCAGTGAACCCGGCGCCCGAAAGCTCCTCGAAGATGTCAATACAGGTCTGCGACGGGGAATCCGAGAGCCCGTCGAAGAACTTTTTCTCGTCGTATTCGCCGAGAATCACCGCCGCGAATCTCAGCGGCTGGTTTATCGGATTTTCGGCGAGCTTTTCCGAAATGCCGGTCTTTTTCCCGAGACGGTTTTCCGCAAGGACGCGGATGAGATCGGCGTTAATTCCGCCGCGCGACTCGGCCGCGTGACGCGCTGAGGCCTCGTAGTCGCCGCGCAGAGCCTCGAGGGACGCGATTTCAATGAGCGCGGCGTCCTTTGTGTCAGCGCAGAAATACGCGTCCCAGAAGGCCTCTTCGGCCTCGTGGAGCTTCCCGAGCGAAAGCGATATGTTCCCGCGGAGGAAAGCGATCCGGCCGTTTGCCGGGCGTCTGTCGCGGATTGTGAGTATCTCCCACGCGCGGGTTATGTTAAAGTACGCGTTTTCAAAATCGCCGCGCCCCGCCTGCTGCTCGGCGAGCGAGGCGTATGCTTCGTAATTGTCGGCTGAGAGCGCGATCGCCCTTTCGAAATACCTCTCGGCGTTTGCGGCCGGGTCGCGGTAGGAAACGACGTGCGTTCCGGTCAAAAAGGCTTCCTCGGACGAGCGGCACTCGTCGGGCGTCGGGAATCCTTCGATCACTCCGACCTTTTCGTCCTTCGGCGGCTTCATCGTCGTGTAGTCGACGAGAATTCTTCCGGAATTCTTTATGAGAATCCGGACCTCGCCGACCGATTTTCTCGAAAACGCGGCTTCGAGATTCTTCGCCGCCAGAAGATCGGTTGTCGTCTTCGCGAGAATTCCCGACTCGTCCGAAATGGTGATCTCCGAACCTCTGAAATCCCCGGTCGCGCGGATAATCGCGCGGTCATCCGAGAGCGAGACCGCGGCGTCGAGATTCGCGAAGCAGGGAACTCCCGTGCCGTCGATCGGATACCAGTACTGCGAAAATCTCTTCTCCTCATACGGCGAAAGCCACGAAAAATCGGGCTGATTGTCGGAATATGATCCGGCCATGAGTTCGAGATAAGGGCCGTCGGTGTCGGTCAGCGCGTTTTCCCATGTCTTCGAGAGCTGATTATACGCCCATGTGAACATCTTTTTTCCGGGCGAGATGTGGTGATCGCCGATGTGAACGACTCCCGACTCCGTGTTCTCGTTGTATCCGCCGAAATAATCGTACCGGCTCGCGGCCGAAAAGTAGGATGTCGGGAATCTCGTGTCGCCGTGGCGGCTGATATCCGAGTTTTCCGGGAGCTTGTGCCCGTTGAACCAGCCTCCGGTCACGGGATACGAGGTTGTGTTGCGCTTGTAATGGAAGAAGACGTGTCCTACGTCCTGCGGGAAGAAGATACGCAGATTTTCGCCCGCCGGAACCGCGGCGTTTTCCCACCAGAGGAAGGATTTCCGCTCTGATGTTCGGTTGTAGAGTCTGACCCGCGTCTCGAAATAAGCCCGGTCGTCACGGAGCGCGATTCCGACCGTGCCGAGCATACGGTCAAACACGTCGTTTGAATAGAGCCAGACGACCGACTCGTGTTCGTTTTCCTCGACCGTGACGTCAACCGGGAGGAAGGTTGACGGGCGGTGGTGCGTCGGCCAGTTGAACTCGATTCCGCCAGAGATCCACGGACCGAGAAGTCCGATCAGCGCGGGCTTTATCACGTGCTGACGGTAGAAGAAATCCTTTCCGGTCAGCTTGTCCTCGGCTGAGAAGATACGGCCGCCGTACTCGGGAAGAATCGTCACCCGGATGTAATCGTTCTCGATGACGACCGCGCGGATATCCTCCTCTTTTTTGTCCCCGGCGCGGACGTTCGCGGTGACGGCGTTCGGATATGGATTTCCGCTTGTGCGCTGGTGGACGCGGTTTTCGGCGTAGACCGGAAGCTTTTCGGGTTCCCCGACCGGATAGACCGGGATATGTATTTTCGTGTCTGTTACTCTGACTCTGTTCATATGATAACCTTTCATGAATTGACTTTTATATATTATACCACACCTGGCCGGCTTTTTACTTCAAATATTCGGAAAATTCCGGATTTTTTTTTGAAGTCCTATTGACATACGCGGCTTATTGACGTAAAATAATTATACGGAGGACAGAAGAATGGACATGATAATCTACTCCGAGACCGAGTTCCGGAGCGGTCTCTGGTACGAAAAAGCCATGGAGGGCATCCGGAAAAACGCCTCCAAAAAGGGAATAAGCATTAAAGAAACCGATGAAAACACCTTCCCGGGTCTTCCGGCTGACGAGCTTTTCGCCGAGGGAAAACGCCTCCTGACCGTGATCGGTGCCTCGGACCGACATATGGAGCGGCTTATTCCGCTCTGCCGGAGAAACGGGATCAGCACGCTTTTCGTGAACTACGAGCCGCGCCGTCCGTCGCACGACTCGAGTCAGGTGATAATGGATTACAGCGACACGATGGAGCGGATTTTCTGCTATCTTCGGGCTTACGGAAGGACGAGAACCGCGCTTCTCGGCGTCAACCCCGACTCGGCCTCGGACAGGCGGAAGGCTGATTTCATGATCGCCGGCGGAAAAAGGGATCACATCTTCTATAACGGCTCCGGGATCGCGGAATGCGTTTCAGAGTTCCTCGCGAAAAGGGAGGAGTACGATTCGATCATCTTCACGAACGACGTTTTCATGCTCGCCGCGTCGTCAAAGCTCCGCGAGGCGGGAGTCCGAGTGCCGGAGGAGCTGTGGGTGGTCAGCTTCAGCGACACGATGCTCGCGCCGATATTCGAGAGTCCGCTCTCGCCGGGAATTTCGACCTTCGCGATAAATTACGAGGAGCTCGGCCGTCAGTGCGTCGAACTCTGGCATTATCTGATAAAGAACCCGGCGAACATCTCGGCCACGATCCGCGTCCGCGCGGAATTCTTCCCGAGTGCCTCGACCGAAAATAACCCTCTGCCCGAAATCACCCCTGAGTCGGTGTCCGGGGCGAATGGAAACTTCGATTTTTATTCCGACCGCACCGTAAGCGAGGTCACGAGACTCGAAAGCTGCCTCATGAAGTGCGACGACACGGATTTTCAGATGCTCGACTCGCTTATAAGGAACGAGAACCGCGTCGGAATCGCGATAAAGCTCTTTATCTCGGAGGGAACGCTTTACTACAGGCTACGCCGCCTCTGCCGTCTCGCCGGATGCGGGACGATTCAGGAGCTTATTGACCTTACGCGAAAATATCTCGGATAGATAATATTATATTATAACAAATCAGCCGCGCGCCGGATAAATTCCGGCGCGCGGCTGATTTGAGTTTTTCATTTTTCCGCCAGTAATGCGGCGTTTTTGAACGATTTTGTAAGCTCTGCCAGAGCCGCCTCAGCCGCGCCCGACATGGACTCGTAGGTTGAGGCGAAGTTGGTCTGCTTGCCCCGGAACATATTTCCGATAAGCTGTCCGAGACCGCCGACATTGCTGATGAACCCGAGATCGTAGACTCGCGTCGAGAAGATTATGTCAAGCATATCACCCGACTCCTCGTCGCGGGTATATCTTGTGTGAAGCGCGTTGTCGTAGTAAGCCGCGGTCAATGTGTCGACCGAGTAATACGCCATTGCCTCAAGGATAAGCCCGGCCTTTTCCGGCTCGGCGTTCGTGACCGGAACGCTCACTCCCGGAACCAGAATCGTGCTTATCAGGTTGTAGTATTCAGACTGATTCTCGTCATATTTCGGATACGGAAGAATTCCGAAGTCAAATTTGCAGTCGCGGATATAGTTGATGTCCGCGAGTGCCCATCCGGCAAAGAGGATGCGCCCGCCGTTGAAGGCCGAAACCGACTTCTGGAACGCCTCGTCAGACCAGCTGTAAAGCTGTGAAACGCTGTCCGAGTAGCATTTTTCAAGGACATACGGGATGATCTCGGCCGAACGCTCGTTTCCCATCGTCAATTTCAGATTTCCGTCTTTATCGACCGTGCTGATCCGCTCACCCGAACCGAACCACAGCGAGTGCGGCACGTTGTCCTGACAGAAAAGTCCGAAGCGGTCATCATCGATTTTCATCTGCGAGTCGCCGTTGATATCCGACGCGACACTCTCGACCATTCCGAAGAATTTCTCCATCGTCCAGCCGCCGTTCTTCACGAGATCATACGGATTTTCAAGCTTGTTGTCCTCAATGATCTGCTTGTTGAAGAAAAGCACCATCGTACACTCATTGTCAAGGATACTGATGTCTCCGGTGGTGAAGTAGAGATTTCCGTCGACCGTCAGACTTTCGTTCGCGCGCTGATCCCACCACGGACTGTTGAGATTCAAATTCGGCACGTCGTAGAGGTTCATGTAAAGCCCTGAGAGCGCGTTCTTTATCGAGGTATTCATGAATGGCATGACGACATCGTAGATATCATCCCCGGCGAGAATCGATTTCTGCGCCTGATTTGTCGCGGCCACTATGCTCTCCTCGGCGATCTTCGCCTTGAAGCGTTCCTCGATTTTGAGATTGCGCTTATAGACCGCGTCGTTTATAAGCTCGCCGGTCTCGCTTTCGGCGTATATCTCGCGGCAGTCGTATATGTCGTTCCGGGACTCGGTAAGAAAGAGAATTTCCTCGTTGTCAAAGGTGACGTCGGGAAAATCCGGTTCTTTTACAAGAGTCGTTTCCGCAGTTGTCGTGGTCGTGGTACTTTGATCGGTATCGTCTGCCGGAGTGTCCTCGGAGCCGCATGAGATGACTGACATCAGTATAGCGGTGAGCAGCGTGAGTGACATGGCGCGTTTAAGAGTATATTTCATGATTTTTTCCTTTTCTTTTCGGGTTTCCTCAGACTCTGATCTTTTCTCCCGGCTTTGCTTTCCCGGTTATCACGGTGTCGCGGATCTTCATTACCTCAAGCGTCTCGGCGGTGTCAAACGCCGTCTCCCCGGTCTCAAAGAAGCGCATGATGTCGGCGATGAGATTGCCGAAATAATCCGAGTTCACCGAACGGTAAGACGTGCGGCCGTCTTTGTCGGTCACAACCGCCGTGAAGGGAAGCGCGGGAGCGTAAGCGAGTCCGGCACGCTTTCCGTTTTCATAGAAGATATCCGCGCGTCCGCCGTCTCCGACCGGCTCGTATACAACTTCATTCGCCCCGGTCCCAAGGCACTTCACGATCATTTCAATCTGGTGAATCACATATTCCTCAAGATTCGAGCCGCCTCCGGTTGTGAAGACCGCTTTCGCGTCGCCGGAATACTGCCTTAACTCGTCGCCGTATCTCAGAGCCGAGCTTGAAAAGAATTTCACGCCGTGTTCCTTCGCGAGGGCGAAGATCTTTTCGGCCGTCTCATGATCGGGCGCGAAGGTCTTGTCGATGTAGGGACTCACTCCCGCCGCGAAAACCTCCCCTGCGTAGCCGAGATGCTTATCGGGATCCGACGGCGCGAGGATTATGATGTGATCGGCCTTTTCGCAGATTTCGGCGATCGTTCCGCACTTTTCCGCGCCGAATTTTTCGCACCATTCGGAGGTCGTCAGCTTTCCCTCGGGTTCGGTTTCGCCCCACGCGAAGGCGACCTTGTAGTCGGCGTTATGTGATTTGTTGTAAGCCTCGATCATCGCGGGATAATTGTTCGCGTGCCACTCGTCGAGATAAAAATCGATGAAACCAAGCTTCTTCATCAGAATCTCAGCTCCCCGCCCTTGTCGGCCGATTTGTAGAGCGCGTCGAGAAGCTTCATGCTCTCAAGGATGTTGTCTATGTAGTTGCGATTTCTGACTCCGCTCTCGATCGACTCGACGAACGCCTTGTCTTCGCAGAGATACATATTAGGGATGTCATACTGCGGATGCTCAGTTTCAAGAGTTTCGCCGTTGCAGAACTCAAAGAGTCCGCCGTAGGTGAGTCTTGCGCCGCCCTTGTCGCCGAGAAAGTCGATGAACATCTCGTTCTTGTCGAGATTCTGCGCCCACGCGCCGTTGAATGAAATGCTCGACTTGTCGGTGCGGACGTATCCGGTGATGAAATCGTCAACGTCGTTCGTGCCGTTTTCAATATCCTTCGTGTCCTCAGCCCACATTCCGTGATACTTGTAGGACTTCATATCCTTTGCCATCTCGCTGTAGGAGTCGCAGGTGGCGGTGACGACCTTCGCGTCTCCTAAGATGTAGAGGATTAGATCGAGGAAATGGATTCCCCAGTCGATGAGAACTCCGCCGCCCGACTGCGATTTCGTTGTGAACGCGCCGCCAAGACCCGGGATCGATCTGAAGGATCTGAACGAGCAGTAGACGTGATAGAGATTGCCGAACTTCCCTTCCTTCACCCAGTCGCGGAGGACCTCGACTGACTTGTGATAACGGTTGCAGACGCCGATGTTGAGGAGCTTTCCGACTTCCTTCGCTTTGTTCGCCATCTCGACCGAGAGATCGTAGTTTACGGTGATCGGCTTTTCACAGAAGACGTGCTTTCCGGCGGAAAGAGCGTCCATCGTGACTGTGTAGTGAGCGTAGTTCGGCGTGAGCACCCAGACCGCGTCGACTTCGGGATCATCAAGAGCCACATGGTAATCGGTGATTACCTGCTCGATGAAGGGGAATTTCTCCTTCTTCGCGACCGCCTTTGACTCGATGAGGTCGCAGGCGTATTTTACGCGGATGTTGTCCATCTGCGCGAAGGCCGGGAAATGCGCGCCCTCCGAAATTCTTCCGCATCCGATGACAGCTATTGTGAGCATAGATAAAATCTCCTTTGTGATATTAAATTTCTTTATTCAATTATATCACGCCGCGGACGATAAGTCAATCTCATATCTTTTGCAAAAACATACCATTTTTTTGTATTGATCCGCCGCGCGGGGGATAAGGAATGAAAAATCACCACTTTTTTTCGTTTGCCTCTTGACAAACGCGTTGTTTCAGGATATAATAGAAATCGGGAGGGGTCTCTTTGCCTGACGTTAAGACGCGCTATCATTTTGACAACACATATATCGGCTCGCCGCTGGGATTCGGTGATATCAGCCTTATACAGATCGGACGCATATACTGCGAGCCGTCGTCCGTGATCGCGGCGCATTCGCACGCAAACTGGTTCGAGCTGACTCTGGTCACGGCCGGAAGCGGAGTCGTTCTGACAAACGGCGACCCCTGCGAGGTGACGCCGCGCGATATTTATCTGTCGTTTCCGGGCGATATCCACGAAATCCGCGCCGCGGAGAACGAAAAGCTCGAATACGACTATCTCTCGCTTTTTACTGATGACGCGGAAATGAGCGAAAGCCTTGAGATGATGATCCGCCAGAACCGCGACTCGGCGAGCCGGCGTTTCCGTGACGAAAAGATCTCGTTCTTAGTGAACTGCGCGCTGGCTGAGTTCACAAAACGCCGCGAGTATTCGGACGAACTGCTTTCGGGTATATTCAGGCAGATAATGATCTATCTCATCCGGGATTTTTCAGACATAGCGCAGGAGACTGCCGACGTTTCTGACGCGCGGATTCTCTGCCTCCAGCTGATGAATCACATCGACGCGCATATCTACTCGTCCGAGAGCCTTTCGGAAACGGCCGAGAAATTCAATTATAACTACAGCTATCTCTCGTCGCTTTTCCGGAAGACCACCGGAAAGAATCTCTCGGATTATTACCGCGAGAGAAAGATGGAGACCGCGAAGGTGCTGCTCCTCGAAAACCGGAAGAAGATAAACGAAATCTCGCAGATGCTCGGATATTCGAGTCCATTCGCGTTCAGCCGGGCGTTCACAAAGACCTTCGGCGTGTCTCCGAAGGAATTCAGGGCGTCGGGCGGGACATGACGCACAAAAAATTACCGAAAAGACAAAAATCAGACATTGACAAACCTCGCCGTATCTGATATAATAATGGCAAAAGGGCCTTTACAAGCCAAAAGAAAGGAAAAAGCTCATGAACCGTTATTCTGAAATGCTCTATAACCGCTGCGGAACCAGCGGACTCAGACTCCCCGCGATCTCACTCGGACTCTGGCACAACTTCGGCTCGGTCGACGTTTTCTCGAATATGCAGGAGATGGCCAAGACCGCGTTCGACCTCGGAATCACCCACTTCGACCTCGCGAACAACTACGGCCCCGTTCCCGGAAGCGCGGAGGAAAACTTCGGCCGGATTCTGAAAACTACTCTCGCCGGACACCGCGACGAGCTTATAATCTCGTCCAAGGCAGGGTACACGATGTGGGACGGCCCTTACGGCAACGGCGGAAGCCGCAAGTATATGCTCGCCTCGCTCGATCAGTCCCTGAAGCGTCTCGGACTCGATTACGTCGATATCTTTTACTCCCACCGCTTTGACAAGGACACGCCGCTTGAAGAGACCATGTCCGCGCTCGCGCAGGCCGTGAAGCAGGGAAAGGCACTCTACGTCGGCGTCTCGAACTACGACGCCGCGCAGACCAGAAGAGCCTATGAGATTCTTAAGGATATGGGCGTCACGCTTCTGATAAATCAGCCGCGCTACAATATGTTCGACCGCTGGATCGAGCCTGAGCTTGTTCCGACGCTTGAAGAGCTCGGAGTCGGTTCGATATCCTTCTCACCGCTCGCTCAGGGGCAGCTTACCGACCGATATCTTCACGGCATCCCGTCCGACTCGCGCGCCGCGAAGCCGTGGGGATTCCTCAAGGAAAAGGACATCACACCCGAAAAGCTCGAAAAGATCTCAAAACTCAACGAGATCGCCGCGTCGCGCGAACAGACTCTCGCCGAGATGGCACTTGTCTGGAATCTGAGACGCGGAAAGCTCACGAGCGTTCTCATCGGCGCGTCGCGTCCGGAACAGATCACCGACAACGTCGCCGCGCTGAAAAAGCGTGACTTCACCGAAGATGAGCTTTCGGCGATCGACGCTGTGCTGAACGGCTGAGATCAAGAAACGTTATTCACGAAACCCCCGCTTCGCGGCTTGCCGCGAAGCGGGGGCGTTCTGTTTATTCGTTTATCCGCGTCGTTACGCGGTCTTTGATGAGTTTTACGGTTTCATCGGCCGATTTCGCGCCCGAAAAGCAGGCCGAGGCCTCCTCGCGGATTATCGGGAGCAGAGCCTCATCCGTGCTGACGGCGTTCGTCACGCTGTCAAAGAGTCCGCGAAGGATATTTTCCGTGCCTTCGGTCATGTAGCCGTAGTTCTTGTCCGGCACGCGGTACTCGGCCGGACTCGTGTTCACCTGCGTGACCCACGATTTTTCAAGCTTCGAATAATAGTACCGGACCTCGGCGTACTCATACGCGTAGGCGATCATCGCGTCGGCGGCGGATTTTGTGCACGGGAAACCGGGATTTGCCGTGTCCGACACGCTGAATGGCTTTCCGCGGTTTTCCCACATCTTTGTGGAATACCCGGCCTGAGCCGAGATGAACGACCACGCGCCATCCGGATCGGAACAGTCACTCGTGACCGCGATTCTGACCGTCGGGCGGATCATCGTGCCGCACCCGTCATTTGCCGGATATCCGACGAAACAGAGATCGTCCTCGGGATAGAAGAAGGAATACTCGCGGATGAAATCGCCTATTCCCATGATATCGCTCATCCGGAGGGCGATTTTGCCGCTCCGATAGCTTTCGGGCGAGTCCGCCGCGAGGTCGTCGGACGGCGTTCTGAGCGACCCGCAGAGCTCAAGAAGCGAGTTAAGCTCGTCTCCCGGATCGAAAACCTTTTTCTCATAGTCGACATACCGCGGAACCGCCGCCTCAATGAGCTTCATGAAGACCGCTTCCGGTGTTTTCGCGTCATGTCCCGCGATAAGGCAGATATCATTCCCGAGGCTTGCCGATAAATCCGAAAGTCCGGTTAACGTCAGATGATTTTTCCCGGGCGTTTTCGCGGATCCGGTTATCGTCGAAAGCCAGAACTCCATGACGAGCGAGGTCAGCGTACCGTTGGCGTTTTCAAAGGGCTTTGTCACGCACGGGAGAAGATCTTCGCGCGATAATCCGTTTGGGCTCTCCATAAGAGGATACAGATCGGTAAAGAGGGACTGATCCCGGAATTTTTCATAGCGCAGATTCCCCGAGAAAATCAGGATATCCGGAATCTCCCCGGACATTATATCGCGGGTGAGCGCGGAGTCGGCCGCGTCTTTGTCACCGGGATAAATCTTCCGCGCGACCGCCCTTTTACCCGCCTCGCGGTTGTAGTGATTTATGTAATCTTCGGTGATATAAGCTTCCGCGTCGGACATGGCGACTATGAGCGGCTCGACGCTTTCGGGGGAGATTTGCGGATTTTCCCCGGCGGAGTTCAGCTTTTCGAGCGTCATGTGGCGGATGACCGCGACGCGCTTTTCCTGCTCGACCCTGTCGAGATAGATCACCGGAAACTCGTCGCCGACGACGCCGACCGATATCAGATCTTTTCCGGTTAGAAAAACGTCGTCAAAGCTGAGAATTTCGGTTCCGTCCGCCGAGATTCCGAGATTGTCCCACTCGTAGAAAGTCCTTCCGTCTGACGTGATGAGCTTCGACCCGGCGTCGGGCGGCGTCTCATAAATCCGCTCGCAGGTTCCGTTTTTCAGCGAAAAGACGCTTCGTTTTTCGTTATCCGGGGTTCCGGATTCGTCGGCGGTCAGAAGCACATTCCATTCGGCGTCAGAAAAGATTTCCCCGGGATGTCCGTCGATCGACTCCGGGAGTTCGAACGATTCCGAAATCTCGCCGTCGGGCGAGACGACGCGCCATGTGTTATCACTGTAGAAATACAAATAAAGCGAATTGTCGGCTCCGGCGGCGATTCCGGGAAGATTCGCGCAGTCAAAGCCGAGGTCTTGTGACGGAAGCTCGAAGACAAGCTTTCCCTCACTGTCAAAGCGGCTGAGAAGCACCTGGTATTCACCGTCGGTCGCCTCGTGCAGTCTGAAACAGCTCTTGGTCGGGACGATGCCGATATCACCGTCGCCGACATAATCCGACGCCGGGATGTTCAGGACAAAATATCCGCCGTCGGGCGTTGTGATCGCGGAAAGGATCACGCGGCCGTTCACTGACGTGAGCTCGCCGGTGTCTGGATCGGGCGTGAAGAGCTTCTGAATCCGGGTTTCGCGGGTTGACGTGTCGTATATCAGAAGACAGTCAGCGGCGCGAGTGTCGAGCGGAACGTCGATTTTTTTGCCGTGATCGGATATGTCAGTGAGCGTGACCGATTTTGACGGCTTTTCGAGCTTTTCTTCCCCCGCGACCGGTTTTATTATCCGTCCATCGTTTGTTATACGCGGACTTCCGGTATCGTCCGGGAGATATATGTTTTCGGGGACAAGCGAAAAGCCGATGTCGTGAGTTTCTATGTAATAAAAATCGTTGTCGGAATCTGTCTTCCGGCAGGCGGAGAGAAGAGTGATGAGCGCGAGAGAGGTGATGAGCGAAACGAACCGTGTTATTTTTGACATCCCGAACCTCCGTGTGGAAAAGTTATCAATAAATATATTACCGCCTCCGCCGCGGAATGTCAATAGAAAAAACATTTATTTTACAGAACAGCAAAACAAAATACAAAAAGCCGACGAAAACCCGGCCACACGGGAAGCGAGGCCGGGCTAGTATCTGTTATTCGTTAATCCGCGTCGTCACGCGGTCAACTATGAGCTTCACGATCTCGTCAACCGATTTCGCTCCCGAGAAGTAAGCCGAGGCCTCCTCCTTGATTATCGAGAGCGACGCGTCGTCAGTGCTGACGGCGTTCGTGCAGTTTTCGAGGAGGCCGCGGAGAAAGGCTTCAGATTTCTCGCTCAGGAAGACGTAGTATTTTCCGTTCAGCCTGTACTGCGCGAGCTGTTCCTCGCTCCGCGTGATGCGGGATTCATAGCTGATTGGGAAAGTCGACCATGAACCGTTTACCATAGGAGATTCCTGATATCTGACCTCAAGATATTTGTACGCGTGATTTATCATCGCGTCAAAAGCCGCTCTCGCGCACGGAAACCCGGGAAGATCATATGTGCCGCCTCCCATTGAGGTTTTATGCTTGTTTTCCCACATTATCCGGGCATATTCGGTCTGAGCCGTCACATATGACCACGCCCCTTCGGGGTCAGCGCAGTTCTTTGTGATGGCAATCCGCGTAGTCGGGCGGATCATTGTTCCGTTTGAACCGTCCTTTGTCGGATATCCGATGAAATCGAGATCCTCCTCGGAAAAGAAGCAGTTGTACGCGCTCATAAAATCTCCGATATTCTTGATATCGCTCATCTTAAGGGCGATCTTGCCTGTGAGATAGCTTCCCGGAGCGGTATGGCTGACTTCCTTTGGCGGAGCGTTGTAGGACTTGCAGAGTTCTAACAGGGATCTTAGATCGTCTCCCATGTCGAAGGTCTTGTCCTTGTAGTTTATATACTGCGGAAGAATTTTCTCGATCAGACTATTGAAAATCGAATCTGGTGTCCTGTAATAATCCGCGAGAAGATATGTGTCTTTTCCAAACCCCTTTGAAAAATCCGAAAGTTCCTTCAGAGTCCATGTGCTTTTCTCGTCAAGAACTGATTTTGAGCCGATCAGCGTTGAAAGTCCGAATTCCGACACCAGTGTTGTCAGCGTTCCGTCGGGATTCTCAAACGGCTTAAGCACACATGGGAAGAGATCCTCGCGCTTAAGGCCATCGTATTTGTCCATGAATCCGTATAGATCGGCGAAAAGTCCGGTGTTCGCGAACTTTTCATAGTGCAGTGCCCCGGTGAAGAGAACCATGTCCGGAACCTCGCCCGAAAGCATATCGCGCGTGAGCGCGGAGTCGGCCTCGCTGCCGGTTCCGGCGTAGGATTTGTAAACCACCGCGCGGTGTCCCGACTCGCGGTTAAAGCGGTTTACATAGTCGCCGAGTGAGTCGCTCAGCGTGCCGTATCCGCCGGATTCGGAGACAGCGATTGTCAGCGGGGTTCCGCTGTCCGGCGCGACCGGAGTTTTTTCGCCTGACGCTTTGAGGCTGTCATATTTTTCGGGCGTCATGTGGCGGATGACACCGACGCGGTCGCCGTTTTCGACCGGATCGTGATAGATCAGGGGAAACTCGTCGCCGTAAGCCGCGAGTGAAATGACATCAAGCTTTTCGAGATACGCGTCCTCCAGATCTACTATCCCGGTTCCGTCCTCGTGCCTTATAATCCCGTCTGACCATTCGCAGAACACGCCGTTCCCCATGGCTATGATGCTGCCCGGCATCGCGGTTGAGGTCTCATAGACGCGCTCGCATTTTCCGTCCTTAAGCGAGAAGACGGCCGCGGTCGCCTCAAGTGAGGAAGGGCTCGACTCGGTCGCGATCAGAAGCACGTTCCAGTCGGCGTCAGAGAGGAATTGCGAGCCGTAGCTTGGGTCAACCGTATCAGGCATTCTGAACGTCTCAGAGACCTTTCCGTCGGGCGAGACGACGCACCAGGCTGTTTCGTATCTGAAATAGAGATATACCGACCCGTCAGCCGCGGCGGTGATTTTGGGAGCTTCGGAGTCCCAGAGGCCGATGTCCTCAGAGGAAAGTTCGAAGATCGGTTTGCCGTCGGCGTCGAAGCGGTTGAGGAGGAAATTATATTCAGTGTCTCCCAAAATGAGTTCAGACAATCTCCCATAATTTTTGTCTGGAATAATTGGAAGGCCGCCGCTTATATCCCAATAATCAGGCAATGCCACATTCATGACAAAATATCCGCCATCCGGCATTGTTATGACCGAAATAAGCTCGCGTCCGTGTATTGATGTAAGCTCACCAGTATTAGGATCCGGAAGATAAAACTTTTGTTCGCTGGTTTCTTGAGTGGTGGTGTCATATATTAAAAGCGAGTCGGATGCACGCATATCCAGAAAAATATCGAGTTTTTCATCAGGATTGAATAGATTGGTCAGCGTGACCGATCTTGTCGGATTTTCAAGTTTCGTGCCGCTGGGGAGAATTTTCAGCAGTTTTCCATCATTGGTAAACTTTGCGTCTCCTTGGTTGGTAGTAAAGTAGGAACTTTCCGGTACCAGTGAAAAAGACACGTCGTGAGTTTCTATGTAATAGAAGTTCTTGTCAGGTTCTTCGGGTGGCGGTTGTTCGTCTTTTTCGCAGGCGGCGAGAGGGACTGTTATTGATAGTGTCAGGAGAAGGGAAATGATGCGTGTCGCGTTGGTCATTTTGAACCTCCTTGGGTTTTAACGTATTGCTCGGCTGACCGGGAAAACGGGGTTGCCGTTTTCCCGGTTGTACGGATAATCAGCTTATGGCTGCTCCAATACAGGTGGTGCAGAAACTATATTCTGCGGTGTGATATTATTTGTAGGTCGTTCCCCCACAAGTATTGCAGGTGTAGAAGGTAACTGTTTGTCCATAACGGATTCCAGTTCCGGTTTCGACATCGCAGCTGTGCCATCCAGCGTCGGTCTGATCGTCCGTTTCGTATGATGCTCCGCAGTTCCGGCACTGATAGTAGGTTTTGATGTGGTAAGAGTGCATATACTCGTCATTGCAGACCCATCCTTGGAAGAAGATTACTCCTCTATAAGAATGCTGGCAATCCGATTGCACAGAGACCTCATCGTTCGCGGAAGAAACAAGAGCCAAAGAAGAGACAGCCAGCGCGGCCGCCAGAAGGGTGGTGAGAGTTTTTCTCATGATGTTTGTCCGTTCAGTTATACATTCGTACCGGGTTGTCCTGTCGCTGCGTTCACAGCGATCCTTTCGGCATAGCTGAAACATGATTCTGCGCACAAATCATAAATCTTCTATCAGGTTGTTTTATGTAAAGGCATGATCAGTGCCTTTATATATAATATGACAAAACACGGCTGATTTGTTACCGGTTTTGATGGAAAAGTTGGAAAAGTCACAAAAAGTTAACTTTTCTTAGTCATTTGGGCAGCAATATACATCCTGATCCTGTACGACGACAGTTTCGACGTAGTCTGTGCATCTCGAACAGGTTGTCACCTCATAGGTGATTTTCCGGCATCTGGGCTGTGTTGCGTATACCTTGTGCATCGTCGAAATAGATGTCGAGACCTTCTTATCGTGTCCGAAAAGTGTGCATAAGGCGGATTTTGTCGAGATGGTGTTTTCAGATTCAGCTATAGAAACTCCACAGAGTTCGAAGATCTTCTGTGCGGCGAGTTCCTGTCTGTCGTAAGGAATCATAGTTCCCTCATCGAATGAGACGGTAACATTTCCAATTGTGTGGCAATATGGCGTCTCTGCGGCGGTAGTTGAAAGGCTTCCCGCTGTTAGCATTGCTGCGGCAATCAAAGCCGCAAATCTCTTTTTGTAGTTCATGTTGTTCCTCCAGTTTTAATTTAATTTTTTTGCCATTTCTATAACGACGTCATTATACTTCGCAGGATAGTTGAACTGATAAATAAGGTCGTCAAGAAAAGCACATAATACGTACCTAGACTCATTTCTGGTAGTCAAATACCAGTTGTTCGAATTGATGAGTAGCAATGTGGTTCCAGATTTCGCGTTTTCAGCCGATAGCCCCGGATTTTTATATATCGAGAACGATATATCGTCAGTAGTGAATTTGACATCCAGCGGCAGATACTCAACCTCCGAACGCGATATCTCCTTGATCCTGACCCCCTTTGGCAGACTGTCAAAGAACATAACGTCGAGTCCGCTGTCCTTCCGGAAACTTTCGATATTCTTGTAAACAATTTTCTTTCCGAGATTTTTGTAGTCCACGCCGTTCTTTGTGTAGCCCTCACCGGGAAGGAGCCGCGCGACATTCGGCATTTCCGCGAGAACCTCGGCCGGGACAAATTTTCCGACCGCCGCGCAGGCCCCGACGCCGAGAAGCGCGGCTGCGGCGCACCCGATGATTATCTTCCTGATCACTTTTTTCGAAGCGCGCGGCTTCTTTTTGTCCGCTGACCCGATGATTATTTTGTCGAGCAGCTTTTCGCAGTTTTCAATAAAGTCCATGTCCGGATCGTCCTTCATGATTTCGGTCTCGATGAGCCCGCTCACAAACCGCGCGAGATTATTGTTTCGTGTCTGAGCCATTTTTTTAATTTCCTCCTTAATCTATGAATTGCCCTTCATTACGAAGATCGTTAATTATCGCTATCAGCTTTCGCCTGAGCCGTGAGACTCTTGTGCGCACGGTCACTTCGGTTATTCCGAGCTTTTCGGCGACCTCCGCGTTTGAAAGGCCGTTTACATATCTCTCGTGAAATGTGCTTCCATACAGCCTGCCAAGCCGACGCTCGATCTCGCTTGTCAGCTCGGCGTAATGAAGCTCCTCGACGCGCTTTCCGATCGTGTCATCCGTTCCGATTGTGTCAATATCTCCGATTTCAAGAAGATCGTCGCTTTCCCGCTGATTCTCTTTTATTATGTAAGTGACGGTCTTGTAAAGCCACAGCTTGTTATCCCGCGGCGATTTTGATTTCTGAGCGTCCCACCTTGACAAAAGCCTTGTAAACGCCTCGTTCACAATTTCCTCCGCCCGTTCCTCAGAAATTGATTTCGCGACGCAGTAATTCATCAGCTTCTGGAACAGGTCATATAATCTGAGAAAATCCGGATCTTCCTCGGTGGATAATTTAATCCGCATATAAATACCTCCTCAAGTATGATACCATAAATTACCTTGAATGTCAATACCAGTTGTATAATTTCATGATTATTTACAAAATATGACAATATGAATCTCGCGAAAATCTCAACTGTTAATCCATTTTTAACAAATTTCCGGTAACAAATCAGCGACAGGCACAGTAACAAAAAACCGGGCGCGTCCGCGCCCGGCAAAGCTTATTTACCGAAGTTTTCGAAGGAGGTGTTGAGGTTTTCGATGAATTTTGTCTCGGAAGCGAGACTTGACTGATAATACGACGCGAAGTCGGTGTTGTTTTCCTGAACCATGCGGTCGAAATATCCGTAGAATCCGGGGGACTTGAAGCTCATTCCGGGGTCGAAATCAATATTGTTGAAGATGATATCGAGCATATCAATTGTCTCTTCGTCCTGCGCGAAGCGTACGCTGAGAAGCGAGTCGTAGAATTTCGGACGGATCAGTTTGTGTCCGTAATAGGACATCCACTCGGAGACCATTCCGGAGAATTCAGGGTCAGCGTTTTTCGGAATCATCATATTGCTGCCCCAGCTGAGCGACGTGTAATTTTCCTGCTTATCATCATATTTCGGGAGCGGGAGAACGCCGTAATCAAATTCGAGATTGTTGTACGCCATCGCGACGCTTCCTGACGAGACGAAATACGTGAGATAATTTCCCGCGCTGAATTCCTGAACACCGTCGCTTGTCGAGTTCTTTACAAGGTAGCCACCGCCGCCGTTGAAGAGCGAAGCCGCGGTTTCAAGGATTTTCTGCGTTTTCTCGTTGTTCACGACGAGCTTAATTCCGTCCTTGTCGTTCTTATAGATCATCTGCCCACATGAACTGGGAATATTCCGCAAAAGCCACGCGGAACCTGAAATATTCAAGGCTATTCCATATCTGTCAAGCTCATTCATCTCGCCGTTTCCGTCAACGTCGCCCATGACATCTGCCGAGAGTTTTGAGAGCAGCTCCCATGTCCATGTTCCGTCGTAGACATAATCGTAGAGACTTCCGAGCTTCATGTCCTCGGCGAGCTTCTTGTTCAGAAGCAGAAAAACCGTGCCGCTGATGTATATATCGCTCACGGCGTAGGGCGAGCGGCCGTTTATCGAGAGCGAGTCGATAATGTTCGAGTTCCAGTAGACCTTGTCAAAGTCCACGTGCGGAACGGTTTTCCAGTCGAGAACGAGATCGTCGGAAACGTATGAGGTCAGATCCCAGTTCGTGTGCGCGATGATGAGATCATAATCCTTGTCGCCTGCCATAACGGATGCCTTCACCGCCGGGTAAACATCCTTAATCGTAGGTCCGGCCGAGTGGAATCTGATTTTCACGTCGAGTTCTTCCTCGGTTCTCCGGTCGCGGTCATAGTTCGCGTCATTCATGGT
The DNA here is from genome assembly GCA_934503195.1 of uncultured Eubacteriales bacterium. Classification (GTDB taxonomy): domain Bacteria; phylum Bacillota; class Clostridia; order Oscillospirales; family CAG-272; genus Flemingiibacterium. The sequence goes on from CAKSVM010000052.1 coordinate 20,761, forward strand.
GCTTCCGTTCTGTTCGTCGGCGTAGAGGTCATTGAATATCTCGGTTGTCACCACGACGAACTCCCGCCCGTCGAACTTTTTCGTGTCTTTCGGAAGCAGCGGATCGGCCGTCTCGACAGACTCTGATGATGTATCGGCCGGAGTCGTTACCTGATCCCTGCCGTCGCCGCCGCAGGAGACAAGGCCGGACGCGAGAAAAGCGGTCAGAAGAAACGCGGTTATTCTGTGTTTTGTCATTTTGTTACCCTCCGTGAATTTATTTGCGAAAATCAATTTGAAAACTTTTTTTGAAAGCCCTTGACAAACCGATCTTACAGTTATATTATAATATATAAGCGGATTTTTGTACATAACACAAATAGACTGGATATTGACCAAAATCGACTTTTACGGAGGTGTGAAATGAAAAACGCGGTTTTCTATATAGATCAGGCGGCCAAAGGCTTCGCGCCGGGGAAATGGTATCTCAAGGACAACGTGAACTTTCAGCGGTTCTTCTACATAAAAACCGGGCGCGGATATATGCTCGACGACAGCGGAAACAAATCGCCTTTCAAGCCGGGGAATCTCTATCTTTTCCCATATAACGTCGTGCAGCGTTTCGAAAACGATCCCGATGATCCTATAAATCACATTTACTTCGATTTTCTCTCAACCCCGCCGATTGTCGCGCCCGAGCCGATAGTCTACGGCGTCAGCGAGGAAAGTGTGCTCCAAGACCTCATAAAGGCCATCGACCGGATCCTGCCTACCCGAAAAGACTCATGGGAGAGCGACGCTCCCTCAAAAAATATCGGACAGATTCCTGATGCCGATTCCGGGAGCGTCGACGAATACCGTCAGATCGTCTATTCGCTCTTTTCGGCGACGTTGACGATTCTCTCGTCGATAAAGGAGGTTCCGTTCTCCTCCGACGCTCTGATAAACTCCGCGCTGGAGACAATCCGCGAGAGGTATATGGAACCGCTGACTATCGCCGATCTCGCGTCCGACGCGGGCTTCGAGGTGAATCATTTCATAAGACGGTTCAGACGCATAATGGGAGTTACACCATATTCGTATCTCCGCTCGTTCCGGCTGATGAAGGCGCGCGGACTTGTCGGAAGCGGCATGACACTCACCGAGATCTCAGAGCTTGTCGGCTACGAAAACGCGTCGAGCCTTTCCCGTGCGCTTTCAGACAAGCATAATATACAATAATAGGTAGGAAAATATATGAAACTCTTCCGTTCCCGCGCCGAAAAGGAACTCGACGGCATAATCTTCGAGC
>CAKSVM010000053.1 GCA_934503195.1 uncultured Eubacteriales bacterium
CTCGGCCAAGCTTTACATGAATCAAACCGGGAATCCGAATCAGTGGCCGGTCGGGTATCCGCCGGATGATATGCTCAAATATCACATCGCGAATGGCGAATTATTTGTCATATGTGATGAATCCATCGGCGGAGTTTTTGCGCTGATCCCCGGGATTGATCCGACTTATGTCGAAATTGATGGCGCATGGGTTCGCGAGCATCCCTACGCGGCGATTCATCGGGTGGCTTCGGACGGGCATCTTCACGGAATTTTGCCGTCGGCGGTCGCGTTTGCGCGCGAAAAATATCCGGATCTCGATCTTCGGATCGACACGCACCACGACAACCGCGTTATGCAGGCGGCTGTGACGCGTTTGGGATTTGTAGAATGCGGTGTGATACATCTGCTGAACGGTGAGCCGCGGGTCGCGTATCAGCTCGCCTGCGGGGCAAACTGAACAAAAATAATATTCCGTGTCAAGTATATTCCGGCGAAATCGGTATAAAATATCAGTACAGCAAAGTCTGTAATGAATTGTCGATGACATGAGAAATTTACAATATATCGCACAATAGCAGAAAAAATCGTGTAATCGTACAATTCAAACAAATACAAGGAGATATTTTAGATGAAAGCAACCGGAATTGTTCGTCGGATAGACGATCTTGGCCGTGTGGTCATTCCCAAAGAAATCCGCCGCACGATGCGGATCCGCGAGGGCGATCCGCTCGAAATTTATACCGACCGCGAGGGCGAAGTCATTTTCAAGAAATATTCGCCAATTGGCGAACTCAACTCATTCGCCGCGCAATACGCCGAAACCCTCCACAAAACCTGCGGAATGGCCGTCGTCATCTGCGACCGTGACGCCGTGATCGCCTCCGCCGGCCTCCCGAAGAAGGATTATCTCGAAAAAAAGCTCTCGCCCGAGTTCGAGGAGATCATTGAAGGCCGCTCGGTCTACCGTTTTTTGCCCGGTTCGACCGCTGTAAAGGTCACTTCCGACTCGCAGTCGGCCGGAGTTTCCTGCGCGATGCCGATTATCGCCGACAGTGACCTGATCGGCTGCGTCGCGTCGGTCATTTCGTCCGAAAATGGCGAGGCCGTCGACACCGAAGTCGAGGCGAAGCTCATCGGAACGGCGGCCGCCTTCCTCGCGAAACAGATCGAAATGTAAAATTATAATGAACATCACAGAAAATATTATCGAAATATCGCGAAAATCAGTGGAATTTTCGGCGTCACGGGCTTGCAAAACGGCATATAATATGGTATAATATACTTGTTTGCGGCGCGCGGCGATTGCGAATACTATTTTCCGGAGCTTAACGCTTCGGAAAGGCGGAAAATTCATGCAAAACAAATCAAAAGCAAAGATTCTTCGCAACAAAAATGGGCAATTCATCGAAACTGTGGCCGAAAACGAAACGGCGGATCCGATTTTTCAGGTCAGCTCGGTCGCGTCGGCCAACGACTGCACCGGAATCGCCGTGACCGTCCCGAACGACGAAGCCGAGGCGCGGTCGGTAGCGCATCTGGCTGCGGTCAACGTCACCAGCAAGAAATCTGGCAAATAATGCCACAAATGGGCGGAATTGTTCCGCCCGACTACATATTTAGAAAGGAATTTATGTGAATCATCATGAAATTTACATACAAAAACACATTGATCTCTTGCTATGTATGTTTTTTTATACAAGCAATTGTTAACAACTTCTCTCCCCTACTCTTCGCGACCTATTCGCGCGATTTTAACATTTCGCTCGACCAAATCACGATGCTCGTCAGCTTCAATTTCATCATCCAGATGCTCGTCGACATCCTCGGCGCGGGGTATGCTGACAAGATCGGATACCGCCGCGGTATCATCATTGCGCACATATTCTCGGCAATCGGAATCGCCGGACTTGGTATATTTCCATATATTTTACCGAAATTCGTCGGACTTTTAGTTGCGACTGTCTTCTGCGCACTCGGAAGCGGATTCATTGAGGTTCTCGCTTCGCCGATCGTAGAAGCCCTTCCGACCGACGAAAAATCGTCCGCGATGAGCCTCCTCCACTCGTTTTACTGCTGGGGACACCTCGCGATTGTGTTACTTTCGACGTTATATTTCACACTTTTCGGTGCCGAAAACTGGCGGATCCTCGCGGGTTTGTGGGCACTCGTCCCGGCGGTCAACTGCGTTTCATTCATTTTCGTTCCGATTAACAGCTATTCCGAGGGACGCGAAACGGCTTCGATTGGCAATCTGTTCAAATTATTCGACTTCAGGCTTTTTCTTTTGTTGATGATTTGCGCTGGCGCGGCTGAGCAATCGATTGCTCAGTGGGCGTCGCTCTTCGCGGAAACCGGACTCGGCGTCTCAAAAACGCTCGGCGACCTGCTCGGCCCCTGCCTTTTCGGCCTGATGATGGCGATTTCGCGCACGATTTACGGCGCGGTAGGCGCGAAACTCAACCTTGAACGCGTCATGACGATCTGCGCGGTCGGCATGGTCGGCGGCTACGTGCTGACATTTGCCGCGCCGATTCCTATCGTCAGTTTGATCGGCTGCGCACTGATCGGACTTTTCGTTGGAATTTACTGGCCCGGCACGCTAAGCCTAGCGACGCGCAAGCTCCCGCAGGGCGGCACTTCGATGTTCGCGCTCCTCGCGCTGGCCGGAGACGTCGGCTGCACGAGCGGCCCCGGCCTGATCGGACTTATTTCGGGGCGGATTTCGGGCGATATGTCGATGAAAATCGGCATTCTGTCGGCCGCGATCTTCCCGATTGCCGCGTTTATCCTCCTTCGGATCATCAAAAAACGGAAATCAGGACCTGATCTCCCGACCAAGTCCTGACTGATTGTAAATTTTAATTACCACTTTGCGGAGTAATTGTGAACTCCCTTGCCGATGAAACCGACCTGCGCGAAATCCTCCATGTTGTGACGGATTATGTAGTCGATGTAACTCATCGTCATTTTCGCGGTCAGAATATAGCCCATCGGGTTCATGTGACCGCCAAGATAGAACTTTTTCTTAAATTCGTCGTCATAAACCGGCGCGTATTTGTGGAAATCCAACACATACGTATAGTCGAAGAAGTCGGCAAGGTCGTAGAGCAGCTTCGCGTGACGATCGATCTTGTCGTCGACGCGTCCGCGCGGCATCGTCATCAGGAAGAAGCGCGCCTGAGGCTGCATGGACTTGAGACGCTGGATAATTTTGGCGTAATATCCACAAAATGTTTCGGCATTTTGACTATAATCGTTGCGGTTTATGTCAGTCACCGAGCCGATTTCCTGATTCTGGCCGAATATGTCATTGACTCCCAGCGCGATTATGTAGGCCTGACAGAGCTTTTCGGGGTTCCAGTAGTCGTTATTTTCGGCGAAGCTGTTCCAATATTCCTTCGCGGTCATGCCGCCGCGCGAGAAATTGTACACTTTGCACCCCGCGGCGCGCGCGATGTACTGCCCCCACGAGTACTCGAAGTAGTCGTGATAGCCCTTTTTGGTGCATTCGGGGTCGGTTGATTCGAATTCGCCCGACGAAAGCGAGTCGCCGATGCAGCCGATCGTGCGGAAAATCGCGGTGAAACCGCCGTCGTCGACGATCCTGTCGAGCGGTTTTTCCGCCGGATCGCCGAGATAATTGTTCAGAAGCATTGAACTTTCCTCCCAAAATTTTATTTCCCATAAATTATACCACAAAATCCGCGAAATTGCAATAGTTTCGTGATAAAAAATGAAAAATATTTCAAAAGGAGATACCATAAAATGACAGACAAGGAAATTGCTGAACTGCGACGTCGGATCGCGCCCGATAAAAACAACATTTCGACGCTCTGCGGCCGCTATGTGAATTCGAAGCACGAAACGGTAGCCGAGTTCACGACGCCGTTTTTCATGCTCGGCGACGAGGACGCGGAAAAATATCTCGCGCTTTTCCGCCGCGCGATGTCGGGGACGAACGGCAAAAATCTGATCGATATCGCGTTTTCGATGGGGCAGGTCGAGAGCGGCGATGAGCATTCGCTGCTCCAGCGGCTGCGAAAATCCGCGCTGAAGGACGAGGAAGCCGTGAAATCCTTCTTTGACAAGGCCGCGCCGACGCTTTCGGGCGAGTACAACAGTTTGATTTTGCTCGCGGCCGATACGTACGATGTGCCGATCAAGCATCGCGACGAGGGCGAATCCGACTCGGAATCGCAATTTTCGTACATAATTTGTGCAATTTGCCCAGTAAAAGAGGCCAAGCCGACCTTCGCGTACGACCCGGCTAAGCAGTCGTTCCACACGAATTCGTGCAATTGGAACGTCGGCGCGCCCGAACTCGGGTTCCTCTTCCCTGCTTTCGACAATCGCAAAACGAATATTTACAATGCTCTATATTATTCGAAGGACACGTCGGACTCGAATGAGGCCTTCACGGACGCGGTTTTTCACACCGAAATGCCGCTTCCGGCCGAGTCGCAGCGGCAGATTTTCGAGGATCTGCTGTCGGACACGCTCGGCGACGAGTGCAGCTACGAGGTTGTGCAGGCACTTCACGACGACATTTCGGCGAAAATCGAGGAGCATAAGGCGTCGCACAGCCCCGAGCAGCTTGTGATTTCTAAACGAGATGTGAAATCTGTGTTGACAAATTGCGGTGTTTCTGATGATAAAGTTGCGGAATTTGATAAAACTTATGACGAAAAGTATGGAGCCGGAGCTGATCTTCCGCCGAGAAACATTATTGAGCCAAAGAAGCTTGAAATCGAGACGCCTGATGTCAAGGTGAAAATTTCGCCTGAACGCGGCGATCTGATCGAGACGCGGATTATTGATGGCGTGAAGTATGTGCTGATCCGCGCGGACGAGGATATCACGGTCAATGGGGTGCTGATAAATATTCCGAAAAATTGACACAATATTAAACCAACCTCTTGACAAATCCCTCCGGATGATGTATAATATCATCGGAGGGATTTTTATGCTGAAACTGAAAATGCGGCCGATGCCGACGAGCGATTGGTCGGGACGCGTCAAACAGATTCCCGGCCGCTGGACGCATTCGGGCGCGCGGCAAAACTGCGACATTCTTGTGGTCATGCTCTCGGGCGAATGCGACTTCGATTTCACCGAAATCGAGAAGGTCGTTCACCTGAGAAAGAACGAGGCCACGATAATCCGGACTGGCAATTTCTACAAAGGATCATGTGATAACGACTGCGAATATTACTTCTTTCACATACCGACATTTGCAGAACAAGTAACAAAAGCCGAAATGAACGAGTCAATCGCGCGCGCAAACCAGATTATGGAAACGAACGAGCGGAATTATTACATCCACGCGCAAACAGTTTACGACTGTCTGTTCATGTCTGAAATTGTCGACGTCACGGCGATAATTAAGCAGCTCAACAATCTTTTCGCGAAATGCGACATCGAATTGTCGAAGCGCGACGTGAATCGCAAGCTTCGCTTCGATATTTGCCTTTGCGAAATACTCGCGCTGATCTCGGAAGAGTCGATGCGGCAGATCACAAAATCGCCGAGCTACCCGGCCGCGCTTGGTAGAATATTAACCTACATAAACGAGAATTACACCGAGCCGATCACGCTTGAAAGCCTGTCGGAACATTTTGGTCTGTCTAAACAGTACCTGATCCGGCTTTTTCACGCGCACCTCGGGACGACCGTGACACGGTATGTGAACGATTTGAAACTTTCACACGCGCCGGAGCTGCTTTCGGGGACGACTTTGAACGTCAGCGAGGTTGCCGAACACCTCGGATTTTCGAGCGCGGGCTATTTCGCGCGGCTTTTCCGCGCGAAATATTCGGTCAGCCCGACAAAATTCGTCTGATTGTGCATAATCACCAAATATTTGGAGCCGTTTTTCGACGCAATAAAAGCGAAATTGTCGGACAATCCCAAAAAATCGGGCAAAAAATTACCAGCCGAAAATCTGCATAGCGACCCGGCCGCATCGGCAATACTTAACTCGGAACGAAAAATATTTCCGAGGAAAGTTATGTACACCAAATCAGTCAGCCGCCGCGTCGAAATTTGCGGCGTTAATACCTCAAAACTCAAAAATCTGACGTCCGAGGAGAAAAACGACCTGCTGAAAAAGGCGCACGCGGGCGATTCTACAGCCCGCGAAGAGCTGATTTCTGGGAATCTGCGTCTGGTCCTGTCGATTGTTCAGCGATTTGCCAGTAGGGGGGAGTGTCTGGACGACCTTTTTCAGATAGGATGTGTCGGACTTATTAAATCTATTGACAATTTTGATACAAATCATGAAGTGCAGTTCTCAACGTACGCGGTACCGATGATCATCGGCGAGATCCGTCGCTATTTACGCGACAACAACTCGATCCGGGTAAGCAGATCAGTGCGCGATCTGGCATATCGCGCGCTGACAGCAAAGGAAGAGCTTTCGCGAAAACTCGACCGTGAACCGACGCTCGACGAAATTTCAAAGCATCTCGGCGAGAAAAAATCCGATATTTCGGCCGCGCTTGACGCGATTGTCGAGCCGATCAGCCTTTATGAGCCGGTTTATTCGGACGATGGGGGTGATTCTATATTTGTAATGGATCAAATCAGCGACTCTGAAAACACCGACGAGAAGTGGCTTGAGAACATCGCGCTCCGCGAGGCGATGAAACGCCTTTCACCGCGCGAAAAAAAGATCGTCGATATGCGGTTCTTCAAAGGTAAAACTCAGATGGAGATTGCCGGAGAGATCGGAATTTCGCAGGCGCAGGTCTCGCGCGTCGAAAAAAGCGCACTTGAAAAGATAAAAAAGTCGCTTTAAGCGCAAAAGATCCGTCAAAATGACGGATCTTTTTTATAGGATAAACGATCAGTGCTTAAAATGTCTCTCGCCCGTGAAGATCATCGCGATGCCGTGCTTGTTGCAGGCGTCGATCGAATCCTGATCGCGGATCGAGCCGCCGGGCTGAATGATCGCCGTGATCCCCGCCTGCGCCGCGCATTCGACACAGTCGTTGAACGGGAAGAACGCGTCGGACGCCATGACCGAGCCTTTCGCGCGGTCGGAATCGGCTCCTTCTGTAGAATTTGCATATTTTACGGCGAGTTCGAGCGCGGTAATTCGGTTAGTCTGACCGGGTCCGACGCCGACGGTTGCGCCGTCTTTCGCGAGGACGATTGCGTTCGACTTCGTGTGCTTGACGACCTTCATCGCGAATTTCAGATCCGCAAGCTCCTTTTCGGTCGGCTTCTTTTCCGTCACAATGACGAACTTGCTTTCGTCGTAAACCGAATCGTCGTGTTCCTGAACCAGCAGGCCGCCCGCGACCTTTTTCATGTCCATGAATCCGGTGTTCGGCTTCATGATGTCGGGCAGGCGGAGGATGCGGATGTTCTTCTTCGCCGAAAGAATTTCGAGCGCGTCGGGGGTGTATGACGGCGCGATGACGATTTCAACGAAAATTTTATGGATTTCGGCCGCCGTTTCCGCGTCTATTTCGCGGTTCGCCGCGATAATTCCGCCGAAAATCGAGACTGGATCGGCTTTATAGGCCTTCATGTACGCGTCGAAAATGTTGTCGGCCGTTCCGACGCCGCACGGATTCGCGTGCTTCACCGCTACAACTGTCGGTTCGGTGAACTCCTTAAGGCAGTCGAGCGCGCCGTTTGCGTCGTTGATATTATTGTACGACAATTCTTTGCCATGAAGTTGTTCCGCCGCCGCGAGCGTTCCGGTGAACTCGTTTCCTATCTCTTTGTAGAACGCGCCCTTCTGGTGCGGATTTTCGCCGTATCTCATGTCCTGAACCTTCTCGAAGGTCAGCGTCAGCTTGTCCGGGAAGATCGACGAGCCGGTTTCGCGCCGCAGGTAGGACTGGATCAGCGTGTCGTACGCCGCCGTGTGGTTGAAAACCTTGTACGCGAGCTTCAGATTCGTATCGACCGACACCTTTCCGTTCGCGCGGAGTTCTTCGAGAACTGTAGCATAATCCGCCGGATCGACGATGACCGAGACGTCCTGATAGTTTTTCGCCGCCGCGCGGAGCATCGTCGGGCCGCCGATATCGATGTTTTCAATAACTTCCGCGCGCTCGACGCCGGGTTTTAGTACAGTTTGCTTAAAAGGATAGAGGTTGATCGCGACGATGTCGATCGGCGTGACGCCGAGTTTTTCGAGCTGCGCCATGTGTTCGGGATTCGAACGCATCGCGAGGATGCCTGCGTGGATCATCGGGTGGAGCGTTTTGACGCGGCCGTCGAGACATTCCGGGAAGCCCGTGACGTCCGAAACCTGCGTCACCGGGACGCCCGCCTCGTGAATCACCTTCCATGTTCCGCCCGTCGAGAGAATTTCGAAGCCCAGATCGACGAGTCCTTTGGCGAAATCGACGACGCCAGTCTTGTCGGTCAGGCTGATTATTGCGCGTTTTTTCATGATGATATCTCCTTTTCAGATATAATTTTACACCACGTTTATATAATATTTACAATATTATCCGAAACTTTGAGCTTTCCGGCACAGAAAAGTTCTACCGCTTCAGGAAGAATCTTCCATTCGGCCTCTTCCATGACCCGCCGCTGAAGCGTTTCGGGCGTGTCGTTTTGTGCAACCTGCACAGCCTTCTGGAGGATTATCGGCCCGCCGTCACAAACTTCGTTGACGAAATGAACAGTTGCACCGGTCACCTTGACGCCCTTCGCAAGCGCGGCCTCGTGTACGTGAAGCCCATAAAATCCTTCGCCGCAGAAGCTCGGAATCAGCGCGGGATGCACGTTGATGATTCTGTTTTCGAACGCGCGGATGAAGCTGGCGTCGAGAATGATCATGAATCCAGCCAGCACGACGAGGTCGATATTGCACTTTTCGAACAGTTCACGGAGCGCATCAGAATAGCTTTTGCGGTCGGAATAATTCTTCCGCGGCATAACTATCGTCTCGATTTTGTGCTTTTTCGCGCGTTCGAGAGCGTACGCGCCCTCTTTTGACGAGACGACGAGCACGACTTCCCCGCTCTGAATTTTCCCCGAATCCTCGGCGTCGAGGATCGCCTGAAGGTTCGTGCCGCCGCCCGAAACGAGGACGGCGATTCGTTTTTTGTCAGTATTTATCGGCATTTTTCGCACTTCACCCGGGTCAGTCGACGAACTTCTGCCCGGTGATCATCTCGTACGCCTCGACGTACTTCGCGCGGGTATTCGCGACGACGTCGGCCGGAAGCTCGGGCGCGGGAGTTTTGCCGCGAAGTCCGTTCGCGGTCAGCCAGTCGCGGAGGTACTGCTTGTCGTAGCTCGACTGGCTCTCGCCGACCTTGTACTTTTCGACACTCCAGAAGCGGCTCGAATCAGGCGTCAGAACCTCGTCGCCGAGAACCAGCTCGCCGTTTTCGTCGAGTCCGAACTCGAGCTTCGTGTCGGCGATGATGATTCCGCGGCTCAGCGCGTAGTCGGCGCACTTCTTGTAAACCGCGATCGTCGCGTCTTTTACTTTTGTCGCGAGCTCGGTTCCGAGCTCTTTTTCCATATATTCAAAGTCGACGTTGATGTCGTGACCATGTTCCTCTTTTGTAGAAGGAGTGAAGATCGGCTCCGGAAATTTGGCGGATTCGACGAGTCCGAGCGCGATTTTGTGGCCGCAGACCGTGCCGTCCTTCTCGTAGGACTCCCACGCGGAGCCGGTTATGTAGCCGCGGACGATGCACTCAAACGGGATCATCTTCAGCTTCTTTACAAGCATTGAACGACCTTCAAGCTCCTTGTCGCCCTTGAACGGCTCGGGATATTTGTTAATATCAGTCGTGATCACGTGATTTTTCACAACATCTTTTGTGAGATCGAACCAGAATAACGAGAGTTTGTTGAGAATTTTGCCTTTTCCGTCGATCGGGGTCGGCATGATGACGTCGTACGCCGAGATGCGGTCGGTCGTCACGATGAGGAGAGCGTCGTCTCCGGCGGCAAAGATTTTCCGAACTTTTCCTTCGAACAGCATATTATACCTATCTTTCCTTATAAAATTTCATCAAACGTTTACAAATGATCCCGCAATTTGTGCGAAATCACAGCGAATTTTGCAGCTTCGCGTCCTTTTCAAGGACTCCGGCTTCCATGTCGGCCTTGAAATTTTCGAGCTTTCCGGCGAGTTCGCCGTCCGAGAGCGCGAGCATCTGCGCGGCCAGAATCGCGGCGTTCTGCGCGCCGTCGATCGCGACCGTCGCGACCGGAATTCCGCCCGGCATCTGCACCATCGAGAGCAGCGAATCAAGTCCGTCAAGTGTAGAAGACTTGATCGGGATCCCGATGACCGGGAGCGTCGTGTACGCGGCGAGAACACCGCCGAGATGCGCCGCCTTCCCCGCCGCCGCGATGATCACACCGAAGCCGTTTTTCTTCGCGTCCGACGCGAATTTCTCGGCCTGACGCGGCGTTCTGTGCGCGCTGATCACGTGCGCCTCGAACGGGATTCCGAATTTTTTCAGCTGGTCGAGACATTTCTGCACGACCGGCAGATCCGAATCCGAACCCATGATGACTGCGACTTTTTTCATTTTTACCTCCTGTCAAAATGACGAAAATCGTGAAGAAATCGGAACGACGTTAATCTGCCGTTCCGAAATATTTTACAGAGCCTTTACAATTCTTTCGGTATCCGACGCGATGACGAACTCTTCGTTTGTCGGAATCAGCCAGACCTGAACGCGCGAATCGTCGGTCGAAAGCTTGACCATGTTCGGCTGGTGGTGCATCTTCGCGTTCAGCTCGTTATCGAGCTTGATGCCGAGGAAGTCCATGTCCTTGCAAGCGCGCTCGCGAAGCTCGGGGTTGTTTTCGCCCATTCCGGCCGTGAAAACGACCGCGTCGAGTCCGTTCATAGCCGCTGCGTATTCGCCGATGTACTTCTTGATCTGGTATGCGAGGATGTTCGCGGCGAGCGTCGCGCGCTTGTCGCCCTTCAGAATCGCCGCCTCAATGTCGCGCGAATCTGACGAAATGCCCGAAACTCCAAGCATTCCGCACTCTTTATTCATGAAATCTGACATCTGTGACGGCGTGTAGCCCTCATGCTCCATGATGAACGTGACGATCGCGGGGTCGATCGAGCCGCAGCGCGTGCCCATTTCGACGCCGTCGAGAGGCGTGAAGCCCATCGAAGTGTCGATGACCTTGCCGTCCTTGACCGCCGAAATCGACGAGCCGTTGCCGATGTGGCAGGTCACAATCTTCGTGCCCTCGGTCTTGCCGAGCAGCTTGCACATTTCGCCCGCGACGAAGCGGTGCGACGTGCCGTGCGCGCCGTAACGGCGGATCGAATACTTCTCGTAGAGGCCGTACGGGATCGGGTACATCCACGCGTAATCGGGCATGGTCTGGTGGAACGCCGTGTCGAAAACGAGGACCTGCGGGACGCCGGGGAGCGCGTCGGTGATGCCCTTGATGCCCATCAGGTGCGCGCCCGTGTGGAGCGGCGCGAGGTCGCGGCAGAGCTCGAGCTTCTCGATGACCTCGGGCGTGACGAGGACCGACTCGGAGAAGTACGCGCCGCCGTGGACAATGCGGTGGCCGACGGCCTCGATTTCGTCCATCGACTTAATGCAGCCGTGCTCGGGCGAGGTGAGGGTGTCGATGAGGATCTTCGTCGCGACCGAATGGTTCGGCATGGGCAGTTCGGCGACGTAATTTTCGCGGCCGGGCATTTTATGGGTGATTTTGCCATCGATGCCGATGCGCTCGCAGATGCCCTTCGAGACTACTTCAAATGTCGCGGTGTCGAAGAGCTGATATTTCAGCGAGGACGAACCCGCGTTGACGACTAAAACTTTCATTGAAAAAATTTCCTCCGGATATTGATTTCTCGTGAGAGATGTGCTATAATAGTACCACACTATATTATATACCAAAATCTCCGCGAAAACAAGGGGATAAACGCATTTTTTGAGGAAATTACAAAAAAATATGAAAACAGCGGCGATTATTTGTGAATATAATCCATTTCATTTCGGCCACGAGTACCAGATTCGCGAACTCCGGCGTGAAATCGGCGAAGATACTGTGGTAATATCTGTCATGTCAGGAAGTTTTACCCAGCGCGGCGAGCCGGCGGTCTACGGAAAATACGTCCGCGCGCGGGCGGCTCTTTCGTGCGGGGCCGACCTTGTCGTCGAGCTTCCCGCGCCGTGGAGCATGGCGGGGGCGGAATTTTTCGCGCGCGGCGGAGTTTCGGTCGCGAAAAAGCTCGGCGTCGACTGCCTTTGCTTTGGCGGCGAGTCGGAACTGGAGACGCTGAAAACCGCGGCGGAAAACCTCGGTTCGGACGAATTCCGGCGCGAGTTTCTGATCGAAAAAGACAAATTTCCGTCCGATTCGCTGAATTCGATAAGAGAACGAACTTATAAAAAACTCTACTCTTCTCCGCTTTTTGCCGGGTCAAACGACATTCTCGCGCTCGAATATCTTCGGGCGATAAACGGATCGGAAATCGAACCGATCCGCGTAAAGCGTGTCGGCGAAAAGTACAATCCTGACGGTGAATTTTTGTCGGATTCGCTGAATTTTTCGTCAGCTTCAACAATTCGCGAAAAAATACTGAATAGCGTTTTCCCCACGGAATTGATGCCGGAAAAGGCTGCTGAAATTTTCCGCGACGCTGACCTTCACCGGACGTCGAATCTCGACGCGATCGTGACGGCTTATCTGAGATTCTTCGACGGGCGGATGCCGGGAATCGAAATCTCGGGCGGAATCGAAAACCGATTAAAGCGAGCCGCGGAGCGGAATTTCGGCGTTAACAAGATAATTGAGGCGTCGGTTGAGCGGAGATTTTCGGCGTCGAGACTCAGACGCGCGATCTTCGGAGCGATCTGCGGTTTTGACGCGAAAGAATACGAATCCGAGCCGGAATTCACGCAGATTCTGGCGGCAAATCAGCGCGGCCGCGAGTTTTTGTCGTCGATCCGAAAAAAACGCGAATTGTGCATTCTGACGAAGCCGGCGAATTTCAATCGCCTGCCCGAAAAGGCGAAAAAGCAGTTCGAATCGTCCTTCCGCGCCGAAAGTCTCTGGGCTCTGTCGGCCGACGACGAGTCGAAAAGACGCGCTGACGAGCTTCTGCGCGCCGTTCCGTATATTGAAAACTGAAAAAATCGCGGAAAAATCCGTGACCAAAAAATACAAATCAAAGGAGATTCAAAATGACCTACGAATTCATCTCAAAAACCGACTATCATGGGTGCGAAAAAGTAAACTTTTGTCTCAACGGACGCGAAAGCCTCGTCGTCCGCCCGAGAAATCCGCTCCCCGGAAACCCCGTCTGCTGGCGGACCGAATTCTTCGGTGCGTTCGATTCGGTCGACGTCGAAATGCTGAAGCGCGGCTGGCATCTCTGCTACCACAAGGTCAGCGATATGTACGGCTGCGACGAATCCCTCGTCATGCTGCACGAATTTCACGAGTTCGTGACGCAGACATTCGGGCTGAACTCACAAGCCGTTCTCTTCGGATTCAGCCGCGGAGGGCTTTACGCGGTCAATTACGCCGCGAAATACCCCGACCGCGTCAGCGGACTTTACCTCGACGCGCCGGTCTGCGATATCCGCTCGTGGCCCTGCTCCGACCCGAACAGACGCGAAACTGCCGAGTGCCTTGCCTGCTATGGACTGACTTTTGAGATGCTGAAAGACTTCAACAATTGTCCAATCGATAAGGTCGAAAAAGTGATTCGGATTCCGACGATAATCGTCGCCGGAGACTCGGACAAAACCGTTCCGTACGATCAGAACGGACAGATTTTCGCTGAGAAATTCGAACGTCTGGGCGGCAGAATTAAGACGATAGTGAAGCCGGGCTGTGATCATCATCCGCACTCGCTCGAAAACCCGGTTCCGGTCGCAGATTTCATTGAGGAGAACTGTCTATAATGCGCAATCAATAACGTGCTATTCATCATGCTATAAAAAATCCGGCGCGTGAGCACCGGATTTTTTTTGTCAGTATTTTACAGAACCGCGACGCAGAGCGCACCGGGCATTTCGAGTTCGATGTCGAGCTTTTCAAGCTCCTTTCCGCTTGCTTTGAAGACCGTGACCGCCGATTTTTCGTTCGCGCAGAATATGTAATTTCCGGCAAAGTTGAAATCGCGCGGCGAGACTCCCGCGACTTTTGTCCACTTCGGATCAACTAGCTTCTTGCCGTCGATTATGTCGAACGCGCAGATCGAATCGTGTCCGCGGTGCGAAACGTAGAGAAATTTTCCGTCAGGCGAGACGCGGATCGCGGCCGCCGTGCTCTGTCCTTCGAAGTCATCGGGCAGTGCTTTATAGGTTTCAAGCAGGTTTAACGCGTCTTTTTCGTATTCAAAGACGCTGACCGACGAACCAAGTTCATTCGCACAGTAAACATACCTGCCGTCGGGCGAGTAATCGAGATGACGGCAGCCTTCGCCGGACGGAACCGACGCTTCGCCAACTTTTTTAAGGTCGTGATCGTAAATGAAAATTTTGTCCACTCCGAGGTCGACGCAGAATATGTAATTTCCGTCAGGCGACTCGCGGACGAAGTGCGTGTGTGCGGCCTCCTGTCGGGTCGGATGAATTCCCTTTCCAACGTGCAGATCCGACGCGACCGATTTCTTGGAAAGACACATTTTGTCATACGCGAGGACGTTTCCACTGAGGTAATTTACGAGATAAAGCTTATCTACCGAAACCGACGCGTGGCAGGCGCAGCGGCCTTCCGAGAAAATCGGCTCTTCGAAATCGGACAGGCTTCCGTCGGAATTTATTCTGCATTTTGTGACGCCGGAATTGAGATTGTCCGACAATTCGCGGAGCAGTATGTACATCGAATCGCCGTCGATTGTGAGCCACATCGGGCGGTCGACGTCGTACTTTTTCACAAACGATAGCGTGCTATCGAGCTTAAAATGATAGATTCCGCCGGCCTTGTCGCAGGCCGCGATGTAGATGTCAAAGTGCTGTCTGGGTGTCATTCGGGTCACCATTTCGCGCGAGATCGTACTCTTTCGACCAGTCGAGATCGCGATATTCCTCGCCGCGCGGGTCTTCTTTGATGAATTTCACGAGCAGATCGAGCATGTCCTCACTCCACGTGTTTTTGTCGATTTGTGCAGTCGTGAAAACATTCTGCGTGATCATCTCGAAGCCGAAAATGTCCTTCACATGTGTCTTCGCGGCTCCGTCGACGACTTCTGGAACGAGGTGCGACGGGATGAAAAGTACACCTCCGCCCGCGCCGAAAACGATGTCGCCGGGCAGCACGATTGCGTTTCCGAGACGCGTCGGCGTGTTGAATCCGGTCATCAGGAAGTCGCGGATCGGGGTCGGGTCAATTCCGCGGTAATAAACCTGCACACCATCGACGGCTTTCATCTGTTCGACGTCGCGGACGCCGCCCCAGATGACCGCTCCGCCGGTCTTCGTCTTGGTCGCCACGGCCGTAGTGAGGTTGCCACCGAGGAAGGTGCCTTTGTAGATTTTGTCGTACATATCGATGACGAGAACGTCGCCCTCGACGAGCGAATCGACGACCCACTGGTTGTAATTTCCCTTGCGGTTTTCCTTCATTCCGATACCGAACATTACCTCGTGAAGGTCGGGACGGGTCGGCGCGAAGGTCGCGGTGACGGCTCTTCCGACGAGCTTTCTTCCGTCATCATGCAGCGTATGAAGCCGTCCTTCAAACTGAGATTCGTAGCCTTGCACAAAAATCGGCTTCCAGACCTCCTCAAGAGTCATGCCCTTGAGTGCCTCAAGGTACTTGTCCGGAACGCGCGGACGGCCGTCCTCAAACCGCTCGCCCTTCCACTGAGGGGTCAGCGCGATGATGTCTTCTTTGACATTAAAATTCATAATTTTGCCTCCGATTTGTTATAAAAAAGTGCAGTTATATTGTACAACATTTTCGGGATTTTGTCAATGACTGGTCGTTATTGTCGGAATACGTTAAATAATTCACGGTTTCCAGAAGCTTTTTAGGGCGGCAGATAGTGAACGAATGTCGCCGATCAGCCGCATTTTGCGCCAGTGAGCCGGGAAAAGCCGGGTGTAGCGCGGTGTCGCGAAGCGGTCGTCGACCAGAATCACGACGCCGCGATCGGTTTCGGTTCGTATCACGCGCCCGGCCGCCTGCAAAACTTTGTTCATTCCGGGGAACAAATACGCGTAATCGAAGCCCGATTCGCTCGTTTCTTCGTAGTACGAAGCGATTATGTTCGACTCGGAATTGAGCCGCGCGAGGCCGACTCCGACGATTATCGTACCGATCAGCCGCTCGCCGACGAGGTCGATTCCCTCGCCGAAAATGCCGCCTATCACCGCGAATCCAAGAAGCGACTGGCTGCTATCACTATTTTCAAAGTGTTTAAGAAACGCTTTTCTGTCAGATTCGTACATATCCGGCTGCTGGATCAGAATTTTCACCTCGGGCGCGATCGCCGCAAAACATTTTGCCGTCTCACGCATCAGCTTATACGACGGGAAAAACGCGATGTAATTTCCGATTTTTGCGTTGACCGTCGCGCGGAGAATCCCGGCGATTTCGTTTCGCGTCTCGCTTCGATCGAGATAGCGCGTTGAAACTTTTTCCATAATTCCGACGAACAGATTATCGGTAGGGAACGGCGATTTCAATTGAAGATTAACCGGATGCTCACCGCCGCCGAGAACCTTCGAAAAATACTCAATCGGCGTCAGAGTCGCCGAGAAAAACACGGCCGCCCTGCCCTTTTTGAGCCGTTCCGAAAGCAGCTTTGACGGGTCGATGCAGAGAAGCTTAACACGCAATCGATCGTCGATTGACTCGGTGTAATTCACGAAGGATTCATCAAAAAGCGCGAGTTTATAGCTATAATCGAGGGCCTCGGAACGCAGCTCCGCGACGTCATTCGCGAACGGAGCCTCGCGGTTTGCCTTGAGCCAGTCAAGCGACATCGTGAGGAAGTATTCAACCGACGCCGCGAAGGCCTCGTAGGGCGATTTTGACACGTCAAATCCGGGCGTTTCGAAGTTTGAATCGGCGCGCTTTTTAAGGCTCAAAAAGGCCTTGCAAAGCCCTCTGAGCGGCGTGTAAAGAGGGTCCTCGGGCTTCAGATGCCGTAGGATTCTGAGGAACCGTTGAAAGCTCAACTCGGACGAATACATATCGCGCGAACGATTCACGAGATTGTGTGCCTCGTCGATCAGAAAGATGTTTTCGTCGGGCTTGCAATCGTCCGAAAAGAAGCGTTTTAAGGCGACACGATGATCGAAAAGATAATTATAGTCGCAAATTATAATATCGCACCACAAAGCAAGGTCAAGAGACAGCTCGTAGGGGCAGACTTTGTACTCTTTCGCGCAGCTTGTGATGATCGCTTCATCGTAGACCTCGAAATTATTGAGCAAATTTGATAGCGCGCTATTTACCCGTGAAAAGTGTTCGTCCGAGTACTGGCAAATCAGGCTGTCGCAGTCGCGGACGGCCTCTTTACAGAGGCAGATTTTTTCCTTCGCGCTTAAAATTATCGTGCGATTTCTTAAACCGTTCTTCCGGAGCAGATTTATCGCGTTCGCGGCCGAATTCCGCAGAGTTGTCTTCGACGTGAGGTAGAAAATCCGCTTCGAAAAGCCCCTTCCGAGAGCCAGAAACGCCGGGTAAATCGCCGAGATTGTCTTACCAATTCCGGTCGGTGCCTCGATGAAAATCCGCTCACGGTTCTTTATCGCGCGATAGACCGACCTGATCATTCCGTCCTGCCCCGGGCGCAGAGAATTGTAAGGAAATATCAGGCTTTTTGTCGATTCGCGAAGCTCGGACATGAACGATTCTTTGATCAGAATCCACTTTTTGTATTCGAGCAGAAGGCTATTCACGCGGCTTAAAAGCTCGGCCGCTGTATGCTCCTCGTAGCAGTATCGCGTGTCCTCGGTTTCGAGGTTTGCGTAGGTGATCCGCGTCCGCACGAAATCGAGGTTTTTATCGAGCGCGAAGATGCAGGCGTAGCACTCGACCTGCGCCTGATGCGCCGGAAAATCGGTCGGATTTATAAACCTCAGCGGGATTGTCGTCGTCTTGATTTCGTCGATTGTGTAGCTGTCAACTTCGCCGATAATTCCGTCCGCGCGGCCGGACAGAATGAAACTAGTTCCATCGACGACAAATTCGCGGCTGAGCGGAACCTCGCGCACGTAGCCCGGTTCGGCGCGCGACTGAATTATGTTGTGAAGTCTTGTGCCCTCGACCATCCGGCTTGCGCCTGCCCACGAGTCGAGGCTCCCCGAGCGGCAGAGAAAATCGCACATTTCTCTGACGCCGACGCGGATCGGTTCTCTGCTTTCTTCCATAAATGTTCAGTAATTATAAACTTCCGACCTTGATTTCGGACAGCTTTGTCCATCCGTCGGACGTCATAAAATCATTCCTGACCGCGAAATCCACCGTCCGCAAGCCCTTGGAAAGCCTGATCTGAAGCGAATATTTCCCCGCCGGGACGTCCGTGAAGTCGAGTTTCAACGTATCGGTTTTTGTCGAATCGGGCAGCCATCCGAGATTCAGGCCGACCGAACTGTAAATAGTACGATTCTCTGGTCCGGCGACGCGGATTTCTAGCTTGAATTCATGGTACGCGGGGGCGAATCCGCGGTTGGTTACAGATAATTTCGCTAGCGAAATTGTGCCGGAGACGCATTCGGGCAGGTACAATTCTTCCAGAAAGTACCAATATCCGAGTCGATTCGCGGCGTATTCGGTGAAATCGCGGTACTTTTCGAGCCACGGACGCGGGTAGCCGTGAAAACCCGCGTAGGTCGCGCGGACGTTTTTCAGAGCTTCGAGGAACGGAAAACAGGATTTCATTTCCTCATCTGCCACCATGTGGTAGTGCTGAAGCTCTATGTCGACCGGAGCAGTTTGGTTAAAATAACGAAAGAAGTTCATATTTTTAAGTGTATCGTAGCCAAACGATTCGCAGTACGAGCTTACGCAGACCGAGTCGTCGCGTGCGCCGATGCCCTTCCCGGCACAATATTCGGCGAATTCGTAGCCGCCTTCGACATCCGTCTGGCACGCCGTCGAAAAGAGGTCGTCGTTGAGCATCAGCCGCGTTTTTTTGAAATGTTTCAGGTGCAGATCGACGTGCTTTCGCAGAATTTCGATCGGGTAACGCCTTCCCGTGCCGAATCCCGTGTGGCCCTCGCCCCATGTGCCATAGGTTCCGATGTCGATGAACTCGATTCTTTGGTCTCCGTCATATTTTCTCGCACATTCGGACAAGAAATAATCGAGTTTATCGAGAAAAATCGGGTCGGAATAGTCAGGTTCCCATCTTGGCGGATTGCAGTTTGTGATTTCGAAGCCGTTCGCGCCCCGATCGCGCACCCATTTCGGCGTCGCGTAGGGGTTTGACGTCTCGTAGCAGCAGAATCTGAAGCTGAAATTGCAGCGATTTTGCCATTTGTCGAAGATCTCGTCAAGCGCGGAAAAGTCAAATTTTCCCTCCTCCGGCTCAATATCCGACCAGTCGACGCGCAGATAGAGGTGCGAAAGCCCCGGAAAATCGGTCAGAAAATCGCCGTCCGCGATGCCGTCGCGATATGTTTTACGCGCAAAACCATTATCGACATAATGCACATACCAGCCCTTGTGCGGATTTTCGAGGATCCGCTTGTCGTCGGCCAGCGGGCGAAGGTCGATGCGGCCGCGCGGAAGTTTTTTCAGATATGGTTCGTTCATGTTTCCCTCCGTGATTTTTTATTCTTTTATTATATCGCAAATTTATGAATCTGATATGAACTCGCAAAAAAAAATCAAATCGGATAAGAAAAAACGCAATTTTTACTTGATTTTTGCGGAAAAGTGTGATATAATATAGAAAAATGATATTCTGACTGGAGTCGGTGGCAATGAGAACTATTTTTCACGATTTTGATGATCCGCTCTTTTCCTTCCATCGGAGAACCGACGGACTCGATCCCGGATATTTGCATTTTCACACTTATTATGAGTTTTCTATCGTTACTTCTGGTAAAATTAACATTATTGAGGAGGGCGCGAACATCCGCTGCGAGGAACCCTGCATCATTGTCCACGCGCCTTATTCGTTCCACGAAATAATCGCCGAGCGCGGGACGCCCTACGATCACGTCGTCTTCCATTTTTCGAAGGAATGCGCGTCGGAGCTGCCCTCCTGCATCAACATCGGCCTGCTTTACGCGCGTTCGCTGACGGTTATTCCGATAAACGAAGAGATGGGCGCGAAGGTTTACCCGCTGATCGCGGCGTACGACGCCTGCAACAAGGACGAGGACGCACTGAAAATCCTGATCATGACCTCACTTTTGCGCGTGATTCAGGAAAATCTGAAGTTCGCGATCACCGACAGCGCGTGCGGCTTCCCCGATCGGCTGAGCTACATCCGTGATGTTACGGAGTACATAAATTCACATTATTCCGATCGTCTGAGCGCGGACGACATCGCGAAGGTGTGGTTTATTTCGCGACAAAAGCTTGACGCCGACTTCAAATCGGTCATGAGCGTGACGCTGAAGCAGTACATCCTCGACGCGCGGATCGCGAACGCGATACGCCTCCTCTCGATGGGCGGCAAGGTCTCGGACGTCACTTATGAATGCGGGTTTTCATGTGAGTCGCACTTTATTCACATATTCAAGGATCGTATAGGCACATCGCCATACAAATTTTCGAAAAATTGCAGCTTCAGCGTAAACTGAGCTGACGAAGGAGGACAAAATGGAGACGGTATTTCACGATTTTTCGGTGCCGCTTTTCGCGTTCAGGCGGAACACGCACTGGCCGGGGCCGCCGAATCTGCATTTCCACATCCACTACGAACTCGACGTGATCCGCTCCGGCGAGATCACGATCATCGCGAACGGCACGCGCATCTACAGCCGCGGCCCTTGCATGATCCTCTACAAGCCGTTTTGTTATCACGTGAACATGGATCACAACACCGATGTTTACGACGTAAATGTGTTTCATTTCAACAGCAAAGTCGCGAAGGAGATCGCGAATTTCGTGAATGTCGACGAACTTTATCGTCCGAACGTGACCTATCTTCCGCTCGAAGGCGCGCTTTGCGACGAGGTGATGTCGCTTCTCGGCGCGTTCAGCGAGGCTCCCGAACGCGAGATCGAACGTCGGCTGATTCTCGCGGCTCTGCTCGATTTCGTGAAGCGCAACTACGCGCTGACGACGACCGACCGCGCCGTTTCGAGCGACGAAAAGCTCGTTTACATCCGCGAAATTTCGACCTACATCAGCGAACACTACCCTGAAAAGCTCACCGCCGAGGGAATCGCGAAGCAGTTCCTCGTCTCCCGCCAGAAGCTCGACGCTGATTTCAAATCGATTATGAACATGACCCTCAAACAGTACATTCTCGACATCCGAATCGCAAACTCCATCCACCTTATGTCGCTCGGCCGTAAGGTCGCCGATGTTACCTACGACTGCGGCTTCTCCAGCGAATCCCACTTCATCCACATCTTCAAAGACCACATGGGAATCTCCCCCTACCAATACTCCAAGATGTTGAGTTCTGCTATGGATTATGTCTCTGGGGGCGGAGGAACCAATTTTCGATAAATGTGGTTCCTCCGCCCCCAGACCCCCAC
>CAKSVM010000054.1 GCA_934503195.1 uncultured Eubacteriales bacterium
GGATGGCTCTACTGGAAGGTCGACTGGGGAACCGACTACAAAAATTACAAAGTCCGGAGACTCATGACCGAGCTTCGCCTTGAATACGCGCCGGATCTCATCGTCGAACACGCGCTTGTCCCCGAGATGATCCCTTACGCCGACAGTTATCGTACATATGATGTATTTACGCTCCTTGCGATCCCGATCACGCTCTCAAAGCTTGAAGAGGACTTCAGATTCGACGCCGCGCCGGGGCATCGCGGACTCATAAACTGCATGGACGAGGTCTACATCGCCGCCGCGCTCGGATGCGCGATCGACGTCACGCGCCACACGATGACCGGAAATCTCCCCGACGGACGCCCAGACCCGTCATTCCCCGCGCTCCATCGGAATCTGAAAACCAAGACGACCGAGGTTCTCAGAACCGTCAGATGGCACCGCGTCGCTCCGGCGTTTTCGGTAAACGGAAGCGAGACCTTCATCGATCCCGAAAAATTCACCGACACGTGGGACGTCGTCGACCAGAAGCGCGAAATCGAGGCGTGGTGGAAGTACACCGATGGCGACCACATCGAGCGCACCGGACCCGCGAGAATCAGCCGCGGAATGCCGCCCGCGAAAGCCGCGCCGTCGGATATCGCGATGCCGGACAATATCACGCCGAAGGTCACGTATGAAAACCTCGCGGAATTCACGCCCGGCAATTACGCTGATCCGGATATCGTGAAGCTCAAAGAGCCGCTTTTGCCGTTCATTGTAAGCGCGAAGCATCCCTGCGGCGCGGTTTCGGTCGCGACGCTTGCCAGAACTAAAAGCCGCGAATGCTTCACGCCACTTTGCGACGTCGAGCTTGAAGCCGGCGGCACGGACACGCTCGGAGTCTTCGGATACTACAATAGTCTCACATTGACCGGTGAAACGACGCCGGATATGAAGATTCTCATGCAGGATTCCGCGGCAGACGAGAGCTTTGACGTGACGGAGTTCTGCGTCATCGGCGAAAACCGGATCACAATTCCCGGAAGTCTCATAAACACGCTCGGACGGCTCGAAAATCTGCCCGGAGACACCTCCGAACCCGGCGTGATCGTGAAAATTTCAGGGATAAGCTGAATAAATGGAGTTTTCACGCGAAAAAGGCTTGGATTTATGGGCTTTTTCGTTGTGAAAACAACCTTAAATCAGCGTTCCCTTAGATAAAAGAGAGGAAAAAATCATGAAAAAACTCACAGCACTGCTTCTTTTCACGCTTATCCTTTCGCAGATTTCCTGCGGCGAAGCCGCTGTACAGGACGAGTCGACGTCGGGTGAAAGCACCTCGGAATCGCTATCTGAAACAACGGCCGACGACTATGATTATCCCGACAAAAAGTTTGACGGACACGAGTTCGTCTTTCTGAACGTCGAGCCGCAGAGCTGGGCGAACGCCCTGATCGCGCCCGAGGAATCGACCGGAGAGACGATAAACGACGCGATGTTCGAGCGCAATTCGCGGATTTCGGACAGATTCGACATTACAATCCGCGAGGAGCGGATAAATCTGAACGACGTCGCGTCGACGATAAAGAAGACGGTCGGCGCGGGCGACGACGTTTACGACGTCTGTATGCTCCCGATTCATCAGGCGAGCGGTGTGATCGGCGACGAATATCTGCTCGATCTCAACAGTGTCGGCGGTCTGAATCTCGATTCGGACTGGTGGGACAAGTCGGTGAACGACTCGCTGACGATTGCGGGAAAGCTCTACATGACGACAAGCGACATTTCTTTCTTCCCGTTCGAGGCGACATGGGGAATCTTCTTCAGCGAAAAGATCCTCGACGATCTGAAGCTCGAATACCCCTACGAACTCGTCCGGTCGGGAAAGTGGACGATCGACAGACTGAACGAGTACGCCAAGGCTGGCGCGCTTCAGGGGTCGTCAGACTCGTTCGAGCCTTACAATATCGACGGTGACGCGAGATACGGATTCGCGTCGCACCATGATTTTCCGCTCGCGCTGATCTTCGGCGCGGGGGAGAGCTTCATCGAGGTCGAGAACGGCAAGGCGGTCTTCAACGCCGACTCGGAGAGGATGTTCGGAATCTACGACAAAATCGCCGCGCTGACCGCTGAAAAGGGGGCATACTACAATTGGGATTTCAACCTTCCGACGGATGCGGCTACAGAGTTTATTAAGGGGCGGTTTGTGATGTGCAGCGAGACTCTGGGCTATCTTTCGAAGCTTCGCGAGATGAAGGAGAGCTTCGGTGTGCTTCCGGTGCCGAAATACGACGAGGCGCAGGAGGAATATCATTCGATAATCGCGTCGTGGGGAACGCTGATGACGACCGTTCCGGCGACGGCTTCGGATCCCGAGAGAACCGGAATCATCCTCGACGCGCTGGCGTATGACAGCTACAGGAATCTGCGCGAACCCTACTACAACACGTATCTTATGCAGAAGGGCGTCCGGAACGACGATTCGGCCGGGATGCTCGAAGTTATCCGCAAATCGCGCGGATTCGCGGCGGATATCGCGTTCGGATGGTCGTCGGACATCGCGAACTCGGTGAAAGCGAAGCTCAAGGTTGGCGACGCGTCGGTAGCCTCGACGATCGAGTCGCTGAAATCGGCGGCGATGAAGCTCGCCGAGGACAGCCTCGGAAAGTGAGCGTCAGGCTCTTAGAAACTCAGATAATCTGAAAAATCCCTCCGCGCAAAATCGCGGAGGGATTTTTGGCGCGGATGGACAGATAGAAAAACTCCCCGCCTTGCGGCGGGGAGAAGATTTCAGCCTTCGAGATCGGCTAAGATCGAATCGAGAATATGGTATGCGTGCGCGGTTTCAGCGCGGGTAGCGGATTCGGTCGGACGGAGGTTGTTGTCCTCGTCGGACTCAATGATACCCTTCATTACGCACCAGTGCATAGCCTCGTCGGCGTATTCGGAGATTTCGGAAGCGTCCTCGTATCTGAGCGGGAAGTACCAAGCTCCGGTGAAACCGCCGCCCATCTGCCGAACATATCTGTAGATGATAGTGGCGAGCTGTTCGCGGGTGATGTTGTCGTCTGGAGCGAAGGTCTTTTCTGCGACGCCGTTGACGATCTTCTGAGCCTGAGCGAAGCGGACAGCCTCGGCGTAGTAAGCCGACTCGTCGACGTCCTCAAAGTCCATCGCGAAGTTCACGACGGGCGAGCCGTTGATTCTCCAGAGAATCGTCACGACCATCGCGCGGGAGAGGTTCATGTCGGGCGAGAAGGTGACCGTCGACGTGCCGATCATGAGACCGCTGTCGAAGACAAACTTGATATCGTCATAGTACTTGTCGTCCTTGCCGACGTCGATGAAATCAAGCGAATCCTCTTCCCATCCGGCGTAGACGTTGGTGACGCCGATGACCATTACCTCGTCAACCGGCTTTGTGAGAGCCTTGTCGGAATACCATCCGGTGAACTCATAGCCCTCGCGGACAGGAGTGAAGGCCTTGAGGTTGACCTTGGTTCCGAAGAGCGTGCTGATTCCCTTAATTTCTTCGCCGCCGTTGGTCTCGAAGACGAGGAAGGCGATATCGAAGTGGAAGTTCTTTTCGAGCTTGGGAATTTCGCGGGTTTCGCCGTTAGATTCGCCGCAGATGCTGCATCTTTTTTCCTCAAGTCCGGTGCTGGTGTAAGTAGCCTCGCGGACTACGACCCACTTGTAGGAGTGGACGTGAGGAGCGTCTTTTTCGGTGACAGTGAGAGTGAATGTGAAGGGATCTGAGCTGAGACCGTTGTCAAACGCGTAAACGGTGATTGTGTAAGTGCCTTTTTCAAGTCCGGCCGGGATGGAGATATTGCCGTCATTGATACCGAGTTTGCTGCCGCCGTATACGGACAGTGTTCCCGTGTATCTGAGAGGAATCTCGGTCGCGGCGTAACCTTCTTCAAGGGACATACTGCCTTTTCCGGTTATCGTCGGCTTCTGCGGTGCGGATACTGTGAAGGGAAGCGGATAATCGCCGTCCTTATACCATTCGCTGATGTCCGGGAACTCTTCACTGGCTCCCTTGACGGACATAGTGAGCGCGGCAAAGAGAGAAACGGTGATGTTCACTTGGGGATCGCCAAAATTGATAGGTGTCCATCCTGCATCTATAGCATCGTTAGGAGCAGCTTTTATCTGTTCTTCCGGAAGGCAGGTAACGCCGGAAACTGCTGAAGGTATAGCTGAATAGGAGAGTTTTACTCTTGCGGATCCACTATCGGCAATGAAGGAATCAAATGCTGCCATTTCTGCGCTGGCACTGACTCCTGGCGTTGAGACATAGCAGTTTGCTACCAGAACTTCATTACCATCGCTTCCGTCAGCAATGCCGATGAGACCGCCGACGAAATCATTCGTTCCCGCGGAGGAAATGCGTTCATTCCCATAGACGCAGGAATTGACGATCGAGGTGCCGTCGGCCGCGCCGCCGACAAGTCCGCCGACATAGTGCGTGCCGCTGCCCGAGACGTCTATCGAGACGCTGGCGGCGCAGTTGATGATAGTCGAATTCTCGGCGTATCCGACGAGCGCGCCGACGTAGGTGCTTTTAGCCTCAGTAGGGGTTGTTACTATAAGACTTCCGGTGATGTTGAGATTTTTGATCGTCGCACTGTCGATCACACCGAAAATACCGAAGTACGAGTCCAGATCCATGCTGGCTTGACGGTTGTAAGCAATGGTGATTTTATGCCCCTGACCATCAAAAGTACCGCGGAACGGGCAGTCTTTTTTACCCGCGATGTAGGTTCTTCCTTTAAGCTCGGTCAGGTTGATGTCGTTGGCGAGCTTTACTGTCTTGCCGAAGTAGTCGTCATTTTTCACGGATTCCGCGAATTTGTTGAAATCATCGGCGGTTTTAATGACAGTTACCGTGTTGTCGTCCGCGAATACCGCGACCGGGAAGATCGCGAATATCATGCAGATTGCGAGCGCGAGGCTCAGTATGCGTGTTCTCATTTGTTGAACTCCCTTTCCTCCCCGGTTTGTTCCGGGGAAATACTGATTCATTATAGCACATTTTTCAAAAAAATGCAATAGTTTTTCGCAATTTGCCATGGAAAATTTTCGTTTTTACCTCTTGACTTACCTACCGGGTTTGTGGTATAATAGAGCAAAGGAAGTGATTCTGATGATTTCAACAAGAGGACGCTATTCGATACGCATCCTGCTCGACCTCGCCGAGCATTCAGCCGGGGGATATGTCCCGATGAAAGAGGTCGCCAAAAGACAGGAAATATCGCTGAAATACATCGAAAAGATAATGCCGCTTCTCCGCAACGGCGGGCTTCTCGACAGCTCGCACGGAATCGGCGGCGGATATCGCCTCGCAAAGGATCCCGGAGACATAACGCTCTGGGAGATTCTTTCGCTCGCGGAGGGCGATATGGCTCCGGTTTCGTGTCTCGGAAGCGGGGCTTCGGTATGTCCGAGAGCCGCCGGATGCCGTACGCTCCCGGTCTGGAAGGGTTACTATGAGCTGACCGAAAAATATTTTTCGGGGATAACTCTCGCCGATCTCGCCGGAGCCGAGAGCGGAAACGATTACATGATATAAATAAGGAAGGATTTTTTATGACACGCGAAGAGGCATGGAAGCTGCTCACCGAATACAACAAGGATGAATTTCACCTGAAGCACGCGCAGATCGTCGAGGGAGTCATGAGGTATTTCGCGAACGAACTCGGATATCCAGATGAAGCCGACTTCTGGGCGAACGTCGGACTTCTGCACGACCTTGATTTCGAGCTTTATCCGGAAGAACATTGCAAGAAAGAAGACGAAATCATGCGCGAGCGCGGGATTGACGAAAGACTCATCCACGCGGTAGTGAGCCACGGCTACGGAATCACGGTCGACACAAAGCCCGAACACGAGATGGAGAAGGTGCTTTACGCGACCGACGAGCTTACCGGACTGATCGGCGCGGTTGCTCTGATGCGCCCGTCTAAGAGCGTTCAGGATCTCGAACTGAAATCGGTGAAGAAGAAGTACAAGAGTGCGAATTTCGCCGCCGGATGCTCGCGCGAGGTGATTCAGCGTGGAGCAGATATGCTCGGCTGGACGCTCGACGAGCTGATTGAGCGCACAATCGCCGCGATGCGGACTGTCCCGGTGGTTGATTGACAACGCACGTTGCTGAATAAATAACAAGAATCCCGATTATGCAACATATGCTGCATAATCAGGATATGTTTTACAACATGCGTTGCAAAATTGCCGTAAAATGTCCTGTGGAGAATAGAGCAAGCATCCACCCAAACAGCAATATCGCAACACCAGTTGCGGTATTACTGCGATTATGCAACTGATGTTGCAAAATAACATTATAAAAGCAGGATATCCGCGGTTTCCCGCGGATATCCTGCTTTGGTGGAGCGATAGTAATAGTATATGAAGACTGATTTTATCAGAAATCGACTTCGGTATCGTAGTAGCAGCACTTGAGGAGCTTTTCCATCTCTTCCTGAGAGGGCTGACGCGGGTTGGAACCGGTGCAGGCGTCCGCGATCGCGTTCTTCGCGATTTCGGGGAGTCTTTCGAGGAAGACGTTCTCCGGAACGAATCCGGTCTCGGTCGGATAGCTGTCCTTGCCGTAGTGGTTGATGCTGTGCGGGATGTTGAGCTGATCGTTCATGCCGCGAAGGTAAGTAATGAGAGCCTTGACCTTTTCGTCGTCCGACGCGGTCTTGTCGGCGATGCCCATTCTGTCTACGATGTAAGCGTAACGCTTCTTTGCGGTCTCGTCCTTGGCGTTGAATGCGATGACCTTGGGAAGGTACATAGCGTTTGCCGCGCCGTGGATGATATGCGCGCCGTAGTCAGCGAAAGCTGCTCCGGTCTTGTGTGCCATCGAGTGAACGATTCCGAGAAGAGCGTTCGAGAAGGCCATTCCGGCGAGGCACTGAGCGTTGTGCATTCTGTCACGCGCGTCCATGTCGTCGTTGTAGGACTTGACGAGATCGTGCTGAATCATCTCGATAGCGTGGAGCGCGAGCGGGTCGGTGAAATCGCAGTTAGCGGTCGAAACGTATGCCTCGATAGCGTGAGTCATAGCGTCCATACCGGTGTGAGCGACGAGCTTGTGCGGCATGGTGTGTGCGAGTTCGGGATCGACGATTGCGACGTCGGGAGTGATCTCGAAGTCAGCGATCGGGTACTTGATGCCCTTCGAGTAATCGGTGATGATCGAGAACGCGGTGACCTCGGTAGCGGTTCCGGACGTCGACGAGATGGCGCAGAAGTGAGCCTTTCTGCGGAGCTTCGGGATTCCGAAGACCTTGCACATATCCTCGAAGGTACATTCCGGATACTCGTACTTGATCCACATAGCCTTTGCCGCGTCGATAGGCGAGCCGCCTCCGATAGCGACGATCCAGTCGGGCTGGAACTTCATCATGGCGTCCGCGCCGCGCATGACGGTCTCAACGGACGGATCGGGTTCGATGCCCTCGAAGAGTTCGACTTCCATTCCCGCTTCCTTAAGGTTGTTCACGACCTTGTCAAGGAATCCGAAGCGTTTCATGCTTCCGCCGCCGGTGCAGACGATGGCTCTCTTTCCCTCAAATGACTTGAGTGCGTCGAGCGCGTCCTTTCCGTGATAAATGTCTCTCGGTAAAGTAAATCTTGCCATTTTTATATCCTCCGTACTAATAAATTAGTCGTCTTTCGACTACGTTAAAATTATAACACACATTCTCCGCGCTGTCAATTATCATTTTTGCATAACTGCTATATATATGTTGATATAGTCTTCTAAACGTGTAAAACGAATTAAAGCGTTACTATATCATCATGGCACAATACAATATAGTAAGAACTTGACAAAAGCCCGGTTTTGTGGTAAAATATCGTGAGGGGTGATTTTATTTTGAAAAAATCAGTCAGAAATCTGCTTTTGCTGCTTGTAATACTGAATCTCGCGTTCATCTGGGGCAACTCGCTGCTTGACGGCGAGAAGTCGAACGCGCTCAGCGACGCCGTGATCGGGTTTATGCGGAGCGTCGCCGGAATTTTCGGAGCCGGAGGCTCGGAAGGCTCAGAGAGCGTTGGCGGCTCGGGGATCGTTTCGTTTCTCGTCAGAAAAGCGGCGCATATCACGGAGTTTCTGATTCTGGCGGTGCTTCTCGGGCTTCTCGACCGGAACGGAACGCGGCTGGCGCAGAGACTTCTGGTGGGGCTTTCGGCCGCGCTTATTGACGAGACGATTCAGCTTTACACCGGGCGGACGTCGCTTGTGACCGACGTCTGGATCGACTTTTCGGGCTTTGCCGCGGGGACTCTTATAATTTTCCTGATTCTCCGCGGGAGACTTCGCGGCGGGGCGGAAAAATAAAAGACCGCCGCCGCAAAGCGCGGCGACGATCTAAAATTGTTTTTCAGGCTTTCTTAAGCTCGGAATCGAGCCAGACGCGGCCGAACTCAAAGGCCTCGTAAAGGCCGTTCTTTTTTCCGACGCGGACGACCTTGTGGTCGGGTCCGGTTGATTGGATCTGGATCATCACGTCGTCGGGAACCTGCTTTCCGTTAATCTCCTTTGTGGTCATTATTCCGAGAAACAGGATGTATTTATCGTCCATGCTGCCATAAAAAATCTGCTGACCCTCTCGAACCAGCGGCTTACCGTGAAACATTAAGTAGTTTGATGTCTCTGCCATTTCAGTTCCTCCTGTAGTATTCGTACGCTTATATATATTTTAACATATCTCTTCGCCGGATTCTACATATAAATTGTAAATATTATTAAAAGCTATTCCACGATAAACGATTGACTTTTCGCGGAAAATGTATTATAATAATAGGGAATGAAAAATTTTATCGAAAGGCACATGATTGAATGAAGAAATTTATCTGCGCAATACTCTTAGCGTCGCTCGCGGCGGGGATAATCTCCTGCGGCAACAAGCCGATTGACAGGCTCCCCGAGGAGTCAACCGCCGAGTCGACCGCTTCGGAATCGATCGCGCCGTCGACCGAACCCGTGACCGATCCGGTCACCGAGACGACAGCTCCCGAAACCACCGCGGAACCTGAGACGACCGCCGAACCCGAGGAGGAAAAGATTGTGAACCCCCTCACCGGACTTGAGTCGGACATTGACTTCGGCGACCGCCGTCCCGTCGCGATCATGATCAACAACATCAAGGAGGCCACGCCTCAGGAGGGAATCTCCTACGCCGACGTAATGTATGAGTGCATCGTCGAGGGAAGCTATACGCGGCTTATGATGCTTGTGATGGACTATGAGGATCTTCCGGTCGTCGGATCGGTCAGATCGTCGCGCGAGTATTATCTCGATTTCGCGGCGAATCACGACGCGATCTATATCCACGCCGGCGGAAGCGAACAGGCCTACACCGAGATGAGCCAGCGCAAGGTCGATCACCTTGACGGCGTTAATATGTACATACCGAATATGTTCTACCGCGACACATGGCGTCAGCAGAACATGGGTTATGAACACAGCCTCATGACCGACGGAAAGCGCATCGCCGACGGAATAAAGTACGTCAAGTGCCGCACCGAGATGAAATCCGACTTCGACTCCCCGCTCGATTTCGTGAAATACGGCGGGATTGAGACGCTCGGAAATCCCGGAACCTACCTTCAGGTGACCTATCACGCCGGACACAAGCCCTACTTCAAGTACGACGAGAAGGAAGGCGTTTACTACCGCTGGCAGTTCAAGGGCGACAAGCATATGGACAACACCGCGAACAAGCAGCTCTCCTTCACGAACGTGATCGTCCTCTACCTCCCGACCGTCGACACCAAGGACGAAAAGGGTCACAAGGATGTCGAGACGGTCGGCTCGGGCGAGGGATATTACTTCACGATGGGAACCTATGAGAAGATCACGTGGAAGAAGTCGGGCGTCGATGACCCGATAAAGCTTTACAATGAGGACGGGGAAGAGCTTCTCATCAACCGCGGCAAGACCTTCTTCCAGATCTGCACGACCTCGATGAAGGATTCGACGGTGATTCAGTAATCACACTTCACGGCCGGGCGCGCTTGTTCCGCCGCAACTTTCCGCCCGACGTTTATTTCCTCTCCACCTTCAGCTTTTCGCGGACGATCAGACGTTTTAACGCCTTTCCGTTGAACGGGATCAGCGGATAGAGATAATTCCGCTTTCCGTTCGCGGTCTCGTTCGTCGCGGCGAGGACGATTATCAGAATAAGCCCGCCGACATAGCCGAAGATTCCGAAAAGCCATGTGAGGAAGAGAAGTATCATCCGCATGAACTTGAAGGTGTAGCCGAGTTCATAGCTCGACTGCGAAAAATTCGCGACCGCGACAAAGGCCATGTAGACGATCACCTCGGGGATGAACCAACCGACCTGCACCGCGAAATCGCCGAGGATGAGTCCGCCGACGACGCCGAAGGTGTTGTTGAGCGAACTCGGCGTGTTCATGCTCGCGAGCTTAAGTCCGTCAAGCGCAAGCTCGATTATGAAAAGCTGAACAATCACCGGGAGATTCACCTCGCCCGAGATCTTGATGAAATCAAGCCACGGCGGAATCCATCCGGGATTGCTGATGAGAAGATACCACGTCGGCGTCATGATCAGCGTCAGGATAAAGACCAGAAACCGCAGAATCCGCAGGTATGAGCCTGTGAGCGGCGGAAAATAATAATCGTCGGTCTCCTGCATGAAATCGAGAAGGCAGGTCGGGAGGATCATCGCCTCGGGCGACGTGTCGCAGAGAATCACGACAAAGCCTTCGAGAATCTGCGCCGCCGCCGTGTCGGGACGCTCGGTCGTCCGGAATTTCGGAAATGGATTGTACCATCTCCGCTTCACAAGGCATTCGGCGAGGCTTTCCTGCCCGAGCGTCAGCGCGTCGACCTTGGTCGAGGTGATCTTTTTTCTGAGATGATCGACGTATTCCGGGTCGGCTTTGCCTTCAATGTAGGACAGCACGACATCGCTTTTCGAGGTCTCGCCGATTGTGAGCTTCTCGAAGGTGAGCCTCGGGTCGCGGATTCTGCGGCGGATCAGCGTTGAGTTCTGCTTGACCGTCTCGGTGAAGGAGTCGTGCGCGCCGCGCAGAACGCGGTCGTTTTCCGACTGCTCGATTCCGCGCGTCGGATATTTCCGCACGTCGATGATTATTCCGGTTTTACCGAAGCCATCGACGAGCATTCCGGCTGTTCCCGACATGACCGAGTAGACGAACTTCGAGAGATCTTCCTCGACGCTGACCTCGGCGCAGGGCATGAATTTTGACGCGAAGTTCTCGATATCGTCTGCCGACGGGGTCTTTCCGAGTCCGCAGAGCCAGACGTAGAGCCTCTGGAGCGTGTCGCTGTCGACAAAGCTGTCGATATAGTAGAATCTCACGCGGCGGCCCGAAATGTCGAGTCCGCGGCTGATGAAGTCGTAGTTTCTGCCGATGCCGAAGAGGTTGTCGAGATATTTTACGTTCTCGTCGTAATCTTTTGAAAATTCTGACATAAGAATACCGCCATAATGCCATAGTGATTTATAGCGGTATTTTGCCCGGATTTTCCGGAATTATGTGATTCAGACCCCGAAATATTTCCGGATTCCGTTGTAGATTCCCAGCGCGATGAGGTCGGGTTCGTTCGCCATCAGATTCGCCTCGGTCGGATTCGTTATGTAGCCCATTTCGACGAGAGTCGACGGCATTCTGGTCTTTCTGAGGACGTAGAGTCCGGGGCGCGCGAAGACTCCGCGCTCGGGAAAGCCGGTGATTGTCGAAAGCTCCGAGACAATGTCCTCGGCGAGCGCGAAAGCCGGGGAATTTTTCGAAAAGACATAGGCCTCGACTCCGCGTCCGCTCGGATTCGAAAAGGCGTTCGTGTGGAGGCTTATAAAATAGTCCGCGCCCCACGAGTTCGCGTCATTCACACGCGCGGCGAGGCTCGACGTGTTGCTCGTTCCGAGGATCTCATCGGGCGAGTTGCGTGAGAGTCTGACGTCGAAGTTCCCGTTCTGCCTCAGAAGATCGGCGAGGATCACGCCGACACGATAGGTTATGTCCTGCTCGCGGAAGCCGTTTCCCTCGGCACCGGCGTTCGGGTTCTGAGGGTTGTGTCCCTGATCGATATAGATTTTGATTGGCATATATTACCTCCGGATTAAGTCGGGGAGTTTTCCACTATTCTGTGGAAAATCGTTTCCTGAATATTATATGCGAGGATTTTGTTTTTAGAAAGGATTCATATGAAAGAAATCAAAAGGATTTTAAGCTTCACCCGCCGCGCGGTCGACGATTATGAGATGATTGAGGACGGCGACCGGATCGCCGTCGGAATCTCGGGCGGAAAGGATTCGCTGACCCTCCTGTACGCGCTCTCCGAGCTGCGGAGATTCTATCCGAAGAAATTCGAGCTTGTCGCGATAACGATCGACATGGGTTTTGACGCGCCGATGGATTTTTCCGGGGTCGAAAAGCTCTGCGAGGAGCTCGGCGTTCCGTATGTGATCGTCCCGACGAAGATCGCGCACGTCGTTTTCGATATCCGGAAGGAGAAGAATCCCTGCGGACTCTGCGCGAAGATGCGCCGCGGCGCGCTTCACGACGAATGCAAGCGTCAGGGCTGCAACAAGCTCGCGCTCGGACATCACTTTGACGACGTTGTCGACACATTCATGCTGAATCTCTTCTACGAGGGGCGGCTCGGCTCATTCTCGCCGGTGACCTATCTTTCGAGAAAGGATATGACGATGATCCGTCCGCTCATCTACGCGCAGGAAAAGGATGTGAGATATTTCATAAATCATCATCCGCTCCCGGTCATAAAGTCCCCCTGCCCGGCCGACAAGCACACCGAGCGCGAGTCTATGAAGCAGCTTCTCGCCACTCTCGAACGGAACAACAAGGGACTCCGCCATCGCATTTTCGGCGCGCTCCAGAAGGCCGGAATCGACGGCTACAAGGAAGGGAAGCTTGTGATCTTCCCGGACGACTGAAAAAAGTTCCCGGATCTGTGAAAATATCATATTTTACCGAAAAAATACCTTGACAACGGCGCGCTTTTGTGATATAATGAATCATCACCGACGAATAAATTAACGCCGTGTGAAAAAATACCTTGGAGGATATCATGAAACGCTCTGTATCACTTACCGCGCTTTTACTCGGCATGACCCTTACAATGGCACAATTTTCCTGCGGGAATTCAACCGGAACCGAAAACGGGACAACCGACGAACCCCCGGCTTAAACATCTGAGGAGATCACCGGAACAAAACGACTCGAACCCGACATTCCCGAATCGGATTTCGACGGCTACACCTTCCGCATCCTGGCCCGCGGCTCAAACGCCGGGGACTGGACGAACTACGACCTTGAGTCTGAGGGGACGAACGGCGACGTTGTGAACGACAATGTCTACAACCGCAACGCCAAGGTCGAAGACAAGCTGAAAATCAAGATAAAGCACGAGCGCGTCAACGGCTATGATGTCGTGACCCCGGCAAAGCAGGCGGTCCTCGCCGCGTCGGACGACTATGATCTCATAATGCCCGCGATCACGGACGCCGGAAATCTCGCGCAGGAGGATCTACTGCTCCCGCTGAGCGCGCTCCGGTACCTCGACACCGAAAAGCCGTGGTACGATCAGAACTGCCTCTCTGAGCTTTCGATCAAAGGCGAGAATTATATGTTCTTCTCGGACATAACCGTCTGCGATCTCGACGCGATCTGGATCTATCTCTTCAATAAACAGCTCATCGACGATTTCAAGCTCGACGATCCGTACGATCTCGTCGCGTCGGGCAAATGGACGCTCGACAAGATGACCTCGATGTGCAAGGAGGTCACGCATGACCTTAACGGCGACGGCAAGCAGGATTCGGACGACAGATGGGGAATCGTCGGCCACGATTACATAATCACCGCGTCCTACATCGGCTCGGGCGAGCGTATCGCCACGGCCGACAAGAACGGTAAAATCTCGCTCACGATGAACAGTCAGCGTGTCCACGACGTCATCGACTCGCTCCTCTCGCTCGAAAAATACTGGATCCGCTACTCGCTCACCGCGCAGAAATATTCGACGGCGTCCCCGGTCGGCTTCAAGGCCGGAGAAAACACCTATGACACGATGCTTAATATGTTCACGAACAATCAGGCACTCTTCATGGGAGAGGTCATGGACGTAATGGCGAAAATGCGCGACCGCGACGTTGAGTTCGGAGTCCTTCCTTCGCCGAAGCTCGACGAAAATCAGGACGGTTATCATTCGGCCGTGAACTATATCGCGGCGGTCTCATGCGTCCCGAAAACGGCTTCGGATACCGATCGGACATCGATCATCATCGAGGCCCTGGCGGCCGAGTCGCATTACACGGTCGTCCCGGCTTACTATGAAATCGCGATGAAATCGAAGTACGCGCGCGACACGATAAGCTCGGATATGCTCGACATGATCCTCGGCTCGCGGTCGTACGATCTCGGAATCTACTACAACTGGGGCGGACTTTCGGACAGATTCTGCTCGCTTGTCTACGAGGGCGAGACCGATTTCGCGTCGATGTACGACTCAAACAAGTCGGCCGCGGAGGACGCGATTGAGAAATTCCTCTCTGTCTCAGACTGATTTCGAAAATATACAGAAAAAAAGTTGCGCAAAGCGCAACTTTTTTCATTTTACCCCTTTATTTTTCTTCCGATATGTGGTATAATATACTGATTGATGCTACCCTTTTTATTTCACAGGAGAAAGCACTATGTGTGGATTTGTCGGCTTCACGGGATTTCTTGAGAAGCGTAAGGATATACTTAACAGAATGATGGATCGCGTTGTCCATCGCGGCCCCGACTCGGCCGGTGAATTTTTCGGCGACGACGTATCGCTCGGATTCCGCCGCCTTTCGATAATCGACCTTGGCGGCGGCTCTCAGCCGCAGTACAACGAGGACGGGAGCGTCGTCATCGTCTACAACGGCGAGACTTACAACTTTGAGTCGCTCAGAGCCGAGCTTGAGGCGGCCGGTCATATTTTCACGAACCGCTCGGACACGCAGGTTCTCGTCCACGGCTATGAGGAGTGGGGAGAGGAGCTGGCATCGCATCTGCGCGGAATGTTCGCGTTCGTGATCTACGACTCGAAAAAAGGCCGGATTTACGGCGCGCGCGATTATTTCGGCATAAAGCCCTTCAATTATTACAGAACCTCCGACGGGAATTACCTCTTCGCGTCCGAGATAAAGGCCTTCCTTGAACATCCGGGATTTGTCAAAAAGGTCAACAAAAAAGCTCTCAGACCCTATCTGACCTTCCAGTACTCGACCGGAGACTCGACCTTCTTCGAGGGCGTTTACAAGGTTCCCCCGGCGCATTATTTCACGATCGACAGAACCGGAAACGGCTGGGGCGAGATGAGGCTCACCGAATACTGGGACGC
This sequence comes from uncultured Eubacteriales bacterium, assembly GCA_934503195.1. Taxonomy (GTDB): domain Bacteria; phylum Bacillota; class Clostridia; order Oscillospirales; family CAG-272; genus Flemingiibacterium. The sequence goes on from CAKSVM010000054.1 coordinate 15,371, forward strand.
CGATTTCACCGAGAAGCCGGGCGATTTTGACGCGCTTGTCGACGAGATCGACCAGACGGTCAACGAGTCGGTCGCGGCGCATAAGATCAGCGACGTCAAGGTCGGCGCGTTCCTCTCGGGCGGAGTCGATTCCTCCTACATCACGGCCTGCCTGATGCCCGACAAGACCTTCTCGGTCGGATTCGACTACAACAAGTTCAACGAGACCGATTACGCCAAGGAGCTTTCGGATTATCTCGGAATCGAGAATTACAAGAAGCTGATCACGGCCGACGAGTGCTTTGACGCCTTTTCGGACATTCAGTATCACATGGACGAGCCGCAGTCGAATCCTTCGAGCGTTCCGCTCTGGTTTCTGGCGAAGCTGGCGCGCGAGGAGGTCACGGTCGTTCTCTCGGGAGAGGGCGCGGACGAGATCTACGCCGGGTACGAGTGGTACGACGAGACCCCGATGATGAAAAAGTACAAGAAGATCCCGAAGCCTCTGAGAGTCGCCGCTGCCGCCGTCGCGAAAAAGCTTCCGTATTTCAAAGGACACGATTTCATCATCAAATCGAGCGGAAATCCCGAGGACTACTTCATCGGTCAGGCTCTTGTCTGGGACGAGAAGAGCGCGTATAAGGTTCTGAAGCCCGAATACCGCGTCGGTCCGACAACGAAGGAGGTCACCGCGCCGATCTACGCCCGCGTCAGGGGAAAATCCGAGCTTGACAAGAAGCAGTATCTCGATCTGCACCTCTGGCTCCCCGGCGACATTCTCTTAAAGGCCGACCGGATGAGCATGGCGGCGTCGCTTGAGCTGCGCGTGCCCTACCTCGACCGCGTCGTCATGGAAGAGGCGCAGTCGCTCCCGCACGAGTACAAGATCAACGGCGAGAACACGAAATACATCTTCCGCAAGGCGGCGAACAAGACTCTCCCCGACGAATGGGCCGAGCGGAAGAAGGTCGGATTCCCGGTTCCGATAAAGTTCTGGCTGCGCGAGGTAAAGTACCGCGATATCGTCAAAGGTTACTTTGAGGCCGACTTCGCGAAGGAGTTCTTCGACACCGATTCGCTTCTCGCGCTCCTTGACGACCATTTCACCGGAAAAGCCGATAATCAGCGGAAGATCTGGACGGTCTTCACCTTCCTTGTCTGGTACAAGAGATTCTTCATCGACGAAAAAAACTAAGGAAAAGAAAGATAGATAAATGGAAAAGCTTAATATAATTCCCGTACTCATCGGCGCGGATCTCAACTGCTACAACGTCGCGCGCGCGTTTCATGAGGAGTACGGCGTGAAGTCCTACGCGTTCGGACGCTACGCGATCGGCGCGTCGAATTACACGCGGATAATAAAGTTCACGATCGTCGAGCATATCGACGATCCCGAGGTCATGGTGAGGACCCTGACCGATTTCGCGAACGCCCATGAGGGCGCGACGCTGATCGCTTTCGGCTGCACCGACGATTACGCCTCGATGCTCATCCACTACGGCGACCGGCTTCGCCCGAAATATATCGTCCCCTACATCGGCCCCGCGCTTTTCGAGAGGCTCGCCTACAAGGCGTCGTTCTACGAGGACTGCGACCGCCACGGGATACTCTATCCGAAGACGAAGGTCATCACGCCCGACAGCGATTTCGAGAATATCCTCACCGAGGAAAATCTCGGATTTTCCTACCCAATAATCATAAAACCGTCGGCCAGCGCGGTATACTGGAGATATCCATTTGACGGGATGAAGAAGGTCTACACGGCGGCGTCGGCGGGCGAGGCTGAGATAATCATCCGCCGGATCTACGGCTCGGGCTATCCCGAGAAGATAATTCTTCAGGACATGATTCCGGGCGACGACTCGAAGATGCGCGTCCTGACGGCCTATTCGGATCACGAGGGAAAGGTGCGGATGATGTGCCTCGGCCACGTCCTGCTTGAGGAGCACACGCCGAAGGGACTCGGCAACCACTGCGCGATAATCACCGAGGAAAACCGTCCGCTCATGGAGCGGTTCAAGGCCTATCTTGAGGAGACGGGGTTTGTCGGCTACTCGAATTTCGACATCAAATACGACGAGCGCGACGGAACCTTCCGCGCGTTTGAGATAAATCTGCGGCTCGGAAGATCAAACTACTACGTCACGTCGGCCGGATGCAATATCGCGAGATATATCGTTGAGGAATATGTTCTCGGAAAGAAGGCTGAGGGGACTTATTTCTGCGACCGCGAGATTTTCTGGCACAGCGTTCCGAAGGGCGTCGTCTATTCCTACTGCCGCGACCCGAAGCTCGTCGCGAGGGCAAAGACTCTGACAAAGGCCGGGGAGGCTCATCCGTCGCTCTGGTACTCGCCCGATGTCTGCATGAACCCGAAGAGATTCTTCTATCTTATCATGCACGGAAAGAATCACTACGGAAAGTTCAAGAAATACTATGGAAAAGTCTAAGCTTCTCGGCGTCCTCGGCGGACTCGGGCCGATGGCGACGGTATATTTCTATGAGCTCCTGACCTCGCTGACCGACGCGAAATCGGATCAGGAGCATATCGACATGGTCATCTCGAGCCGCGCCACGACTCCAGACCGGACGGCGTATATCCTCGGGAAGTCCGATGTCAACCCTATCGGCGCGATGATCGGGGACGCGAAAAAGCTCGTCGCGTTCGGAGCCGACATAATCGCGATCCCCTGCAACACGGCGCATTATTTCTATGATCAGCTCGCCGCGGCGGTTAACGTGCCGATCCTCAACATCGTCGAGGAGTCGGTCGCCTGCCTGAAGGCCGGCGGAATCTCGAAATTCGGCCTCCTCGCGACCGACGGTACGGTCATCTCGAAGACCTACCAGAAATACTGCGAGGCGCACGACATTACCTGCGTCGTTCCCGACGCGCCGCATCAGGCGCGGGTCATGGAGATAATCTATGACCAGATAAAGATGGGGAAAAAGGTCAACATGGAGAGCTTTTACGAGATTTCACACTATATGCGTTCTCTCGGCTGCGAGCGGCTGATTCTCGGCTGTACCGAGCTTTCGCTGATAAAACGCGACGAAAAGCTCGGCGATTTCTACACCGACTCGCTCGAATGCCTCGCCCTCGCGACAATCCGCGCCTGCGGAAAACCGACAATAACTCGCTAAGGATGGATAATATGCTGCTTTCTGATATTCTCGCGGATATCGAATACGAATCCACGTCCGACGTTTCGGGCGTTGAGATTTCGGATATAATCTATGATTCCAGAAAGGCCGCGCCGGGGAAGATCTTCGTCTGCCTCATCGGTGCGGTTTCGGACGGACACTCATACGCCGGGGGAGCCTATTCAAACGGCTGCCGGGCGTTTCTTGTACAGAGAAAGCTCGATCTGCCGTCCGACGCGATTCAGGTGATCGTGAGCGACACGCGCGCCGCGCTCGCGCTCGCCTCGGCGGCTTTTTTCGGCTATCCGGCGCGCTCGCTCCTGATAATCGGCGTCACCGGAACCAAGGGAAAGACGACGGTCACGGCGATGACGGCCGCGCTCCTTAACGCCGGAGGAATCAACACCGCGACGATCGGAACGACCGGAATCGTGATAAACGGCGTCAGAACGCCGACCGTCAACACGACGCCCGAGAGCTATGAGCTTCACAGGGCCTTCCGGAAGATGGTTGAGTCGGGCGTCTCCTGCGTGGTCATGGAGGTTTCGAGTCAGGCGGTGTATATGCGCAGAATCGTCGGAATCCACTTCCACATCGGCGTGTTCACGAATCTCTCGCCCGATCACATCGGCGGCGTCGAGCATCCGACCTTCGAGCATTACATGGCCTGCAAGGCCGAGCTTTTCCGCCAGTGCAGATACGGGATTTTCAACGCCGACGATCCGCATTACACCGATATGGTCAAGACCTCGCGGTCGATAAACTCGACCTTCGGCATGGACGGCCAGCGCGACGTCTCGGCGCGCGACATAAAGCCGTGGAGAGCCGGAAATCTGCTCGGAGTCCGCTTCATCTGCAAGACGATCGCGGGCGAGCACGAGTATTCACTGCGTATGCCGGGCGAGTTCAACGTCTACAACGCGCTCGCGGCGATCGCGGTCGCCGGGCGGATGAAGATAAATCCCGAGGTCATCGGCCCTGCGCTGGCGAAGGCGACGGTGAAGGGAAGATTTGAGATCGTCGAGGGGCCGAAGGGCGCGCTTGACGACGTGGTCTGCATCATCGACTACGCGCACAACGCGGTCTCGATGCGCGCCGCGCTTGAGACCATACGGAAATACAAGCCGAAGCGGCTTGTCGTGCTTTTCGGCTCGGTCGGCGGACGGACGCAGCTCAGACGCGGCGAGCTCGGCGAGGTCGCGGCAAATTTCGCCGACTTTGTGATAATCACGAGCGACAACCCGAATTTCGAGCCGCCGGAGGATATAATCCGCGACATTGAAAAGAGCGTCGCGGCGACCTCCTGTCCGTATGTCGCCTTTGTCGACCGCCGCGAGGCCGTCGAATACGCGATCGAACACGCGCTTCCGGGTGACTGCATACTCTTCGCCGGAAAGGGACACGAGACCTATCAGCTGATTGAGGGCGAATACCGCCACTACGACGATCACGAGGAGATCATGGCCGCGCTCGAACGGAATCTCGCCCGCCGCGCGCTGGCGAACGGATGAGGTCTGACTCTTCGCTGACCGACACCGAAAAAGGAGGAAACCACGATGAAACGACGCGTAAGATTCCTTTCCCTGCTTCTCGCCGCGGGAATTCTTGTCTCCTGCTCGGGCGGGAATCCTTCCGAAACCACTCCCGAGGTCACGACCGAGGCGTATGACGGGCGGACATACACGCACGAGGAACGCCTTGAACTCATCGACGACGCGGTGCTGAAGCTTCCGTCGTCCTTCTACGATCCCGACGCGCGGGCGAGATATTTCGAGTGCCTTCAGGTGATAAACGAGGAATATCTGAATCCGGGCGTCGTTCCCGACCGCGCGTTCTGGGATTTTGAGCAGGCGAAGGCCGCGCTCACTTACTCTTACCGGAGCGATTATCCGGTCATCGCGCTTAAGATTCCCGAGGGACTCGGAAAGAACTACGACTCGGGATATCTCACCGCGATTTCGTCCGACGGCGTGATTGAGTCGGAGATCACGGTCAAGGTACGCGGAAACTCGACCGCCTCGGCCGAGAAGAAGCCGTATAATGTCAAATTCCCGTCGAAAACCTCGCTTTTCGGCATGGAAGAGGGCAAGAAGTGGTGTCTTATCGCGAATATGTTCGACAAGACGCTTATCCGGAACAAGCTCGCGCTCGACTTCGCGTCGAAGCTGCGGCTTGACTATGTCTCGCAGTCGACCTTCTGCGAGGTCTGGGTCAACGGAAAATT